>NZ_JBYCKM010000007.1:0-119349 GCF_057473385.1 Alkalihalobacterium sp. TH-98 | reverse complement strand
TGTATTAGGCACGCCGCCAGCGTTCGTCCTGAGCCAGGATCAAACTCTCCATAAAAGTGTTTGATATAGCTCACTTCCACAGGATGTGGTGGCTTCAATGTTGCGATTGTCGTCGCGTTCTTAATCGAAGATCCTTCATCACTGTGACGTTTTTAAAACATTGACGAGATATCATGCATCTCATTTATTTCGCTTGGCTTTTTGTTCAGTTTTCAAAGAACTTTTTTTGTCGTTGTCAGCGACAAGAATTATATCTTATCACGATAGCAACATTTAATCAACAACTATTTTTTGTAATCTATTTCATTTGTTGCATTAGTTGTCTTGTTGAAGCGACAAATATTAATATAACAAATTTATTAATTAATAGCAATACCTTTTTAGTTAAAAATAGTGGTAACTTCGTTAACATAGTAGAAAGGATTTGGACATAGACATTAAAATACAAAATGTAAAGAAGGAGTGAATACACCCCAAACCATCCTTTCAGCTAGTTTCTATACACTGATAGGGATAATAACCCAGAGGTACCTTCTGTGTTTTATTTCTTCTCTTCATCTTCAAGTTCTACTTTCTTCCCCCCAACAGATAGATAGGAATACACTTCTGCACCTTCCTTTATTTTTTGTAAACCTTTAAGGTATGGCTTTACTAGGTCCTTAAAGTCTTCATAAACACCTTCATTCTCTAACTGACCATACACATATACTTTTTTTTCATCAATTATATAAGCCAAATAACCTACTGCTTTTTCTTCTCGATCAACAATATTCAATACTTGTGCATCTTCTTTACTTAATTCAGGTGAAAAATAAATATCCATTATAGTTCCTCCAAACATGTTTTCATTTAATAGAAGACTGTTAATTGCCAGACACTAAAATAACAACTTAATTTCAATTGTAAAGTAACCATCTTTCTATAAACTCCCTTACAAAGTACTACTGTAATAAGCCTAATAACAACGTAATGGTTAAGATACTCACTAATGTTGTTACTAACGTTATACTAGAAACGAGCTTAGGCTCAGAATCAAATTGAACAGCATACATTACGATCGTCGCTGCAGATGGCATAGCTGCAGAAACGATAAGAACCTTTGTTAGGAGAGGGTCAATTGGCAGAATTAATGTAATCCCATACGCAATTAAAGGGGACAGTATTAACCGGACCACGGTTCCGTATGTAATTTTTCCCCATTCAAAATTACCTAACTCAATCAAGGCTAGTTGCATTCCTAAGATGATCATTACGGTAGGGACAGTTGCTTCAGCAATAATATGAACGGTTGCCATTAAGTTATCAGGAACAGACACATCTAATGTTTTAGCTAGTAAGGCAATAATAACTGCATATGTAGCCGGCATTAAAAAAACAGCCTTCATTGCAATTTTTATCCCTTCATTTCCTCTGGCTGCATAATAAACCCCAAAGAAGTTCATAACGATCGCTTGCAGTACTAAGAAAGTAACCGAATAATCGAAGCCTGCTTCACCGTAAGCAAATAAAATAATTGGCGCCCCATAATTGCCTGAATTCATAAAAGCGGTAGAAAGGATTAGTCCTCCTTCTGTTGACTGAGGATATTTCATTAAAAATGAATACACTTTATTAATAAGAATTAAGGCAACTAAAAGCAAAACAGAAAAAATGACCATATAAAAATACTGCATATCTAACTGAGCCGTATAAAAGGTACGAAAAACTAAACAAGGTGTCATAATATAAATAGCGACTTCTGAAACTGCTGGAATTTTAATTTTCCGCCATTTCTGTACGAGAAAGCCAATGAGGAAAACTAGAAGAACAGGTAAAACTACTTCAAAAAATATAGTCACCCTACTCCCCCCAATCAGAACAACTATTCCCCCCTAGAATAGACAAACACCACTCATTGAAAAAGAGAAGAATAATGTTCAGTACTTATTGGATACTTCTATTCTTTAAAAAAGAGGCGGCTTTCTTCATCCGCCTCTTTTCCACTGTAAACTAAGCTTGTGTTAAATAATTTACAACAGCTTGTACAGCTTCTTCACTATCCTTACCTACAGCTTTAACAGTAATGGTATCCCCGTTTTGCAGGTTCATTGTAATTAACCCTAAAAAACTTTTTAAATTGACTTCAATAGGATTACCACGTAACAACTTACGCAAATAAATTTCAGATTGAAAGGGTTGAATTATTTTACTTAATTCAATGATCGTTCGATCCTCACTTAAGTTAATCGTAATCTCTTTAAAACTGATATCGCTCATATTTCGTTCACCCCAATTCTCTTATCTTAATTCAAGAACATTAATGATAGTTGTGGAATGAAAATTATGATGAAAAGGGCAAAAAGCATCACTAGGAAAAACGGAATAATCGCTCGAGAAATGGCTTCGATCGATAAACCTGATATCCCTGAACCAACAAAAAGGTTTACACCTAATGGTGGTGTGATAAAACCAATGGCTAGATTAACGATCATTAAAATTCCAAAGTGGATCGGATCATAGCCAATATTTATTGCAATCGGCAGAAGGATTGGTGTTAAAATAATTATCGCTGCCAACGTATCCATAAAACATCCGACAATTAATAACAAGAGTGTAATTAATAAGATAATAACAATCGGATTTTCTGAAAAATTCAACATGGCTTGAGCCACTTGGTTTGGAATTTGTTGCACTGTTAATAATCGTCCGAAAGCTGTTGCCGTCCCGACAATTATTAAAATTGTAGCTGTTGTAAGTGCAGCATCAATAAATACTTTGGGCATCTCTTTAATTTTTAATTCACGATACAATAACATTCCTGCAATTAAACCATAAACAACTGCAATAACTGCAGCCTCTGTCGGTGTAAATATACCACCATAAATACCACCAAGGATAATAATCGGAACGAGTAATGCCCACTTCGCTTCCCAACTTGCCTTTAAAAACGTCATAAATGAAAATTTACCTTCTGTTCCACGATAACCTTTCTTTCTCGAATAAAAGTAGGCATAGCCCATGAGGGCAAAACCTACAAGTAAACCAGGAACAATCCCTGCAATAAATAAATTACCAATGGAAACACCACCGACAACCCCGTAAATTACCATAGGAATACTCGGCGGTATGATAACACCTAATGAACCAGCTGCAGCGACAACTGCTGTTGAAAATCGTTTATCATAACCTTGACGAACCATAGCCGGTATCATTATGCCACCAATTGCTGCAACTGTTGCAGGTCCTGACCCAGATATAGCGGCAAAAAACATACACGTAATTATAGTCGCAATTGCAAACCCGCCTGTTTTGTTTCCTACAATCGTATTCGCTACTCGGAATAAGCGGTCAGAAACTCCACCTTTACCCATAATTTCACCAGCTAATATGAAAAAAGGTACTGCCATTAAAGGAAACGAATCAACAGAAGTCACTAGACCTTGAGCAAGAAACTCAACAGGTAAAGAGCCGGTATATACAATTGTTACTAATGTTGCTAAACCTAGTGCTATCCCAATAGGAACGCTTAAAAGCAGGAAAAGGGCAAAGCTTCCAAATAGTACACCTGCTGCCATATCAATACCCCTTTATAATTTATTCTTACCTCTTTCAACATCTTCTTCTATATCTTGTATATCAAGCAGTCTCTCTTGTTCTGTCTTTACATCAAATTCTTCTTTCCCTAGTAACGACTTCACCTGTTTTATCAGTTGTTGGATTAACCGTATAATCGTTAAACCCATACCAATTGGCGTTGCCATATATACGAGTCCCATCGGTAGCTGAAGAGCTGGTGACCGCTGCCCCCAGGCTAACAACCTTGAAGCAATATCATACCCATAATAAACGACGAAAATCGCAAATCCTAAAAATAATAAGTTCGCAATGATATTTAAAATGATCTTCCCTTTATCCTTGAGTAATAAGAGCATGACATCGACTTTAATGTGACGTTGTTTCTTTACTCCATAGCTAATTCCAAGATAAACTAACCAAATAAAGCAATAACGCGCCAATTCTTCAGACCAAGCAAGGGAAGCTTCCATGACATATCTCATAAAAACTTGCATTGCAATAACTACAACCATAATCATAGAAAAAATAACGAGGAACACTTCCTCGATATGCTCATTTAGCCACCTTACTACAAACACTAAGCACCCCTCACTTTTTATGTTTCATTATTAGTTACTTTTTATTATTGAAGATCCTCAAAACTATATACCTTATTGGGAGATCATTAGCTATGTAAAATAGTTTTATGGTGCTAAGATATATACTTTTATGTTTCTTCATTGAATGAAGAGAATTAAGGGACTTGAAAAAGCTTCTTATTCAAGTCCCTTTACTTCGGATGGACTAATCTTCTTGTGCTTCCCGTATTGCTTCGTATACTTGATCAACAATATCTTGACCGATGCGTTCAGCATATTTATCTAATATAGGCTGAACAGTATCAATCATTTCTTGGCGCGCTTCTGCATCAATTTCTGTGTAAGTCATACCAGCTTCTTGTAAATCATCTAAATATTGGGCATTTGCTTCACGATTTAATTGACGTTGATGTTGACCAGCTTCTCTAGCTGCCTCGCTTACAATTTCTTGTTCTTCTTCTGTCAGTGAGTCATAGAATGTCTTTGACATTAAGAAAACAAACGGGCTATAAATATGATGCGTGTTAGAAATGTGGTCTTGAACTTCATGAAATCCTTGTAAATATATAGTTGCTACAGGGTTTTCTTGACCATCTACAGCACCTTGTTGCAATGCGGTAAATAACTCAGTGAAAGCCATTGGTGTCGGGTTTGCACCTAAAGCACGAAACGCTTCAAGGTGAAGTTCATTTTCCATCGTACGAATGGATAACCCTTGCATATCTTCCATTGATGCCACTGCCCGACGTGCATTTGTTAAATCACGGAAACCATTTTCCCAATAAGCAAGCCCGACTAAATTTTGATCTTCTAACTTATCTAACATCATTTGACCTACTTCACCATCTAATACTTCATCGGCCACTTCATTACTAGGAAATAAGAATGGGAAGTCAAATACAGTAAACTCTTGAACAAAACCTGCAATTGGTGCAGTAGATGGAACAGTCACTTCTTGAGTACCAAGTTGCAGTGCTTCCATCATCGACCGGTCATCCCCTAATTGACCACTGTGATACGTTTCAACGACAATCGATCCATCAGTTCTTTCCTCAACCAACTCTTTAAACTTGAGTAAACCTAAGTACTGAGGATGCTGATCATTTAAACCAATACCAGCACGGATTGTTCGTTGTACACCAGGTGCTTCTTCACCTGCTGTCCCTTCTCCTGCATCTGGCTCAGCTGGCGCTGTCCCACAAGCAGCAGCTACAAAAAACAATGTGAAAATAAAAAGCGTTGTAAAAATTGTTTTGAAGTAATTCACCCGTAATACCTCCTGTTTTTTCTTTATGATGAACTTTAGATTTCATCCAGCGGCAGTAAATACTAACCTTTTGCTTTTGAGTTTTTGAACTTATAAGTTCGCAAATTCACTTTTCTTATTTTGATTTAGGAAAGGAATATTATGCATTTCTACTAAAGAAATTATAGAAATTTGGTATTTCCTTTCAATCCGGATACAATGATTGAAATTGCTAATATTAAGGGAGATAAGTACTTCTCTTATATAGGGGTTGAGCTTTTTAACTGAAAGGAAGAACGTATCGTGGATTATGTTATTGGACTAGATATTGGCACAACAAGTGCGAAAGCTGTTCTTTTTACGAGAAATGGGAAAGTGAAAGCAGAAAGTGAAGAAACCTATAATGTCTATCACCCTCAACCATCATGGGTTGAGCAAGATCCTGACGAGATAGAAAAAGCTGCAAAAAAAGCGCTTAAAACCATTGTTGAAGCAGGAGTAACTTCTACTGATCAAATTATCGTTGTAGGAATTTCTTCAGCGATGCACTCTCTTATTTGCATGGACGATCAAGGAAACGCCATTTCACCTTCCATTACATGGGCCGATGGAAGAAGTGTTCACCAAGCAGAAACAATCAAGTCAACAAGTGGGCTTGATATTTATATGAAAACAGGAACACCGATTCACCCAATGTCACCATTAATAAAATTAATCTGGATGAAAGAAACCAATTTCCCCCCTTACCTAGAGGCGAATAAGTTTATTTCAATAAAAGAGTACTTAATCAAGAAATGGTTTAATCAATATATTGTCGACTATTCAATTGCTTCTGCAACAGGAATGTTTAATGTACATACATTCGAATGGGATGAACAAGCCTTAGCAATGACGGGTATTCAAAAAGAACAGCTTTCAACACCTGTTCCCCCAACTCATGTATTAGAAGGGCTATCAAGTAAAGTCGTAGAGGAAACTGGATTAAGCTTGGATACTAAGTTTGTCATTGGGGCAAGCGATGGACCTCTTGCAAACCTCGGGATAGGGGCAATTAATTCAGGGGATGTTGCCATTACAGTTGGTACAAGCGGAGCTATCCGGCAAATGGCAAGTAAACCCCAAACCGATGAGTTACAAGAGATCTTCTGTTATGGTTTAACGAGAGACTCTTGGATCATGGGCGGGCCTACAAATAATGGAGGGATTGTCCTCCAGTGGTTAAAGGAGATTGTTGGTGAGCATCAAGTTTACCTAGCGCAAAAAGATGGAAAAAGTGCTTATGAACAACTTGTTCAACTTGCTAAGACAGTCAACCCTGGGGCTAACGGATTACTGTTCTTACCTTATTTAAATGGAGAGCGTGCCCCGTATTGGGATGCAAATGCTAGAGGGAGCTTTATCGGATTAACATTAGCTCATAAAAAGGAACACCTTATTCGTGCAGGAATGGAAGGAGTCACCTTTAGTTTACTATCAGTAAGTGAAGCACTTGAAAGACTTGCTGGCCCTACAAAAAATATCTTCGCAAGCGGTGGGTTTGCACGATCTCCACTCTGGCTTCAAATTTTAGCAGATGTTTTTGGACAAGAAGTTCAAGTTCCTAAAAGTCATCAAAGTTCTGCCTGGGGTGCTGCTTGGATGGGACTCGTGGGAGTAGGAGAAGAAAAATCTCTGAAAGATATAAAACAGTTTATTCCAATGGAAACATCTTATTTACCGAGCGAAGAAAATCATAAAGTTTATCAAACCCTCTATCACACATTTAAAAATCTTTATATTTCACTTCAACCTCATTACAAAACGATAAGTGATTTTCAAAGACGTCATTAGAGGCATACTTGTAACTTATCAATAATAACGAGCACCTAACAATAACTTTCCGTTTCTATTCTATCGGCTGAAATTAGGGCTGGCAGTTTGGAAAATTTAAAACCACTAGGAATATCATTCCTAGTGGTTTATTCAATATTCTCTTACTTTTCCTCACCTTTACACTTCTCGCGCTTTCCTAACGGCCTCTACAAATGATTTGGAGTTTTGCGTTAATTCTTCGAAAAATTCGTCAGTCATTTCTTTTTTTGTGTTTACAAGTGCGCTACCTAGACCTACAGCCACGGCACCCTTTTGAATATAGTCCGCAACATTATGTAAATCGATCCCGCCTGTAGGCATCAACGGAATGTGCGGCAGAGGTCCATGTACATCCTTTAGATATCCCGGACCGTATATGTTGGCGGGAAAAACTTTAATTACGTCCGCACCATGTTCATACGCTGTTAGAATTTCCGTTGGAGTTAATGCTCCAGGGATGCTAATAACACCATATCTTTTCGTTAAACGAATCGTTGCTTCGTTTACAGTTGGAGAAAATATAAATTGAGAGCCAGCGAGAATTGCTGCTCGAGCTGTCTCCGGATCAAGAACTGTACCGGCACCAACAATTAAATCTGGGTATTCCGTACGAACCGACTCAATTAAAGTCATAACCTTTGGGGTCTCAACTGTTATTTCTAATGTTTGTATTCCACCTTCTTGAAGAGCTTTAGCAATATGTAAAATATTTTTAGGGTCAGCACCACGAATAATTGCCACAACCCCATTTTCTTTTATCCTATCTAGGTAACCCATAAGTGATAACCTCCATTATCGATTGACATCATCTTTGTCTGTCTCATTTATGAATAACTCTAAGTCACGTTTATCAGGTAAACCTTCCACATCACCGTTTACCATTGCGACCATAGCACCTACACCGTTACCTCGTCTTACAGCATCATATAAAGAAAGTCCATCTAACAGTCCTGATAAAAATCCACTACAAAAACCATCTCCTGAGCCAACTGGGTCAATAACCTTCTTTACTGTAAAACTCGGAACAAATTCTTTCTTTTCTCTTGTAAAGTATTGAGCACCTCTTGGTCCCAACTTTAAAACACAGGTTGTTGGACCATCTTCCAAGAAGTGTTCTCCTAAATGTTGCGGATTGTCTACTCCATATAAAAATTTCCCTTCAGCGATCCCAGGGAGAACAATATCACTTTCCTTTACGAACTCAAGTAGAACCTGTCTCGCTTTTTCTTCATTCCATAATGTTTTTCTCAAATTCGGATCAAAAACAACGGTTACTCCGTTTTTCTTTGCTAGATGAACAGCCTCTTTTAACATTTCATAACAACTATCACTCAAAGCTGGTGTAATTCCAGTAATATGAAGATATTTTGCTTGAGCAATATATTCTTCGTTCAAATCATTCTTAGACATTCTACTCGCGGCAGAGTTTTTACGATAGTAAAGTACCCTGACATCGTCTTCGCGCCGTAATTCCTTAAAATAAATTCCTGTCTGTGCACTTCTTTCGACTTGAACTTCACTAACATCAACACCTTCACCTCGAATAAATGAGACCATTGCTTTTCCTAATTCATCGTCCCCTACTCGGCTAATCCACCCCGAACGATGCCCTAACCGGGTTAACCCAATAGCTACATTTGATTCAGATCCACCAAACTTACGAGAGTAAGTATGAGCATATCTCATCAATCCTGAAGTTTCTGGTGTAAAAAGTGCCATTGTTTCACCAATTGTTACTACATCCATACTCTGAACTCCAATCCTTTTTTTATGTTATACCATTTCAAGTTGATCTTTCCTTTATAGTTTTAACGTTCTTTAACCTATCTATGAATGTTTCTTTTTTACTAAAAAACAAAAAAACATAACCCCACGGATTATGTTTTATAAAACTATATTTTTGTGCTATTCTCCGGGTCTTTACATAACCGCATGCTTTGTTGAAAAGTTATGATAAACGTTGTCCCCTGTTCACTCGTATCAATTTCAATATTAGCACGATTCCTTGCCGCGATACTGTAACATATCGCTAAACCTAAACCTGTCCCTTTATCTTTTGTAGTAAAAAAAGGTGTACCAATATTTTTTAGTACGTCTGGTTCAATACCTGGGCCATCATCGATAATTTTTAATATCGCTTTGTCACTTTCAACATAAGTTCGGATCGTAAGTTGTCCACCTAAAGGCATCGCCTCTAGCCCATTTAGAGCGATATTTAATATGAGTTGCCTGATTTCTTTTTCGTCAATGAATAATAGCGGGCAGTCTTCTAAATCTAAGTTGACATGTTTATTTCCTAACATCCCTTCAGCCTGCAATAATGGGTGTAAAGCATAAATAATGTCATTTAAATTTTCAAGACGAGGATCTGTTGCTTTATCTTTTGCTAATGCAAGAAATTCGGTGATAATTCCATTAGCCCTTTCTAATTCACCTATCATCAAGTCAATATACTCGATTGGGGTAGGATATTCTTGTTGTTTTTTCGAAAGTTGTAAAAAGCCAAGTACTGTCGTCATCGGATTACGTATTTCATGAGCAATCCCAGCTGCCATTTCACCAACTAAATTCAATCGATCTAAACGAGTAATTTCTTTTTGCATTTTGACCGACTCTGTAATGTCAGTTATGACACTTATAATACAGGGATGACCGTTGATATAGACTTGTTCGGTAGAAAGTAGACCATCTCTTGTTTCGCCGTTCTTCGTTACGTATGTTACTTGTTCATTGTATAACCCATCATGTAAATCTAAAGAGTGTGTACCATTAGTAAACTCCTGTGTAGCATCAGGTTTAAAATGTAATAAGTTATCAAGTACACCTTCTAGTTCTTCTAATTCATAACCGGTGACCTCAGACCATATTTTATTTACTTGCAAGTACTTTTTATCATATAGGGACCGGATTGCCATCAAGTTTGGGCTGCAATGAAAGATTTTCCTGAAACTTTCTTGAGAAACTTGTAATTCTTCATTTGCTAAAAGTAACTCTTTAGTTTTATCAGCGATAATCACTTCTAAGTTCATATACTTTTGCTTTAGGTCGGCGGTCTGCCTTTCTAATTCATTTCGTTGTACTTCAATCTCTTTTCTATTTCTATATATTTCGACAAACGCCTCTACCTTACTTCGTAACAAAGTCGGATTAAATGGTTTAAAGATATAATCCACTGCACCCGTTGAGTAACCTTTAGAAACGTGTTCAGACGCTTTGCTTAAGGCAGTAATAAAAATAATTGGGATATGCATCGAAGTTTTTCGTTGTTTTATTAATTCAGCAGTCTCAAATCCATTCATCCCTGGCATTTGTACATCTAACAAAATAACAGCAAAATCATACTGTAGGACATATTTTAAAGCTTCTTCCCCGCAATCAGCTTTAATAAGATTATAGTACGGTGACGCAAGAACGGCTTCAAGTGCAATAAGGTTTTCAGGTCGATCATCTACTAACAATATATCTACTTTCTCCCCATTCACCATATCTTTTATCCCTCAATTTCCTTTAAAGTAGTTTTATGTTTTTCGGTAATCATGTCTAGAATTTTGGTTGAGGCCAGCGGTAGCGTTTTTAGGCGTGCCTTTAATATATATCTTCTCATCCCTATCAACTTCTTGATAGAAGTGTGAGGTGTCACCACTAGTTAGTGTCTCTTTATTGCCTAAACCTAAAAAACCACCATCACTTAAACTATGAAAAAAAAGATCATAAACTCTATTTTTCAATGAAGTATTAAAATAGATTAACACGTTACGACAGATGATCACATGAAATTCATTAAAGGAATGATCAGTGACTAAGTTATGGTGGGCAAATACGATATTTTTCTTGAGCATTGGCTGCAAGAGGACATAATCATGGTGGGCTGTATAATATTCTGAGAATTCCTTGAGCCCTCCAGCTTGCTGATAGTTTTTCGTATACACTTGCATATAACTCAACGGTATTCTTGCTTCTCTCGCCTTTTCTAAAATATCTTCGTTCATATCAGTAGCATAAATTTTTGTTTTATCATATAGCCCTTCTTCAAGTAACAAGATGGCCATTGAATATGCTTCTTCCCCCGATGAACATCCTGCATGCCATATACGAATGAACGGTAAGTCACGTAAAGATGGAATTACTTTTTCTCGGAAAGATTTAAAAAAGCTTGGATCACGAAACATCTCTGTCACATTTATAGATAAGTCGTTTAGAAAACATTTTAAGACGACTGGGTCATGCAGCACTTTCGATTGTAATTCGGAAATAGTGTTAAGTTGCTCAGCACGAACCCGGTGCCATACTCTTCGTTTTACGGAAGAGTATGCATAATTTCTAAAATCAAATCCATAATGACGATATATACCTTCTAGCAATAGTTCAATCTCTATTCTTTCCACATCTAAATCTGCGTCTTCTGAAGTAAATGCCATTGTCATTCATTTCCTCACTTATATATCCATACTTTGATTAGGGAAAGCAGCTGTTCCATATTTACCGGCTTACTTATATAGTCTGAAGCACCAGCTAAAATACATTTTTCTTTATCGCTTTTCATCGCTTTTGCCGTTAATGCGATGATTGGAAGTTCCTGAAATTCATCCACTTCGCGGATCCGCTTCATTGCTTCATATCCATCCATTTCTGGCATCATTATATCCATAAGTACAATGTCAATTGACCTGTCACTATTTAAAATTTCAAGAGCCTCTCTCCCGTTTTCAGCAAACAACACTTTCATATTCTGCATTTCAAGAGCTGTTGTTAATGCAAATACATTCCGCATATCATCATCGACAACGAGTACCACTCGATCTTCAAAGGCTTCCTTTTGCTCTTCATTTACAACAGGTGTCTCAATCTTTTCTAGTTCTGTATGGTGATTAGACTCTACAATTAGTACATTATTTTCCTTGGTTGCAGCAACTTCTTCCATTACCGATTGTTGGATCTCTGAAAGCTCGTAATAATCTGGTATGTGAAGACTAAAAGTACTTCCTTTTCCTTCAACACTTTCAATCGTTACATAACCACCTAATAGTTGTGATAATTCACGAGTGATTGACAAACCAAGACCTGTCCCGCCATATTTTCTGCTCGTTGTTCCGTCCCCTTGGAAAAACGCTTCAAAAATATCTTGTTGCTTACTTCTCGGGATACCAATTCCAGTATCAACGACTGAAAAGACAATTTTTGACCTAACGTCTTCTCTTCCTTTACTTAATCGAAGTTCAACTGATCCTTTTTGTGTGAATTTAAATGCATTGGACAATAAATTTTTTAAGATTTGTTTTAAGCGTTGATCATCCGTAAATATTATCTTTGGTGCATCCTCTGCAAGGGTAATTTTAAAATTCAAGCCTTTTTGACGTGCAACAGGATTAAATTGCCGCTCAACAAAGCTTTTCACATCATTTAAAAGCACTTGTTCAGGATAGATATCTATCTTCCCTGATTCGATTTTTGATAGATCAAGTATATCGTTGATTAGATCAAGAAGATCACTTCCTGAAGAATGGATCGTTAAAGCATACTCAATTTGTTTTTCTGTTAAGTTCCCTTCTCCATTTTCAGAGAGAATTTGCGACAAAATTAACATACTGTTAAGAGGGGTTCGAAGTTCATGAGACATATTAGCCAAAAATTCTGATTTATATTTCGAGCTTAATTCTATGCCACGATTTTTCTCTTCCAAGTCCTTTTTGATTTTTTCCAACTCTTTTGTTTTTTCATCTGAAGTTTTATATTGCTCATGTAACTGTTCATTTGTAAGTCTAAGTTCTTCTTGTTGCTGCTGAAGCTCTTCTGATTGAGTTTGCAGCTCTTCAGTTAGTGTTTGTGACTCGGTCAATAGTTTTTCAATTTGCATATGATTTATTATTCGATTTATAATTGCCCCGGATGATTCACTAACTTGCTTTAATAGTTTTAATTGTAAAGAAGTGAACCTTTCAAATTTAGCTAATTCTAAAACCCCTAGAACTTCATCTTCTATTTCTATTGGAAGAAGTACTAAAGAAGTTGGAGCCGACTCTCCTAAACCTGATTTGACCGATATATAATCTACTGGGAGTTTATCAATCTTTAAGATCTTATTATCTAGTGCGCATTGTCCTACTAGTCCTTCTCCAATTTTAAATGTTCCTTCTCCAACTTTTCTATTTTCGCTTAATGCATATCCTGCAATTTGTTTTAGTTCGCCTTCTTCTTTTAAATAAACTGTACCATACGTAGCCTCAACGGAAGATGCCACTTTTGAAATGAACATTTCACCAAACCGTTCAATATTCTGCAAGCCCTGGAATTTAGTCATAATCTCTGCGTACTTTGTTTTAATCCAATTCTCATTTTCAAGGTACTTCTTTAAATCTTTTTCTTGCTTAGAATAATCCTCTAGAGCATGGGCCATTTCATTGTACGCTTTTGCAATATCACCTATTTCATCCTTAGATATAACCTCAATACGTGGTAAATCTTCATTTACATGTCCTGGGACGCTCGTTATTACATCTCGAACTTGATAGATGCTCTTTGTAATACTACGAACGACAGAAATTGTAATTCCAATAACAATAATTGCGGCAACTATAAAGAGTGAAAATAAAAAAATCACCGTATTCCGAAAATCACTCTCAATACTTGCTAATGCTGTATTCATTGCCTTTTCTTCTATTTCATTAAGACGATCAAACCCTGTAACGATTTGGTTTCTCATATCACGATTATCATCAATTAATTCCCTTATCCCTAGTTGATTATTTCCTTCTAAAGTATGTTCAATCGCCCGACCAACAACTGCAAAATAGGCGTTACTTAAATCATGTAATGTTGAAACGATTTGCTTACTTTCTGCATTCGAATAGGGCATTACATCCAATTGAGCAAATAATTCTGTTGTATCGCTCCTTGACTTTTGGATAATACTAATATGTTCTTCAATCACGATGTCGTCACTCATCAATAGAAGCTCCCTAATTTCTCTTGCTGTCGTATTAATCTCATTTCGAAGCAATTCGATGAGTTTAACACGTTCATAGTTTTCATAAACGATGGAATTCATATTATCCTTCTGCTGATTCATCGTGTAGTATACATTGGCACTGAGTATAACAATAATGAAGAGAATGGCGCCAAATCCAAAATAAAGTTTTGTTTTAAGTTTCATCTTTTCCAATACCTTTCAAAATTAATAAAATTCATTTCAAAATTTCCACTATTATTATGGTTATTTTACTATATCGGCAACTCTGATTCTACAAAAATTACAAACAATTCTAACATTTTGTCATTTCTTATGTTTTTTATGACTTTTAAAAAAAGAGCTGACTTTATAGAGTCAGCCCCAACATTTATTATTCTTTTACTTCCAACGTCCAACTATATGGATCTTGCTGTTTCCCTGTTTGAATAGCCGTCAAAGTCTCGTAAAGTTTTTTAGCAAGTTTCCCTGTATGCCCATCATTTATAATTATTTGTTCATCATTCCATGTAAGCTCGCCCACTGGCGAAACGACAGCAGCTGTCCCTGTGCCAAAAACTTCTTCTACTAATCCTTCTTTATGAGCTTGAAAAATTTCTTCGATTGAAACTCTCCTCTCAACAACAGGAATGTTCCAATCTTTTAAAAGTTCAATAATTGACAGTCTCGTAATCCCCTCTAAAATGCTTCCATTTAAGACCGGAGTGACTACTTCTTCTCCTATTTTAAAGAACACATTCATACTTCCTACTTCTTCTATATACTTTTTCTCTACTCCATCAAGCCATAATACTTGAGAATACCCTTTATCAGTCGCTCTTTGTTGAGCAATGTAAGCTGCTGAATAATTGCCAGCGGTTTTTGCCGTTCCTGTCCCCCCACGAACAGCTCTTGTAAACTCTTCTTCTACGAAAATTTTTACAGGGTGTATACCTTCACGATAATAAGAACCGACTGGAGATAAAATAATATAAAATTGATATGTATTTGATGGGGCTAAAGAGAGATTTGGTTCAGTTGCAATAATAAATGGCCGTATATATAGAGAGTATCCCGCTGTTTTTGGTACCCACTCCTTTTCAATACGAAGCAATTCTTCTAAGTAAGTTATAACAAGTTTTTCATCTAATAGAGGGATGCTCAATCTTGCACTTGATCGGTTCATACGTTGAAAGTTCTTTTCAGGCCTAAATAATAATATACGATCATTTTCTGTGCGATAGGCTTTTAATCCCTCAAAAACAGTTTGTCCATAATGAAAAATCATTGCCGCCGGGTCTAAAGTGATTGGTTCATATGGAGTAATGCGAGGATGATGCCAACCTTTTTCTGTTGAATAGTCCATAACAAACATATGGTCTGTAAATTCCTTACCAAAAGCTAATTGTTCTTCAGCCACTCGCTGTTTACGATTCGTGTTTTTTGTAACGGTAAGATTGTGTTGTTTATTCATTCTCCCCACTCCTTTTAAATTTTTTTATAGTTGTAAATAAATATCAATTCCGACTATTATTCTAATATATACCAATTAGAAGTTTCTAGACACCCCTATCTTTCTTTTGTTCTTTATAATTGCCATTATGTATTTCACCTTTTACATAAGGACCGATCTTAAACTCTGTAATATTCACTCAAAAAAAGGCACTGTGTACAGTGCCCTAAATCGGTAATCACATTTATTATGAATCTTGTTTTAGTTTTAATAACTCACTATTAAGATTGGCCAGCTTTAATTTTATCTGCTCTGCCGTTTTTTCGTCCCCACTTTTTAATAAATCATTCAATTCTAGTAAATACTTATCAATACGACGGTAAATTTCATCTTCTTTTTTGCTTCGCTCCTCTTGCTTCTTTCTATTAATTTCTACTGTTAGTGGGACTAATTTATCAATCGTTTGAAGCATTTTTTCAGTTTTTATATCAACTTCAATGATCTCAAGAAAGGTTTTATGTTTTATCATTGTCAGTGTATGATTTCCTTCAGCTGAATAAATGTTTAAAACCATCTTACCTGAGTCAAAACCCCAAAAAATACTATAATTAACACTTAATACCCCTTTTATTAACCGATCTAATTGCTCTTTATCTAATTTTATTGAAAGGTCACTACATTGAATTCGTTTCATGGTTTCACCTCGCTACAAATTAATTCCCTCCATTTTTTATCAACTTAGTAATCCCTTACAATAAACTATTTCAAGTGCACTCTTTTTATGTTGAAAACAGAAAAAAGAGGCCTATGCGTTAGGCCTCTCTCGGTTAACCTTTAATTCCTACAAGCCACTCCTTGTAGCATTCACTACAAAGCGGATGTTCAACATGATCACTATCTTGAATAAAAGAAGCGTAATGGAAGTTAGTCTCTTCTAGTTCACCGTTACAATAAAAACATTGCTGATCCAAAGTGAACGTCTCCTTTTAGAAAGTGATATTGAATACGTACCTGAAATGAACGATGTCTTGTACGTTAGTTGTTGTTATTGTTGTTATTGTTGTTATTGTTGTTATTACGGTTGTTGAAATCTTGTGCATCGTTCTCGTTTGCAAACTCAGTGTTTACATTGTCGATGTTTAATTCGTTGTTGTTGTTGTTATTGTTGTTGTTGTTTCTGTTGTTACGGTTGTTGTTGTTGTTAGCCATGACCTACACCTCATTCTTAATTTTTTTAGTATTAGGTTGAGATCGAAGTAAAAGTAATAAAGGATATCTCCTTTTTTACTTTTGCGTCTCACTCAGTTCCCGTAGTTATTTTTCTCAAAAATCAAAACATCATACATGAAAAATTAAAAATTCCTGAGTATTTTGTCCATACCAAACAGTCTTCTTGCAAATAGAATATATTAGCGAAGACTGAGGAGGGATAATAATGGAAAGAAATCAGAACGAAATGATAGTACTTAATGAAAAAATAGATCAACTAAAACAGGAAGTGGAAGCATTATCAAGAGTTGTTGAAAAAAAAACCGATAAAAATGATGTAAAAGTAATTATAGATGAACAAATGAAGGAAAATAAGTACATGACAAATGAACAAGTTGCATTAACCGTTGATAAAATTTTGACTGAAAAAGATTTTACAACCGAAACAGAAGTGAAAAATAAAACAAAGGAAATTCACTTAAAGATTGTCAAATGGACAATTGGGACTGGACTTAGTGTTGCCGCCATCATATTAGCGTTATTAAGGGTTATATTATTATAAAAAAAATGTTTCCTTTCAAATAAGCAAAAAGGACTTCTCAACAGGAGAAAATCCTTTCTGTGAATAGAACTATTTTAATGTTTGTGAAAACACATCTTTTACTTTCGGGACAACGTACCCGCTTCCACCTTCAACATCTTCAACCATCATTAGTACAAGTAATTCAGGCTCGCTTGTGTTCATAGCAATAAACCAGCCAAACTCTTTACCATCTTCATTTTGACTTAATTTATATTCTGTTGTACCCGTTTTCCCTGCAAGCGGTATACCATCAATTTTCGCATTAGATGCCGTACCGTTTGGACTTTCGATCACTTGTGACAGGTCAGATAGAATACGATTAGCGTTGTCCTTACTTATAACGCCTTCTTTCCAAATTTCCCGGTCTTCATCCTTGAAAAGTATCGGTTTTGGAATGTTTCCTCCATTTATAAAAGCGGTATACATTAAGGACATGTGTAAAGGATTTACTAACATCTCAGCTTGACCATAGGCGGTATCTGCTAATTGAACTTCTGTTTTTATCCCGTCATTAGCAATCTGAGATGTCGTTAATGGATATTTAAAAGGAACACTTTCTTCAAATCCAAATAATTGTAAACCATCAACTACATTTTCTTCACCAAGCTCGATAGCCATTTGCGCAAAGTAAATATTATCCGAATACACGAGGGCATCGGTTAAGTCAATATCGTGATTTGGATCTTTTACACGTCTTACTTCATAATTCCCCCATGAATCGTCCTTCCGCCACCCTAAACCGTCAATCTTGTGCTTTTCATTAGGGTCCCAGCCATCCTCAAGAGCAATTGCAGCAGTTACTGCTTTTACCGTTGACCCTGGTGCGTATGCTTGAGTGAAACGATTGAGTAAAGGTCTATGTTCATCTTCACTATAGTTAGTTTCAGATACACTTCCAATTACAAACTCATTAGGGTTATATGCAGGTGCATTTACTAACGCTAAAACTTCTCCGGATGTCGGATGTAATGCCACACCAGTTCCTGCATCATTATCTTTTTTATATTGCTCATATATTGAAACTTGTACTTCACCATCAATTGTTAGTTGTAACGTCTTTCCATCAACAGCCTCTTTTTTAGCTAAGATATCCTTCTCGTTCCCGCCTTCATCTAAAATAGAAATGACTGCGCCGTTTTCACCTCTTAGTTCGTCTTCATATAAACTTTCAAGGCCAGTCCGACCAATTAAAGAATTTGAGTTATATCCCTTATCTTCATTTTTTTCTAAAAGTTCCTTTGTTATCGGCGTAATATACCCGATTAAATGAGCTGCCGCTTCTCCCAGAGGATATTCCCTTGCAGGAACGGGTAGGTATGTTACACCTTCAGAGATGGCGCGTAACTCTTTAGCAAATTCCATTTGTTCGTTTGGAACTGTTTTAACTGGGACAAATGTATCAGGTCTTACCCACGATTGATCCAGTGCTGCTTCAATCTCCTCCACAGACACGTCAATTTGTTTACTTAATTCGCTAATCGTATATTCCTCTAGCCCTTCCATACGATCTAGTACAAGCCCAATCTGAATAACCTGTCCATTCTTCGCTAAATATTCTCCATTCCGATCAACGATTTCCCCGCGTATTGGAGTTAAAGTTTTTACCCTTACTTGATCTCCCTGCTCAAGAGGTGGTAGTACCATCGCTGGTGTCCAATTGACTTTCCACTGCTTTAACTCATCTGTTTCTTCCAATTGTAAGTCAACAGCAGAATAAAAATGAAGATTACCTGTAATTGTATCGAGCTCCTGCTCATATTCAAGGATTGCTTCTGTCAAATCATCTGTTATTTCATCTTCCGGATCTCTGGTAGGTGTTGTTATCACTATATTTTCTGCTTGTATTTCACTATAGATTTTAGTATACGTTTCTACAAACTCTTCCTTAGAAATCAAGTTTTTTGCCTGTAATGAAAGAAGTTCATACATTAAATCGTAGTTCCCTTCTTCCCAATGCGTTGCAAATTCACTTAATGCATCTTCAGGTGTAGGCAGTTCTTCTGAACAACCTACTAGTAAAAACAACGTAACAAACAGTGCAATAATACCACTTATCTTCATCTGTTTACTCATTGATTTCCCCTCTCACTACTTGTATATGTACTATTGTTTATATTAACAAATTTTACAATAATTTAGGGGATTTATGGTGGAATAATTTTAAACAAAAAGATTTAACAGATAAAATATACGCAAAAAAAGCTGATTGAACCAAAAGGTAACAACCAGCAATTTTTTAGTCTTTTTTTGGTTTAGGGACAATATCGTAAATCTTGCCACTTTCAAATAGTTCAATTACTTGACCGAGCCATTCATAATAACTTCTTGCTTTTTCAAGTTTATTTCGGTCTATTTCTATAACTTCTTTTAACTTATTGTCTTCAGTTTCAGCATACAGTTCATCTAATGCATGGCTTAACTCTGTACCAGCTTCTAGATTATCATCAACAGCTGAACGCCAACGGTTTACAAATAATGAAGAAAATGATTTATACCAATCCTCTTCTGTTTGATAAAGATCTTTTCTTACTCCTTTTTGCCACACTCGTTCTACCATATCAGAGTCTAACAAATTTCGAATACCAGTACTCATGCTGGTTTTACTCATTCCAAGTTCTTTACTCATTTCATCTAAAGTTAATGGTTCATCAGCAAAAAAAACTGTTCCATATAACCGTCCTACAGAAGGAGTTATGCCATATAAATACATATTCTTTGATATCTCTTGGATAAACCGAGTACGATACTGCTCTAACTTTTTCCACTCTTCCTGTTGACTCATAGCCTTCTCCTTTTCTATCACCAATTCACACTTTACATATTAACAAAGAACGGAAAAACATAAAAGTTATGCTTTTATGTAGTATTTGTTCGTAATTGTTAGAAATATGGTGCATTCTAAAAATATACTTTGTACAGTTTAAACTTTACAAACTTTTTGAACTAAATATACGAAATATAAGGTTTGATTTGGAAAAAAATGAGGAGTATAGTTATAAAGTCAGCATTCGTTCGTTATTCGAAATGATTGAAGTAAACGTAAAGAGGTGAAATAAGATGTCAAAAATTAAGGTTGAAGAGCTTACGAAGATATTCGGCAAAAAGCCTAAACGAGCCTTAGACATGTTAAATCAACAAAAATCAAAAGATGAGATATTAAAAGAAACCAATATGACAGTAGGAGTGAATAAAGCAAGCTTTGAAGTTGAACACGGTGAAATCTTTGTAATTATGGGTCTTTCCGGTAGTGGTAAGTCGACACTTGTCCGTTTACTTAACCGACTCATTGAACCGACAGATGGAAGTGTTTGGATCGATGGTGATGATTTAGCGAAAATGGATGAGAAAAAATTACGTGAAGTACGACGAAGTAAAATGAGTATGGTATTTCAAAAGTTCGGCCTCTTTCCTTTCCGAACGATATTAGAAAATGTTGAATATGGCTTAGAGGTACAAGGCATTCCAAAGCAGGAACGAAGAGCTAAATCTCAAACTTCATTAGAGCTTGTAGGTCTAAAAGGATATGAAAACAAATACCCGAATGAACTTTCCGGCGGGATGCAGCAACGTGTTGGTTTGGCTCGTGCATTAGCGAATGATCCTGATGTTTTGTTAATGGACGAGGCATTTTCAGCACTAGATCCTCTTATTCGTAAAGATATGCAGGATGAACTCCTCGATTTACAAGAACAAATGAAAAAAACGATTATCTTTATCACTCACGATCTCGATGAAGCACTGCGAATCGGTGACCGCATTATGATTATGAAAGACGGTGCCATTATTCAAATTGGAACGCCAGAAGAAATTTTAACTAACCCAGAAAATGAATATGTAGAACGATTTGTTGAAGATGTCGATCGTTCTAAAGTTTTTACAGCTAAGCACGTTATGATGCGGCCCGAAGCAGTAAACATCGAAAAAGACGGCCCACGAGTAGCCCTTCAACGTATGAAAGAAGCTGGAATTTCAAGTATTTTTGTTACGAAACGTAATAAAGAACTACTTGGCATCGTTCATGCGGATCAAGTTTCTAAGCTTGTAAAAGAAAATACTAATAGCTTAGAAGGAATAGTCCAACAAAATGTTCCTCAAGTCACTTCTGAGACAGCCTTACATGACTTAATGGATATTGCATCTACAAGTCCAGTACCAATCGCTGTAGTCGAAGACAATAAATTAAAAGGAATTATTGTAAGAGGCGCAGTTCTTGCAGCTTTATCAGGAAGTGAGGTGAATTTCAATGGATCTATTACCGAAGCTTCCATTAGCTGATTGGATTGATAGTTTTGTAGATTGGTTAAAAAATGCAGAGTGGTTTTTCTCAGCGATTACAGGGGTCATTCGTTTTTTAGTCGATATAAATGAATTTCTACTTAGTTTGCTTCCCAGTTGGTTATTCATTTTGCTATTAACAGGGATTGCTTATTTTGTCACTAAACGAAAATGGGGCTTAGCTATCTTTATCTTTCTAGGGTTATTCTTAATCGATAATTTAGGGTTCTGGCAAGATATGTTACTTACACTGTCTCTCGTGCTAACGAGTGCAATGATTTCTGTCATCTTTGGAATTCCTCTTGGAATTTGGATGGCGAAAAACAAAGTAATTGATAGTATTTTCAAGCCTATTTTAGACTTTATGCAAACGATGCCCGCTTTCGTATACTTAATTCCCGCTGTTGTTTTCTTTGGGATTGGAATGGTACCTGGTGTCGTTGCATCTGTTATTTTTGCTATGCCTCCTACCGTTCGCTTGACGAACTTAGGAATCCGACAAGTATCGACTGAATTAGTAGAAGCTGCTGATGCTTTCGGTTCAACTCCGGCACAAAAACTTTTTAAAGTTCAACTACCGATGGCCAAGACAACCATCATGGCTGGTGTTAACCAAAGTATTATGCTTGCCCTATCAATGGTCGTTATTGCTTCGATGATTGGAGCGATGGGACTTGGTACAAAAGTGTACTATGCTGTGGGTAGAAATGATGCAGGCGGTGGATTTGAAGCAGGGATTGCTATCGTTATATTAGCGATTATTCTCGATCGTTTAACACAAAGCTTTAACAGGCAAAAAGGAACAACACATTAGCTAACGCTCGTCACTCTTTTACTAGAGTTGACATAGATAAAAAACAAAAGGAGAGGGTCAAAATGAAAAAGTATTTAAAAAGGTTAGGAATAGCTACTGGTCTATCTTTAACATTAGTAGCTGCAGGTTGCGGTTCAGAAGATGCTAGTCAAGAAGCACCAACTGGCGATAGCAATGATGATGCTGTAACAGAAGAAGTATCTGTAGGAGAGCAACTAGACTTTACTATTACAGGAATTGATGCAGGTGCTGGTATTATGGCAGCAACAGAAGCTGCTATTGAGACTTATGGTTTAGAAGACTATCAATTACAGCCTAGTTCTGGTGCAGCGATGACTAGTGCACTAGACGCAGCAATTGAAAGAGAAGAAGCTATTGTTGTCACTGGTTGGACACCACACTGGAAGTTTGCTGCATATGATTTAAAATACTTAGAAGATCCTGAAGGGGTATTCGGTGCAGCCGAAAGCATCCACACGATCGTTCGTGAAGGTTTAGATGCTGACTTACCTGAAGCGTACCAAGTATTAGATAACTTCTACTGGACACCTGATCACATGGGAGAAATCATGGTAGAAGTGAACGAAGGTGCTGAACCTACTGAAGCAGCAGCTGCTTGGGTTGAAGCTAACCAAGATATCGTTTCTGAGTGGACAAACGGTGTTGATGCAGTTGATGGCGATGCTATTACACTAGCATTCGTAGCATGGGACTCTGAAATTGCTTCTACTCACATGATTGGTGCAGTTCTCGAAACTATTGGATACGATGTAACATTAATGTCAATGGAACCAGGTCCAATGTTTACAGCTGTTGCAACAGGTAGTGCAGATGCAATGGTAGCGGCATGGCTTCCAGGTACACATAAGTCTTACTACGAAGACTTCAAAGATGACTTTGTTGATCTTGGTGTAAACCTAGACGGTGCAAAAATTGGTCTAGTTGTTCCAGCATACATGGATATTGATTCAATTGAAGACCTAAAGAACTAGAGTCTAATAATTAGAAACTATTATGAATAAATATTGAGAGGCTGGCTTATAAGTCAGCCTCTTTTTTTATAAAGAAATCTTATTCAGCGTTCCAAAACATTTACGCACGAATGAAATTACATTTTAAATCTGGGCATACTATTATTATAAAACGTTTATAAAAAACTGAAGTGATATGTCGGATGAACTAATATTTAATAATCGATTGTTTTTTCTTCCTTATCTTTTCCCTTTATTGTATTCTTAATAATGAACAATATTCTTTATTAAGAACAACGCAATATAGGAGGTTGTTTCACTTGCTTGAATATATCCATAAACATCGAAAACCATACCTCATAACCTTTTGTCTCTTTCTATTGTCATTAGCTGATGCAATATTTACCGATTTCGGTTTACGTCAAGCTTTAATTACTGAACTCAATCCCATTATGAATTCAGTCTACCACACGAGTATCTCTTTATTTTATGCTTTAAAAATCATACTGCCTGTAATGTTACTCATTTTTATCCCCTATGCCTTTTCTAATCGTTTAGTCAAACGAACATTAACTTTCGCACTTGTAATTTACTTTGGAGTATTCATTTATCATGTTGGATGGACCTCTTATGTTTTTTACGTTTTATGACCAAAAAATGTAATGTAAAGTACTTATTCTTTATACTTTAATCTCCCATCTTCAATGCTAATTTTCAAATCGTCCTGCTACCATGTGCCCTTTATTGTAAATGAACATACAATTATGTATGATAGACAAGATAATACATATCGTGAACTTCCAACAGTTTCTATACTGAACAAGTTCAATCACCAGGAAAAATTGGAGTTGAGAATGTGGCAAAAGTAGTTTTAAATCGCAAACGAAAAAAACGACTAGAACAAGGACATCCATGGGTTTATCAGAGTGAGGTCGCTTCTATTGAAGGGGACTACCAACCAGGAGATATCGTTGATGTCTACAATCATCAAAATTTCTTTTTAGCAAAAGGTTTCATTAATCCGAATTCGCAAATGATTGTTCGCATTCTGTCTTACGAAAAAGACGAAGCTATTGATCAAGCGTTCTTTTATCGAAAAGTTCAAAAAGCTTGGGCACATCGTGAGCGCTTTGTTCCAAATGTACGTTCTTGCCGTGCAATCTATGGCGAAGCGGACTTTTTACCAGGGTTGATAGTTGATAAATATGAAGACACGTTAGTCGTTCAAAATATGGCTCTAGGCATGGAAGTACGAAAAGACCTTATATTAGAGGCTTTACTTGAGGTATTTAAACCAAAAGCGATTTACCTAAGAAACGATGTATACGTCAGAGAATTGGAAGGTTTAGAACAAGAAAAAGGATTTTGGTACGGTGAAGGCCCTACTGAGATTGAAATTGAAGAAAACGGTGTAAAATATATTGTTGATATTGAAGGCGGTCAAAAAACAGGCTTCTTCTTTGACCAACGTCAAAATCGTGCAGCAATTAAACCGCTTATTACTTCAGAATCAACAGTTCTCGATTGCTTTACTCACACTGGCTCTTTCATGTTAAATGCTTGTAAATATGGCGCCAAGCACGTTACAGCCGTCGATATCTCAGACCATGCAATTACAACAGCAAAGCAAAATGCAAGCCTTAATGGCTTTTCTAATGTAGATTTTGTTGTTGCTAACGCCTTTGACTACTTACGTGATGAAGTTCAAAAAGAAACTGAATTTGATGTAGTTATCATCGACCCACCGGCCTTTGCGAAATCACGTCATGCTGTAAAAAAAGCATTACGAGGCTATAAAGACGTCAACTTAAATGGATTAAAGCTCGTTCGTGATGGAGGTTATTTTGTTACAGCCAGTTGCTCGTTCCATGTCCATGGTCATATGTTTGAAGAAATGGTTCAAGAAGCAGCATTTGATGCACGTAAAGTTCTCCGTCAAATTCATTGGAGCGGCGCAGGTTATGATCACCCTAAACTGCTTAGTGCAGAAGAAGGAGATTACTTAAAGTTTGCAATTTATGAAGTCAATAATCGTGGCTAGGTAAAACTAATTATAGTCACGAAAAAATATTTAGCTC
Source organism: Alkalihalobacterium sp. TH-98 (assembly GCF_057473385.1). Classification (NCBI taxonomy): domain Bacteria; kingdom Bacillati; phylum Bacillota; class Bacilli; order Caryophanales; family Bacillaceae; genus Alkalihalobacterium; species Alkalihalobacterium sp. TH-98. The sequence goes on along the minus strand of NZ_JBYCKM010000007.1, from coordinate 93,793 downwards.
GGTTATCCCTTCATTAGGATAATCGAGTTTTTTTATTAGAACGGTGTAATGTTTGCTGTTCTTTCGGCTCGTCTTCACTCTCCCCTTTTATTGTAACATAGCTGTGTTTCTCGCTTTTCCGACCCTTTTATTTCTTTTAGGTGAAATAGCTCCAGCGTACGCTCTCTTTCTTTGCACTATTTATTCTTATTCCATAGTTAACATCATGTCCTTTTCTCTCTTGTCTAAATAAAAACCTCATTATAATACTGGATTCATAGAGTACCTTAATATAATTAAATTCATAACAAAAAAGCTCACCTCCTGTATGAACCGGATCATACAGAAAAGCAAGCTTATTAGCTTGATTTATTAGCCTAAATCAACATTATGGTACACTTGACCGACATCTTCTAAATCTTCTAGAGCATCCAATAACTTTTCGAATTGTTCTTGTGCATCTTCAGGAAGCGTAATGTCACTTTGTGCAAGCATCGTTAGTTCAGCAACATTAAATTCTGTAATGCCGTTATTTTTAAATGCTTCCTGCACTTCATGGAACTGATCAGGTTCAGCGTAAACAATGACTGTATCTTCTTCTTCTAAAATATCTCGAGGATCGATATCCGCTTCCATTAATAACTCTAACACTTCATCGGCTGTTTTTCCTTCAACACCAATAACAGTCGTTGCATCAAACATATAAGATACCGAACCACTAACACCCATATTTCCACCATTTTTTTTAAAAGCAGCACGCACTTCAGCTGCTGTACGGTTCACGTTATTTGTAAGCGCATCGACAATAATCATTGACCCATTGGGTCCAAAGCCTTCATAACGTAATTCATCATAGGTTTCTTCTGAACCACCTTTTGCTTTTTCAATCGCTCGATCAATAATTGTCTTCGGTACACTATATGTTTTTGCACGCTCAAGGACTACTTTTAAAGCTTGGTTAGATTCTGGATCAGGCTCACCTTGTTTTGCAGCTACGTAAATTTCACGACCAAACTTTGCATAAACACGACTCGTATTTTTGTCTTTTGCCGCTTTTTTCTCTTTAATGTTATTCCATTTACGACCCATAATGAACACTCACTTTCAAGTTTTAAAATCTACGTTGTCTATTATACATTATAATCAACATTTGGTTAACTAGACTGATTAAAAGTACCTCTAACTTGTACATCTTATCTTAGCATTTAAAAAGTTATTCTACTGTCCACCCAATCATTCAACCGTTTTTTTCCAATTTTATTTATATCTATTAAACTCCCTTCCTATTTATACTATAATGAACACTAGGAAAGGTGGTACGCGCATGAATCCATATAAAATACTTTGGTTACTTTCAATCGCTCAATTTTTAGCGATGCAAGTCTGGTTTAATTTTTCTGCAGTACTCCCAGTCGTAGAAAGTGAATGGGGATTAACTTCAACACAATCGGGTGTTATCATCGCTTGTTTCCACCTTGGTTATGTTATTGCTATCCTTTTTTATAGCTTTATGAGTGATAAGTATGATCCAAAACAATCTTTTGTTTATGGAGCTTTAATTGCAGGAACAGCTGGTATCTTACTGAGCTTCTTTGCCCAAGGTTTTTGGTCTACTCTCATTTTACGAACAATAAGCGGAATCGGAATTGCTGGAATTTATGTACCCGGCATGCGAATCATATCGCAATTGTTCCCTTCACATGAAAGAGGTAAGGCTCTTGGCATATTTGTAGGTTCATTAGTTGTTGGTTCGGGGTTCTCCTTACTCGTCTCCGGGCTGTTTATTGAAAGGATTGGATGGCAAGGTGTTGTATTTATTACTTCTAAATTTTGTTTAATCGCTAGCTTAATTGCGTTTTTTGTTAAAGTTCCACCAATGCCTTCTAGTAATGGAAGTGCTTTTGATTTGAAGAAAATAAAGAATGTATTTAAAAAGCCGAACCTACTAGTGAATGGCGGTTATGCTGGTCATTGTTGGGAATTATATGCAATGTGGGCTTGGATTGGGCCTTTTCTCGTGTACTACTTTCTCCAACAAGGATTTGAACAAGAAGCGGCGATCCGCTTTGGTAACATTGCCGGTGCTTTAGTCATTATGATAGGTGGTATTGCTACATATATAGGCGGTAGAGTTTCAGATTCTATCGGCCGAGTGAGGGCTGCAACATTCTTTTTAATCATTAGTATTTTTTGTTCCATCGCCATTGGTTGGTCAGTCCAACTACCAATCATACTTATGCTCTTATTAGCAGTCATCTATGGTTTTACCATTGTGGCTGATTCTCCTATTTATAATGTATCAATAACGGAAGTAGCTGACCCAGATGTAATTGCTCTGGCTCTTGGTGTCCAATCTGTTCTAGGCTTTACGGTAACTATTTTTTCTCCAATTGTTTTTGGGTATTTTCTAGATCACTTTAATTGGGGAATGGCATTTACAGTTATTGGGGTTGTAACGATAATAGCTCCTATTTGTATGCTGCTATTAGGCAGAATACAACATACAACAAAATTACATCGAGGGAATTTAAAATAGAAATGTAAAATTCTGAGATGACACGGTGAGCCCTACGAATGGAAAAACCTACCTTTCGGTGGGTTTTTATTTTCCTATATTCCTACGTAGATTAACCCAAGTTATGAACACTCGTTGGTGCGAATGACATATATATGTTGAGAAGTTCCAAGCAATAAATAAATGTTGTTGTGTCACGTAAATACCTCATTTTTTTGTTCTTTATATTATAGATACGACTGGACAGCAAAAGTGATATAAAAAACGTTCTTCACTGTGACTCACAGTATAAAAATTTTGGTGAAACTCGTTTCTGTCTTTTTATACGGAACCATAGTACAATTGGTTTCATATTTTATTTTTTTAGATAGAAATAATCTTATGCCTTGTTTGCGTTCGTTCCATTTTTAACGACTAACGCGAGTATTTAACGAACTTTCAGCTATGTGTATTTATGCAACTTTAATTTTGGAGTGAAAAACATGATCGAGATTGACAAAAATCAGCGGCAAATCCTAAGTAAAGCCTGTTTCAATTGCAGCGATCCATATTTTCAACCTGGGCATTCTAGTTTACCTGTTATTGGTTGTTGTAGTTACAGTCCTGTAATCAGCCTTTATGAAATTTACCAAATGGTACAACAAAATGACCGTAATTTTTTTATCAATACAATTTATAACAATGAAAATTGTACAATAAATGACTTTAACATTATTATTCATGCGCATGTACATCCTCTTTTTGAAGAAGACTACACCGGTCAGCTCTCGTCCATTGAACTATCTGATTTAAAATTAAGCTATTCGACCTGTCAATTCTTTGAAAGTAATATTGGCTGTTCGCTTAAACCTTCCTATAAAAATGCAACATGTCGATCGTTTATCTGCTCTACCGTTGAAGATCAGTTAGACACTCAGCACCAAAAACAGTTATCTGAATGGTCTCGAACGATACAACTGGAAACCAAAACGTTTAATGATACCCATCAAGCTATACTAAAAGAGAAAGGCTTATCGTTAACTAAAAATGTCAATACCGTACTCGATTACCTAAAAAACATCTAAAATGAAATAAATATTATAATTTTCTGCCTATTTTTATTAGATTCAGTTGACCAACAGCTACCTTCTGTTATAGTATAGATGTAAGAAAATAATCTGTTATAAAACAGATTAGAATTAGGAGGCGGTTGGTAATGTGTCAAACTGAAAAATATCGTCATGTATGGTTTCTTTATTTATCTAATTGTGAAAAATACGGGATTGAAAGCAAATTAGACTTTTATCAGTTTGTGAATTCAATGACCGTAGATCAAATTGAACAATTATTTGATCAATCACAATAAACTCAATGTAAGGTAGGTAATTTATGGAGGTTAGCGCATGAAGGATGATGTTAGTGCTGTCATAGTTCAAATATAGAAAATGTCTGTTTCAATCAGCATCGAAACAGACGTTTTTTTATTTTGATTAAGTTCTTATGATAAGATAAACATAAATAAAAAGAACGGGGAGATTACTTCAAATGAAAAGGCTGTTACTGGGCATTATATACTTATATCAAAAAATCATTTCACCACTAAAACCACCTACCTGCCGCTTTCATCCATCTTGTTCCCATTACGGCTTTGAAGCGATTAAACGATATGGAGCTATTAAAGGCAGCTGGTTGACGCTAAAAAGGATATTAAAGTGTCATCCGTTTCATCCTGGTGGATTTGACCCCGTCCCAGAAAAAGAAACCAAGAATAAAAATCAAACGAGGTGAACCTTTTGAATTATAATCATGATATCGACTACGATCGAGATGGCGATCGTGAAGATCGACTAACAGATACAGAAATCGTAAATTTGCTTAAGTCAAGTTTACAGCAAGAAGAAGAAATGTTAAAAACGTACACGATCTTAGCAGAGCGAATTCATGATAATGATGTATTAAAAAATCGCTTAGCAAATTTTGCACAAGGTAATGCCAAACGCTCCCGCCAACTTGAAGAGGAAATCAAACAAAACGAGGAAAGCCATTAAGTGTAGCGGAGTCACACAGAGGTGCTAATCATACAAGCACCTCTATTTTACTTACCTATTTCACCTGACGAATTTAATCAATAATGAGATTTCGTAGTCCTCAACTATAGTTTCTTCCTTTTCCTGAATCGCTAATTTCAACAAGTTCCTCAGGGTATGGCTCGAAAAATGTTTGTTCGAGCATATAATCATTATCAAATCGATACGCCCACGCTTTTAAAATACTCACAACGCTACTAATTGGAAGTTTTTTTTCACGATACTTTTCTAATGTTGATAAAAAATATTCCTTTTCTTTCGTTGATAAATGTGGTGAAAAATAGCCGAATATCCGCTGGCATACATTGATGTTCGACGTGTAACGAGGGATTCTGCTAAAAAGCTGAAACAGTTCATCTTCATATAAACTAAACGTTTCTTCAACCGGTCTGTTATCTTTATTACTTAGGATTTGACCTAAAATCTTCAACCTTTTTTGGTTATATGACATGAACAAATATTTATTTTTCTTATGGAAGTCATTGAGTTGATTTAGTTTTAAAGATGACTTTACTTTTTTAAACTCTGTCGTCGTAAATAATTTCGTTAAATAGTGTTCTCTAATCTTGAAATTTTTTAGTCTTCCTTCATCTTCAATCGAAGATTTCGGATAATACTGTAATACTTTTGCTGTGAAAGCACCGCTGCCAGTTCGAACAGTTGGAGACTTCTCTAATCCTGAATATACTTTTACATCTGTAATCCCACAACTTGGTGAACGGTTTTTCAGAATAAATCCATCCACATCTTTTAACTCCTCTAAAAAGCCTTCTGCAAATTCTTCCATATCTGACGTTAAGTCTTTTCCAGTCTTCGGTTGTACCAGTCGGTCTTTTTCACCTTCAGCGACGAGACGAATAACTTCTCGAGGCGTTCCTAAACCGATTTCCACTTCTGGACATACTGGAATGAATTCAACATACGGCTTTAAATTATGTACAGTTTTGTCTGTTAATTTATCTCCATTATAACGGCAAGCAGAAAATTCAATACATTTACTGACCACGACTTTTGGCTTACAAAAATCTTTCATACATCCACCAACCCATTCTTAGTTCATTCATTAAATAACCTGCAGTCCTAACGTTTTATTAGGTTATGTAATCTCAATTTTAAAATGCAAACCTTCACTTTATATCTTTATCTTTATAAGTGGTTCCCCTGATGATCAAAGCGTTTCCTATAATTCCCCTTGAGCAAAAATTTCATGCTCTAAATTCTTTAAGTACCCATGTATAAAATTGTACTGGAAAAAGGATAATAATCGAAGAAGAAAATGACAGGCATTAAGTTAAATTTATACGATTTTTGGTCGAAATCCAATGATAATCGTCCAATCATTTTAGAAATGGAAACTGTTAGATTATTTTTATTGTAAAGGAGATTTATTAACTTATGCACAAACTCGCTATCTTAATTGTCCTAACTGTTACGATACTTACGTTTACAGCTTGCCAAGATCGTCCTGAAGATATTACACAAAGTATAGAAAAACAACATATGCGTGCGACAGACGGAATTGAACCCTTGCATCCTTCAAATAAAGATCAAAATAAAACAAGAAGAGATGTAACTGAAAACGCTGTTTCTTATGCTTCGGAATTTGGATATTACTTAAACCAATTATACGCTCATCTGGAACCGTTAAATAATTTGTTCTATACAGAAAATCCAACTGAAAAGGATGTCCAAGAGGCTCAAGAACACGTTCAAAAGGCTCAGGATTGGAGTGAGTACATACTTAGTTTAGATACACCGCCAGAGTTCGTAAACCTTTATATAGGCCATAGTAGTACACTCCTTGAACTAGACTCTCTTATGAAAAGTCTAGAGGATATGGACTTAAATGAAGAGGTTGACTTTAGAAGAGCTCGTTTATATTACGAAAACACCATCATTGCCGTAAAGTCCATGGAACGTGAATATAAAGGAGTACTCGAAGAACACGGGATCAAATAAAAAAAGGTGCCAGGCACCTTCACTACATTAAAGAGGTGAAGGTGCCTGGCACCGATTAAATTATTCGTGTCTAGGGAAGACGTTTTTTCTGATCTCTGATAGTTGACCGCCAATACCTTGGAACGGTTCGGCAATATCGTTCCCTTCAAGCACTGCACGAATTCGATTGACATTTCTTCGATCTATAGCAATGCGCACTCGGTCAAGATCAACTACTTCAGAAAGCTCTTCTTCAACTTCTTTAACAAGCTTCGGTCGATTTTGTTCCGGTGATTCAATGCCAATAAGTAACATTCCGTCATGGGGGAGCACATAAACTTCGTTGATATTCTCAATTGCCAACAGTTTTTGTCGAATAGAATCTTTAGTATCTAAAGTTTGAAGTTTTTCGTTATCAATTTGCTTATGTCTTAAATGTGGACGATCTCCAAGCACATACTTACCTCTGATTGTATTAGGAATATTATTGTAAATCCTTGCCCCACTTCGATTTGTACCTTGTGTTTTAAAACCTAAATTTCGTTCGCTTGTATAGTACATATTATTTTCAGCAATCGGTTGTGCCCGATCGGTACGCCCTTTTGGTACACCATCAGGAACCATCATATCACTCAAAGGACCTTCATGATTTCTAGCTCGATTAGTCCCGAAACCACTAAATCCCTCTTCACGAAAATGATTTGCCCCCATTGGGTGCTTCTGTTCCACAACGCCACATCCGGAGAACATCGCTAAGAGCAACATAAGCATGACGATAACCGAGGTTAGTTTTTTCATCATAATTCTCCTTTCTTGTTACTTATAAGTTGTGTACTATTAGTCGATTTCATGAGAAGAAGTTAGCGGAAATTGTTTCATTACAAGAGAAAAACTTTTAGAAAAGAACTCACATCTTGTCGATTTGTTGTTTATTTTTAAAGTTCATGACTACTTTTAGGGAATGTATTTAATTATCAATAAAAATACGTATAATTGTCGTTGTGTGTAAAATAAATTCAAACTTTCTCACATAGTAGCAATGAGACAATAAGTTTACACAAATTAATATTGATAAAAAAATGGAGTGGAAGAAATGTTATTGTATGCGATTGAACGAAAAAGAAGTCAGATGATCTTATTAGCTGAAAAATATGGCTACACTTCCGAGGCAACGGTTAAGTGCAGTCAAGAGTTGGACAGGCTGTTGAACCTAGCCCAGCAAACAACCTGTATGAATGTGAAGATGGCTAAATAAATTACCATTTATAATTTACCTTTCACGGCTACTATTGTTATAATAAAAGTATCTTTACCACTATACTCATATAGTTAACCCCTTTGTTTAAAAGTACTTTCTTCTACTTCAATGTGTAAGGAGTTGTATTTGTGGATGGTGTAAAAATAGCCTGTCAGGAAATTCTTAAACGCCTTCAACTGATGGATGGTGTCAAAATCTCTTATCAAACACAAGATGAGATCGAACGTATCATTAGAAGTACATACTATCTTGGATATGCAGATGGACAACTGGAAGCCAAGAAAAAAACAAATAAAAATATCATAACGGCTGATCGCTGACAAACGAAAAAGTGCCAGCATCACTTTTTACACTTAAAAGAAACAAATCGTAGATCTTTCAAGGTATTGGTTTGTTCTGGCACTTTAGAAAAAATTAATTAATTACTCTTGCGCGTTCAAATGGACGCTGTAAAATTCTACCAAGGTCCCTCATGAAGTTTTCAGAATCTATACCTTCTTCATAAGGTGTTCCCTCTCTCAAGTTATACAGTTGTCTTTGGAATTCGGAAAAACCTTGATCATCATGAATGACGACGCGAACTTCCACATCATTTGCGATAGCTGAATGTACTGTTTCTTTCACCTTGTTTTCTATTTCATCGTTCCACTCTTCTGTTGTATAAACACCTACTAAGACTATTCTACCTTGAATATAAACATGTGCGTCTTCAACTTCTTCGAATTGCAACAGTTGCTTCGTTAAAGGTCTGTTTCCATTATAAAATTCAATGTAATCCGCATTATCAGTTCTAGTATTTGTCCCATGCCCTGTATTTCTTCTCGAAGTAATAAGTTGTCTACTCATTAATGGGGTTCTCCCATCAACAGCCATCTCTGGATCTAACTCTGGAACTTGTTGTTCTTCAAGAATTCTTTGTTCATTTTGTTGTACCCCTGCTCCTGTACCACAAGCAGTTGAAACAATAACTAAAACCATTAACGATAAAAAGCAGAAACATACTTTTTTCACGGTACACTCCCCTTTCTTTTATTATCGTTTAATTTTTTTCAACATAATAACCCTGTAAACTATAGGAAATTAGAAAAGCGAGGGAGATTTTTAGAAAACCTAAAAGAATTTTCGATTAACCATTGCAATCAATACTACAATTTGATAAGGTAGACACAACAACAAGTGAATATTCTTTACTTCGAAATTGAAGTGAGGATAGAGGTGCAAAGATCATGAGTAAACAATGCGAGGAGGATGAGCTCTATTGAACATTGTTGAAAGGGGGATTTGCCGAAGTCTACGGTTCTCATACTAACCAAGGGCTGGGTCTGTATTGAATAAATGCAGAACTGTCATATAGTACATACTATATGGAGGGCTATCTTACGCAAGGATAATGGTAAATGTCATTCCTAGCAACAATGAGCAGCTCTTCTCATTGTTGCTTTTTATTGTTATAAAATTGTATTTGAAATGCACTAAGGGGGAAGCTAAAATGAATTTTGGAAAAGTCTTAACAGCAATGGTTACACCGTTTGACGTTTATGGAAATCTCGATCTGCAAGCTACGGAGCAATTAGTAAATCACCTGATCGCCAATGGTTCCGACGGACTCGTTGTCGCAGGAACTACAGGTGAATCGCCTACTTTATCTGCAGAAGAAAAACTCACACTTTTCAAACAGGTTGTTGAGGTTGTAAACGGTCGAGTACCTGTCATTGCAGGAACAGGTTCAAACAATACAGCAGCATCCATTGAATTAACAAAACAAGCAGAAGAAATTGGTGTCGATGGCATCATGCTCGTTGCCCCTTATTATAATAAACCTTCTCAAGAAGGCCTTTATCAACACTTCAAAGCGATCGCAGAGCAAACGAAACTGCCTGTTATGATCTACAACATTCCTGGGCGCAGCGCAGTTGACATTTCAGTAGAAACGACTGTCCGTTTATCACAAATTCCTAATATCGTTGCAACGAAAGAAGCAAGCGGTGACTTAGAAGCAATGGCAAAGATTATTAGTGAAACAGATAGCAACTTTAGCCTCTATAGTGGAGATGATAGTCTAACATTACCGATCTTATCCATTGGAGGTACAGGCATTGTTTCGGTTTCTGCTCATATTATCGGGAATGAAATGCAAAACATGGTAACAAGTTTCTTGAAAGGAAATGTATATGAAGCTGCGGAACAACATCGCACCTTATTACCATTAATGAAATCACTATTTACAGCACCTAGTCCATCACCAGTTAAAGCAGCGTTAAACATGAAAGGAATTACGGTAGGTTCAGTTCGCCTTCCTCTCGTTCCTTTAACAGAAGAAGAAGAACAACAATTACGAACCACCATTTTCCCTGAAGTTTCTTACAATGTAGGGTAAAAACAACTCTATCAAATGAGGAAGCACTTAATAAACGACTAAACAACCCCGAGTTAACCTAATGAGGTTATTCGGGGCTTTCTTTATAAATTCTTAGCAAAGAATTACATTCGACGAGTAAGCAATTTCTAGAGAGCTTACTATGACTATGACACTTGTCTTCGCTTAAAGACTCGCCATTCGGCAGTTCTTTAACCTACCTTTTGCACATTCCTCTTTTTAAATACTCGCCTCGTCACATATTCATCAATGAAACCGGTACCTAATAAAACGCCTAGTACGATAAAAACAAAACCAGTTAATTGTAATAACGTTATTTGTTCGCCTAACCATAAAGCTGAAAAAACTAATCCAAAGAAAGGAACAAAATTATTAAATACAGCCGTCTGCCCTGCCCCAAGTCGGTGGATCGCAGCATTAAATAAGAAATGACCTAAAGCTGTAGCGAAAATCGAAGAAACTAAAAAGATGCCCCAGATCCACCCAGTTTGTTCGATCATTTGAGACGTTCCTGCCGGCTCTACAAATAAGCTGATCACAAATAAAAAACTGGATCCCACAACTAACATTACTGCTGTCATTACTCTTGAATCAATCGTATTTGTTCCTTTCTTAATATATATAAAAGAAACCGCCTGAACGAACATCGCAATAAATATAGAGACATCTCCCGCATTTATCGATGTGAAACTTTCTCCACTTTGTAAAATGATTGAAGCTACACCACAGAAAGCGAAAACAATACCAATAACCCGTAACCTCGATAATGAATCTTTTAACATGACAGAAGCCAAAATTGATGTTGTTAGAGGCAGTAATGCTAATATTAATGCTGTGTTAGAGGCGGTTGTCATTGTTAAACCCCAGGCCAAGAAAAAATGGTGACCCGTCACTCCGAAAATCGTTGCTATAAAAATGTATTTCCATTCTACCTTTGTAAATTTCCTTAATTGTTTAATCAGTATACATACTGTAATTGCTACAACTCCCGCTAAGAATACTCGAAAAGACGTCATGGTAACCGTTGGGAAAACGTCAACAAGCATTTTAATAAATACGACATTCATCCCCCAAATAACCATAACCATCATTAGCAATACGTATGTAAAAATATTAGAGTTTTTGTTATTCAAAGTTGATCTCCCCTTTTATAATAGCTGCAACCAATGGAACAGATAGAGGAATAATGCTAATACAAACATACAAACAAAGACAAATTGACTGTTCTTTTTGGCAATATCAATAGAAGAATAGTTCATCAATCCAGAAGCCATTAAAACCGATCCAGAAAAAGGTGACACTTGCGTTGCTAATGTCCATGCAATCAACAAAAGGATGGCCATGAACTCAGAACTAACAGAAAAAAGTTGCGGTGACAGTGCACTACCAATCCCAATTACGATAACAACGGGATGAATCCCAAAAATTGATAAAAGTACCGCAAAACTAATGACAATTAAAGCCATTACATAAATATATCCTTGAGAGACTGTCAAGATCATTTGAGATACATGGACTCCCATATCGGTTAGTGATAGTGCTGCACCAAAAAATCCGGCACTAATAAAAATAACAATTTCATTTTTCAAACGAGCAAAACATTGATTAATATAAGAAGCCAGTTCCCTTATATAATCTTTGAACTGTCTTGAAAAAACAGCCCATAATAGTGGATAGAAAAATCCGAGCAGAGATACAACGGTTAACATATTAACGGGCAGGATGAATTCCAATAGGAATGAACTTAAAAACAGCCCTAAACCAAACAGAACTAATAAACGCAGGGATGGAAGCTCTTTTTCATGTTCTTTTTTCACACCTTTAGGCAGAACATGATTTTCATCATGTTCAAATTTCAATCGAGGAAAGAAGATGATGGAAATTACCGTGTAAATCATTCCAATGATTAGTCCGTATAACCCGATTGAACTCCATGAGACATCGAAAAGTACTAACACAAGTCCCACATTTACAAAATACGGGGACCAGAACATACAAAACCCGAAAGCTCGGAGTAAGATCATTACCATTTTCTTTTTAAAAAAGTTGGATAAACTTCCTTCAATAATTCGATGTACTAGAACCATAGACCCTAAATTAAGTACGGCCCCCATCGTTGCTGTTAGTAGAAATCCTAGGCGGTAAGGATGCGAATTACTGTTATTTTCCTGTTCCAATCGTTCAATACGGACTTTTAACGTTGTCAATAAACCAGCTAACGAGATAAACACCCCTATTAACGGTACGAGCAAAAAGAGGGATAATAAATTAATGTTATAGCCAAAAGCTAATAAAAAAGAGGTCGCATCCGATTCCTCAACAAAAAAAACAACCATTCCAATCGTTAATAATGGAATAGTAATGAAAATGCTGCTCTTTCTAACAAAAGGTAACGCAGCAAACAACAAAACTGCTGCTAATAAACTATACGACACACTCAATAGCATACTAGAATAAAAAACCGATAATAAGTACAATGCCACTGTTAAAAAGCAGATCAAACCTATAATTGTATTCCACTTCATACTCATATATATCTGCTCCCCTTACAAATGAAAAAAGCTGCAAAATGCAGCTTGACCTTCTAAAATTATAAAAATGTAAACAAAGATATGATAAATATGGCTATACAAGAAAAACCAATTGCAAAAAATATAGCAGCTAGGCGCTTATTTGCCTTCATAATGAAGAAAAAACCTAGAGCACCAAACATCCCAGTTAATAGAAAAAAGCCAAACCCTAATAAAACAATCATCATTCCTGGATCCATATATACAATCTCCTAACATTTCTTTCTCTATATTAACAAATATTTTAGTTTTTGTAACGAATTACGATTTATTTAAGTTCAAGCCTTTTTAAAATGATATCTATCGGTACACCATCTGATGTATCAATATCACTAAAACTGACAGTTCTTAAATCCCTTTTACCCACTTCTTTTGTTCCACTAACTTGATGTTCTGTCTTCAGAATACGAGCATCCCAATCTTCTACCCAGGATATATCGACCTTTTCTTTTTCGACGCTTATTCGTTCTAAGCGAGAAACCGCCATTCCTGTCTTCGATTTTTCTTGTGCTGAAGCTAATTGTATAATTACAAAACTCCAAACGACTACAAATAGCAAAGCCGATAGAACTACTAAAAGTCGTTGTTTCACTAAGTCCATAAAGACTACTCCCCCACCCTGTCTACACCTCTTTTTATCTAGTATTCTTATATTATCATAGGTATATATTCTCTAATAGATGGGTTTTAGGCGTTTTTTTGACTTTTACTCTAATTAACAGCCAATTCATTAAGTTCAATGTACTCATATTTATTTCCTACTTATCCACTAATGTATCTATTTTCCTATTTCAAACTGGAAAACTTGATCTTCATATGCTTTTTGACCTTGTACATAAGTTCGTTCACAAAAGGTCAATTGCTTTGATTTGCTAATCGTTATAACTGTGGAACATCTCGTTCCGTAAGTCTCCATTTTTATAAACATCGGCGATAATTGTTTTTCTAGCTCTATCCCTACCCCTGTTTCAGGTAATAATTGTACTTCTGCTTTTTCGTCGTTTGTAAGACCATCTAATAACTGCCCTATAATATCCTCTTTCTCGATTTGAAGAGTTTGTTCTACTAATGTTTTCCCACGCTCAACTTTTGGCCAAGACGTATTTAAGAAAGCATTACTCACACTATGAATCCCAGGTTGTATTTTTTCAATGGTGTTTTCACGATTCGAGTAATAAAAAAGTTCCTCTACAGTACCACATAACAAATTAAATCCTAAATATTCATTCCTGTGATCTCTTACCATGTTTAAGTAGTCTCTTGCGGATAATTGACTTTTTAAGAAATTAACCACTAATTCTCCACGAGACTTTTCATCTTTCTTTTCTCGTACTTCACGATAGTTTGTAAGTGCAGCAAAACGCCCTTCTTTTGTAACACCCAGCCACGTTCCACCTTGCTCGAGGTCTTTTCCTGCAATGAGACCAGGTACCTCTTTCCAATAATTGGCTTTTGCTGTCGGCCTTATAAAGAATTCATCTCGGTTCGCAGCTAAGATTAAATCGTATTGGTCGTGTGCTTTATAAGCAAAATTAATTAAACACATCATTGACACTCCTTGTAGGTAAAGGTAAAAGATTGGTATAATTTTTAGACATAGTATAGTATGAAACTTTATTTCACTCAAATCGTAAATAATAATACGAATGGAAGAGGAGGCATTAAAATGACTGAAAAAGAAACGTATTCAAAAGAATTACTTGAAATGTTTAAAGAAGAACAAGATGTAGATAAAGTATTACATAAAATCGGCGGACTTGGTGAAGCTGCTCAAAAAGAAGCAGGGGAATCTCTTGAGGCCTTGAAACGACCTGTAAAAGAGATGTTGTCGCAGCCAAATAATGACTTGCCTGCTCAACTACATAAGTTAAAGGAAGTTGTGGGTGAACTCGAACCTGATTATTTAAAAGACGGTCAACTAAAAAAATTCGTTAATAAAGTATTACGTCGCAGTCCAATTGAACAATATGCTAAAAAGTATCAAACTGTTGAAGCTCAAATTGAGGCCATTATTGAAGGTCTGCTCCACGGTAAAGATAAACTTCAGGAAGATTCACTTATGCTAAAAGAATTAAAAGTAGTTGCAAGAGAGCGTATTACGAACTTAAATGAGCAAATCGAAATTGGTAAACAGTTAAATAGTATGCTTGAAGCTGAAATGACAACGGAAGAATGGAAAGATAACCCCACTGCCTTGCAAAAAGGACAGCAAAAAGTCATTTCCCGTATAAAAAATATGTCGCAGGCAATTATGGTATTGCAACAATCCGTTGCTTCTATCGATCTTATTATCGAGAATAATGATAAGCTAGAAGAAGCGATATTTAACGCAATTACTATGACGAAAAACATTATAACAGTAACTGCATCTATCCAACTTGCATTAGGGAATCAGCAAAAAGTGATCAAAGCCGTTCAAAATGTTAATCAAGCGACAGAATCCATGTTACTTACCAATGCACAGATGTTAAAAGATAATACAGAACAGACCTTAAAAACTTTAGAAGAGCCAGCAATTGCTCTTGAATCATTTAAAAAGGCCTATGAGGATGTGTTTTCTGCTATCCAACTTACTGAGCAATCAAATGAGCGCATCATTTCCAGTGGAAAAAGATTTATCGCAGAAATAGATGAATTAAATGATCGAATGAAAACAAAGTTACTTCAGTAAGAGTGCTCATTGGCCTTTAAAGGAGCGAAAGCGATGTTAAATCGTTTACTAGAAATTCCTTGGATAGAAAGTATTTTACCTGATCGACTTCGTCCCGTCCAAGATGAAATTTTATCAGACGAAGCTACTCTGGAAACTTTACATGAAGCTGAACGCATTCTAGAGCATGTCATTAAGCAATCGAGTAAATATAGTAAAAATCGGACCGTAAAAAAGAAGCATCATGAATATGTCATCACTGTAAAAATTAAAAAGAAAATGATTAGCCTAACGATCCTAGATACGTACTACTCTAAATCAAAGTATAAAAAACGTATTTACATTCACTGTTATCGTAAGTACTTTAAAGCAGATCACGGTGTTGGAAAATGTAAAGAAGCATCCATTCACTACACGAAAAATAAAAAAACTTTCGTACGAAGTGTCAAAAAATCACCATATACACAAAATTTATTTTATAAAATTGATAAATTAGATGATGCCCTACTTGGACAACTTATTCAAAGTGATAACGAAGAAGAAAATTACATTCCGCAAACGAATCAACTAAAAAGTAATGATCAAGTGAAAAGTTTAGTGATGGAAACAAATCGATTAATCAGCCATACTCGTAAGCTTCATATTGACCCACTTATTGAAAAGAGATTAGAACAAATTATCGATCATACTGAAATGTTACTACCTGACTTTTCGTTACTTGAAATTGAAGAAAGACATATGATGAAGCGGATGCTAAATGAAGACATTCCTAACCTAGTCCATACGTATCTCTCTTTATCTCCTGAGAACAAAAAAGAACAGCGAGAAAATGTGTTCGTAACTTTATCTAAAATGGAGTTAACTCTCATCCGTTTAAAAGAGGACCTTGAAAAAGCACGAGTCCAACGGATGGAGCATTTATTAAAGCTTAATCATTTAAGATATACAAATGACAGATACGAATAGCAAAACAGGTGACATGAGTGTCACCTGTTTTTAACTTTTAATCGTTTAAATTTTAGAAATATTATATCGATTGTAATTAAACTGCTTTACATCGCTCGTCCCTTCTTATAAACTCTGATTGTAAGGGTTTTCAAATATGGAAGGAATTGAAAAAGGAGGAAACTATGACACAAAAAATATTTGATTTGGGAAATCGAATTCATCTCATTGATGGGTTTGACCTTGGGTTACCTTATCGTACAGGTACATACGTTATCCAAGATGAAAAAATTGCACTTGTAGAAACTGGACCGAGTCTTTCTGTTCCTCATATTTTAAACGGTCTTAAAGAGCTGGAAATTGACCCTAATGACGTTGCATACATAATTGTTACCCATATTCATTTAGACCATTCCGGTGGCGCTGGATTACTACTAAAAGATTGCCCAAACGCTAAAGTAGTCGTCCATCCTAAAGGTGCTCGTCATTTAATTGACCCATCCCGCCTCATTTTAGGAGCAAAAGCTGTTTATGGAGATGACTTCGATCGATTATTTGATCCAATCTTACCTATTCCTGAAGAAAAAGTGATTATTAAAGAAGATTTAGAAACTATAGCATTGAGTGAAACATGTGAACTCACTTTCTACGATACACCAGGACATAGTGATCATCACTTTAGTATTTATGATCCAGTCAGTAATGGTATTTTCACAGGTGATACAATTGGTGTAAATTACAATCAAGTCCTTGAAGGTACTGATATTCAGCTTTATCTTCCATCAACATCACCAAATCAATTTAAGCCTGATGCCATGTTAGCTTCTTTAGAAAGAATTTATGCCCTGAATGTGGACTGTGTTTATTTTGGTCACTTTAATGTCGCCCGGGATGTTGAGGAAGTGTACAAGCAGATTAAGACATGGTTACCTATTTTTGTTGAGATTGGGGAAAAAGCTGAGGAAACAGGAAAAGACCACCACTGGATTGCGGAACAACTGTTACTAGCTGCAAAGGAAGATTTACAAAAGCATAATATTCCTGAAACACACCCTGTGTATGAATTTATTAAACTAGACTCATCTGTTTGTGCAATGGGCATTGCAGACTACCTTGCTAAGAAAAAACGGTAATGTAAAAGGCTGACACGATGTCGGCCTTTTTCACTTTAATCCATTCACTATACCTACTTTTCTAGCGAGGATTTCATAAACGAAATTTACAGAAGCCCATTTATCAGATAAAATGAAAATATACCACATTCCAAATTTCTATGAACATATTTTTTCATAAAGCGAGGGTAACCATGGACCGAAAACAAGCTGAAACACTAGTAGGAAAACTAGTTATTATAAACGAGAACGAACAAGGACAATATATTGGAACACTCGAAGAAGTTATTACAACACCTAGAAAACCGTGGCGAGGATTAGTGAAGATCGTCTCTGTCGAAACTCTACCAAAACCTACTATTAGAAACGGTGTAGAACTTGGTTTACCTCTTTATTCTGAAGGAGAAACAATTGAAGTAAGCGGTACTAAGATTGTAACCTTTGAAGCCGACAGTGCTGCTATTACCTACAAGAAAGGTCTAGAATTAGCGATAATTAAGCAACTTAACTATCATAAAGATAAAAGTAAAGAGCATTCTAGTATTTTTGAAGCATTAGCTGGTTATCTTCATGAAGTCGAACCTATACGGGCTCCTTCAATTCTAGAAGATTTATCACTAATAGAAGCAGATGATAGTGAGAAAACAGATTACTTATATTATACATTGGAAAATCGAAATAACAGTCCTATTTTAGTTGAGGAAATTCATAAAAAAGAAGTCCCGTTGGATGGTTGTCCGTTTGAATTTGAATTAAAAACTAGTCGTGGCTGGGTAAAAGGGGCATATTACTCAAAATGGCTGTTCGAAGCATTATCTGGTAAAAAATACAAACTGAAGGAAGATAAAGTTCTTCGTCTAAACAAAAAACATTTAGAACCGTATGAACTATTATTAAATGAGCTTGATAAACCAGCTCTTCAGTCATTTGAACATTTTTTAAAAACAAATCATTTAACTCATAAACAAATGATAAACTGTCATAACTCTTTAGTAGGGCAACTATTATTTTCTACTGAACAAAAAGAGTTTATTGGTACAAACTTTATTACGTATAAAGACCAGACCAACATGATCATTATTCAACATCACTATAAACGTAAATTAAATGAAGGATTAGATACCGTTTATGATCGCTTTGAGTTAACCTCCTCTACAGGGATTCGTTCTATCGTTACTTACACAAACTCATTTACATCATGAAGATAAGAAAAGCGGAAGGAGCCTGGTTATCGGCGACAAGCGCTGGAGCGCCAGCAGTAGTGTCCGTTTTTTGGACACGTTGATGGACGAAGCGACCTCGAGCCGATGGCGCCTGGAGCTAGACATAGAAAAACGCAAGTGCACGTTTAACGGCGAAGCTTATACTCAATTCATAGATTTCTATATGTAAAAAGGAGTGATCATAGATCACTCCTTTTTACTATGTGATAACCAACATAACAAGGCCAGCCCTGTTTTACGATCTAAATCAACAACCGAAAACGTCTTACCAAACAAGCTAGATAATACTGACAATTGTATTGTCGTTAATGACCGATAACGTTGGATAGGTGAAGAAACCAGCTCTCCGCTTTGCACCTTATTTTTTCTAATTAAAACGATATTCTTAGACAGGACTCGGTATGATAAGATTACTTGATTATCCTTTATTCCGATAGCTGCATCACGATATTGTAAAAAACCTACAAGCGAAAGGATAACGAAAATACCCGCAAAATAAACGACAGATGGAAAGAAATAAGCAATCGCACCAAAGATTAAAACCGGCAATAACAACATTCGAAATTGGAATCGGATCCAGGCTCGTTTTGGTGATCGCTCTAGCTCTTCGCTCATCCTATATTCGGATATAAAAACTTCAAGTGTTTTATTGATATCACGATGTCTGATCAGTGGAAACAATACTGTAGATCTTTGCTCCTCATTTGTCCCGCCACCTTTACTCTCGACATATACAGCACTGTAACCAAACGGTTGACGAAATATATTCCGGACGACTCTTACAGCCGTTATCCGGTCAGTTTGTAACGTAAGTTGTCTTTTTTCAAGTAAGCCCCTTGTAATCGTTAGCTCATTACCAATTTTTTCAACAGAAAAGTTCCCGTACTTAAATACTGTAATGACAATCGATATGAGCCAAGCAATCGCAATGATAAACAAACTATAAAGTAAAACTACTACGTAAGACGTACCTGTAAAATACTCAATGAACTCCTCAAATATCGTGATTGAAAAGAATTGTTCAATCTGCGGAAACAAAGCAATGACGGCAGACAGAACGATACCAATACCACTAGAAGTCATCGATGCGACCATCAAATCTTTTTTGGAGAGTACCCATTTACTAGCTTCTTCTATTTGAAGCTCTTTCTGAAAGCCGTCTTCAACTGGAGTTTCATTCGATTGAAATGAACCATCCTTTTGTAAAAGATAATTTCGAGTCTTTATACCTTCTTCTTTACTTACGGCAATTAAATGAACTTCAGGTTCGTTCCCACCGCCAGCTGTTTCAATTTTTACACTTACTAATCCGAACAACCTTTGTATTAATCCTGAAGTCAGATCAACGCTCTGTACGCGCTCTAGATGGATATATCTCCTTTTCTTGATGAAGACGCCCTCTTTCACTCTCAGTTCTCCTTCAATCCATTCATAACGAAAGGTGAACCAATACAAAATACTATGTATGAGTGAAAAAAGCATAAGGAAAAGAATGATATAAAAATAGATCGATCCAAATAGCGTTGTATCTCTTGTCGTTCCAAATATTAACCCAAAGAGTATAGGGACAATCAAATGTTTTAATGAAGTAAAAAAAGAAATCAAAATCGCTGACCAATGAAGTCGAATACTTTCATTATTCATCGGCATCATCATCCGCCACGGCTGCTAATTTAACAATTTGATTTCTCAATTCATCTGCAATTGAAGTCGTTAGAGCTGGAATTCGGTGCGTCGTTGCTGCTGTTGAAATGGTTACAGCGGCTAAATCAAATTTGCGTAATAGCGGTCCTTGTTCTGTATCAACATGTTGTACCCGAATCATTGGTATTAAGGTACGCCTTACAATAATTACACCATATTGCAGTTCAACTTCCTCATCATACACTTCATATTTAAATCTCTTCCAGCGAAAATAAGGGGCTACAATGACATTTACAATAACAAAAATAACAAATACAGGAATTAAGATATACAACATCCAAACAGGCATTGGAAAATAGAGCATTAGAATACCATACCCAATTGGAACTAAAGCGACAAATAGAGATTCAATACCTGCTCGGATCCGCCACACCGTCAGTGCTTTTCTAGCAATCGCACGACTCGGAGCAGGTCGTGTATTCAAAAACTCTTGACTACTCATCGTCTGTGACATAAATGATATTCACACCTAATGACTTTAATAGTTCAATCACTTTAGTGTTCAATTCATCATCGTGAACCAACCCTAAAGACTCAACGAGTTCCAGTTCCTCTAAGTATCCTTCTTCAGCATCTTCAATTAATTCAATAATATCATCTAATTGTTTTTCGGTTAATTGTTGAATTAACTCTTCTTTGTTCACTTAACAAACCCCCCATAACATACTCATTTTATTTTAGCGTGAATATTCATTAATTGGAACATTTGCCCATAAAAAGGATAGTATCTACCTGATTTTTTTCCTGAAATTCGTTTCATGCATCTGCGTAATCTAATCATTGCTATCTTTTTTTAATACTGCTTCCGTCATTTGTTTCCAAACAGAACCTTTAGCTTCCTCCCCTTTTTCAATTCGCTCAATAGCCATATTAATTTGCATACTAACTTCAAATTCACTATCATTTTTAGCTTCCTTCAATGCAGGAAGTGCCTGCTCATCGCCGACTTCATAAAGGAACATCGCAGCACGCCAACGAACCAGTTTACTTTCATCT
The DNA here is from genome assembly GCF_057473385.1 of Alkalihalobacterium sp. TH-98. Taxonomy (NCBI): domain Bacteria; kingdom Bacillati; phylum Bacillota; class Bacilli; order Caryophanales; family Bacillaceae; genus Alkalihalobacterium; species Alkalihalobacterium sp. TH-98. Next base: position 72,460 of record NZ_JBYCKM010000007.1, on the reverse strand, counting down.
TTTAATGCTTCAACCATTGCCGGGGTCGCCTCTTTATTACCAATATCTGATAGACAATCGCCTGCTGTTCTTCTTACTGTAACCGACTGATCTTTTAAGGCTTTATATAAGTATTGAAGCCCCGCATCTTCAAGCATTCCTAAATATACAGTCGCTTGTCTGCGAATGGAGGCTTTCTCATCTTCTAATGCTTTTAACAAGATTGGAAGATCTTCATCTGTTGGATTCATTCGGTCAAGAGCCTCATAACGTTTTTTCCAATCGGGGTTATCTAACATCTCCAATGTTACTTTTTTATACAGGTTTTGCTTATCGACTTGTTTTGATGAACTTTCTCCACTTAGTAGCTGGTTAATTCGTTCCTCTGAGTAGGCTGCTTCAATCTCTTCAGCAACGGTGTTAGCAACCTCTTCTAGCTCACCATACCTTACATCTTGCTCTACCCATTTTCGTTCTAATACAACATTATCGTTATCTGATTGAACTTTTTGTAATGCAGCCATAAACCGTTCAGGCAAACCAACACGTACTTCACGCTCTCCATCCGTTACTTTCACTTGCATTGGAATTTGTTTAAACATTTGAAGCTGTACTCGAACCTCTCCAAATGACTGCTCATTATTTTGTGAAACTTGGCCCTCTTTTTCATTTACCGGTTCCTCTCCAAAAATTTCACGAACTTTTGGCAAGATAACTTTCCAATCGAATTTGGCATTTCTCTCTAGCGCAATAAAATCCGCAACGTGATAAACCCCTTTTATCCCTTCAACCGTAAACAGTTGTTGAATGAATTCAGGTGCTTCATGTGCATTTTCCTTTGTATAATTATTACGTTTACCTGCTGCCAACGTTTCAGATAGTATTAACTTCATTGTATTTGGACTCGGAGTCGGTTCAATTGTTTTTATATACATGATCATCATCCTTCCACTGCGCATTTTTATTTATTATTATTATTATGCTACCATATCATTACATTCTGTTCTAACTATGTGCTTTAGATCGGATAATATAGTGTTTATGTATAAATAGAGGCTGTGTCAATAGAGACTCTATTAACACAGCCTTACATTACTTTTGCAAGTCCATTCATTATTTCAATGAAAGATGTTCGATCACCAAACGTCTCTATCACGACGAGTTCCTTATTTAGTATTATCGTAGTAGGTACACCTTTACATTCGAACAAATCATAAATTTTTGTACCTTCGTCTAATAATACTGGGAACTGAAACTGGTTTTGTTCTACGTACTTAATTCCGTCAAGTTTATTTCCTTCTCGCCCTACGACATTAATCGTAATAAAACCTAATTCATTTTTATCCATTTTCTGATAGAGCTGATGTTTTCGGACAAGATCCTGCTGAGAATCAGGACACCAAGACGTCCAAAATGTAATTATACACGGTTTACCTCTATATTCTGATAAACTGACTTCACGACTTTCTTGAATGTCAAATAAGCGAATACTTGAAATATCCATAGAACAAGTTCTAGCAGTGAGTATTAAATGCAGAAGTTAAATTAGTAACGATACTTTCAACGGATTGATCTTCAATTTGCTCTCTCGGGATGAAATGTACGATTTCTTTCCCTTTAAAAAGAGCCATTGACGGTGAAGATGGTTCATAGCCTGTAATATATTCACGTAGTTTTGCAGTTGCATCACGGTCTTGTCCAGCAAAGACAGTTACAATGTGATCTGGCTTCTTTTCGTTATTTTGAGAAACAACAGCTGCCGGACGAGCTAGTCCAGCTGCACAGCCACAAACCGAGTTGATAACAACAAGTGTTGTTCCTTCTACGGTTTCCATGAAATTTTCAACTTCCTCTACAGTAGTTAGTTCTGTAAAACCTGCATTTGTTAGTTCTGCACGCATAGGCTGAACCACTTGACGCATATATTCTTCATAAGACATTGACATATTTCTTTCCCCTTCCACAATCTGATGTTTAAAAGTTATTTCAAAAGGCTGTACTCATTTTTTGTGTCAACTAAAACAACGAGCAACATTCTTAGAGAAGAAAAGAGCCTTTTAATAAACCTTTCCATTCCATACAAAATCATCATACTATAGTAAAAACATCTAAATCAAATTTAAAACTACATATTAGTACGGTTCAAGTATTTTGCCCAAAAACTCTATTGAACGAAAAGCGTAAACTTCCTCAACAATTTTTCCATGTTTAATAATTAATAATAAAGGTACACTTTTAATTTTTAATGACTGAGCAACATCAGGAACTGCATTAATATTACACTTATTAATTTGTAAAGCTGGGTGTATCTCAGTTGTAATCACTTCTAACATTTTTGTTGCTAACTTACACGTCCCGCAAAAAGGGGAATAAAAGTAAACTAAAGATACTCCTACTTGACTTCCTAACATTTGAATTAGTTGATGTCTCGATATCTCTTTCATAAAACCACCTCTATCAAAATGGGAAGAAAAAAGGAATGGCAAACAACATAACGATAAATAAAATCAGTTGAAGCGGTACACCAATTTTAACAAAATCACTAAACTTATATCCCCCAGCTGTCATAACGAGAGCATTGGTTGGGGAAGCCACTGGTGTGGCAAATGCCATACTAGCAGCAATACTTACAGATAATAGCAATGGATAAGGACTAACTCCCATATTGACCGCTGCTGTAACTGCAATTGGTGCAAACAAAACCGCTGTGGCTGTATTTGAAATAAATTGACTAAAGAACATTGTTGCTAAATAAAAACCTGCCAATACAGCGAGTGGACCATACCCGCCTAAAACTGAGACAAGCCCATCAGCTAAGAATTGTACTCCACCAGTATTCTCAAGAGCCGTTGCCATTGGTAGCATCGCAGCAATTAAAATTACGCTTTCCCAATTAATTCTTCCGTATGCATCGTCCATATTACGTAAACAACCAGTAATGACCATTAATACAGCAGCAATTATAACCGCTGTTACAGCAGGTACAATCTCAAATGTCATTAAGATTAACATCATTAGCATTATAGCTCCAGCAATGGGAGCTTTTCCACTAGCTGCTGCCATACTAGCTTGTTCTTGCGGCTGTCCAACAACAACCACATCTTGTGTCTCTTTCGCTAACAATTCAATATCAGGCCATGCCCCTTGAACGAGGAGGGCATCCCCAAAACGAAGCTTTACATTGGACATATTATCTAGTACATACTGACCTTTTCGATTAATGCCGATAATGTTTAAGTTGTACTTTTCTCTAAATGCTAATTTTTGTATTGTCGAATTAATAAGCCTAGAGTGTGGTGTTAAAAGTACTTCAGCAATTCCTAATTCTCTAGAAACTAGTTTTTCTGCATCTGTTGAGCTCTCGGTGGTTAACTTTAATCCATAGTCTTTACAGAACTTTTCAATATTTTCTTGAGCCCCTTGCAGATATAAAATATCTTGTTCGTGAATTATGCTCTTTGGGCCTGCCATTTCATGATAAGTCACCGGCAAGATCTTTGTTCCATCTTTTGATTTTCGTTGAATTTTTAATACGCATAGTTGATAGTTAGCAGGAAGTCTAATATCTGCTAATTTTTGATTTGCCATGTAAGACCCTTGCAAAACTCTCACCGTGTATAGCTTATCAGTAATTTGATAGTTTTTTGCCATCTCCGTGACGCTTATTGTACCATCTCGCCGTTCTCTATTAAATTGACTATCTTTTGGTAACAAGAAAGGACCGAAAAAAACTAGAAAAATAATACCTGTTATAAAAGCAACGAGTCCCAATGGTGTAAAATCAAAAAAAGATAACCGGTCATACCCATAATCGGCTAACATTTGACTTACAATTAAGTTGGGCGGTGTACCGATCAAGGTCAGGACACCTCCAAGACTACTGGCAAATGCTAGTGGGATTAGAAATTTAGCAGGACTCTTTTTCATACTCATCGCCAAACTCACAACGACTGGTAATAAAACAGCAACGGTCCCTGTATTACTCATAAAACCGCTTAAAATACCTACAATGATCATAAGTAAAATTAGAAGCCTCAGTTCACTGTTTTTTGACGCCTTCATTAATATTTGTCCTGCTTGACTTGCAAGACCTGTTCGAAAAATTCCACCGCCTACAATAAAAAGACCTGCAATCATAATAACCACAGAATTTGAAAATCCATTCAGTGCATCCTGTGTTGAAATGATACCGGTTAATACTAGGGTTAACAACGATAATAAGGCCACAAGGTCGGTACGAATATTTCCTATCATAAAAAATACGGTTGTAACCGCTAATATTGTAAAAGTTAGAATTAATTCCGGCTCCACCTGCGCCACCTCGAAAAAAGAATGGAGCCTGACTTAATTAATAATTTACCTTTAAGTCAAGCTCAAATGAAAATTTCCTCTATGCAGTGTTTTTTCAATGGAGTATAAAATAGTACCTTGTATTAAGACATTATATTCATTAAACCAATACGTTTTCCTTTAATACTTCATTCGCTTTTGAAAGTGCTGCTCCATGTTCAATGGAAACCCCTTCTTCTAAAAGAATGTCTTCTAAAGCACTAAGCATTAATGTTACATTCTGTTGTCTTGCGTTATAACCCATCAACCCAATTCTCCAGACCTTTCCCTTCAACTCTCCTAAGCCGCCGCCAATTTCAAGATTATATTTTTCTAACAAGCGATTTCTTACCTTTGCATCATTCACACCTTCTGGAATACAAACTGAAGTTAATTGATGGAGGCGATGTTCTTTATTAACTAACAGTTTAAGCCCCATTGCTTCTAACCCCTGTTGAAGGGCTTCTCCATACAATGCATGACGAGCATAGACATTCTCTACACCTTCATTAACAATTAATCGTAATGACTCACGTAATGAATAAGCCATCGTTATCGGAGCTGTGTGATGATAGGAACGTTCTTCCCCCCAATAGCTGACAATCATAGATAAATCTAAATACCAGCTTTGTACTTTTGATTTGCGCTTATTCATAACTTCAACAGCACGGTCACTCATTGTTACAGGCGCTAAACCAGGAGGTGCACTTAAACACTTCTGTGTCCCGCTATAAGCAGCATCAATTTTCAACTTATCAATTTCAGTAGGACAGCCGCCAAGTGAAGTAACCATATCACACACAAGTAAAGCGTCCGTTTTATGTACAATTTCACTTATCTTCTCTAGTGGTTGTCTAACTCCAGTTGATGTCTCAGCATGGACGACCGCGAATAATTTAGCATCTGGGTGAGCATCTAACGCTTCTTTTACCTTTTGAGGCTCAACAATTTCTCCCCAAGGCACACTTATTTGAACCACTGTTGCACCGCATCGCTCAGCAACATCAACCATACGTGTTCCAAATAAACCATTAACTCCAACTATCACCTTATCTCCTGGCTCTACCAAGTTGACAAAAACAGTCTCCATTCCTGCACTACCGGTTCCACTCATCGCAATCGTTAATTTATTCTCCGTTTGATAAACTTTTCTTAATAAATCCATCGTCTCATTCATAATCGTTAAAAACGCAGGATCAAGATGTCCTAACAATGGAGTAGACATGGCACGTAAGACGTGTGGATGAACATTGCTTGGTCCTGGACCCATTAAAACTCGTTCTGGTGGTAATAATTCTGCTACCATTTGTTTCACACTCCTAAACAATTATTTACTACTACAATACCATATTTTTAATAATTCTCCTTTTATTTCTTAATATATTTTAAATTATAAAAAAGTTAAACTTTCTAGGTGATCGCCTACACACCTAGAACAATTTTTACATAGCTTATAACTGTAAGATGAATTAATTTTAGGAGGTGCTTAGAATGGGACACACTTATAGCGGTGGTTTCACTCTAATTGTTGTATTATTCATCTTGTTAATTATCGTTGGTGCAGCTTACACTTGGTAATTAAAGAAGCAACGGTCTTAGTGACACAAACTAAGACTAAGCTGAACAATAACAATGGCACTGGCACCATCTAGGTGACTTCGTGTTCATTGTTCACTCTCATAAAGAAAAGAGGCTGATTTGTCAGCCTCTTTTTCTCATTAATAATCTGATCGTTGTAAGATCATTTGATTTTGCAGTTGTCGAAGACGTTGTTGTGCTCTACCTAACTGGTCTCTTTGTTCGGGCGTTGCACTTCTTGATAACGCCTCAATTTCTTGACTGATTTCCTCTAATTGTTGTTGAGCATTTGTATACTCGGCAGCATCTCCCTCTTGAACTTGCATACCTAAATTCAATTGTTCTTGTGCTTGTTCAATGACCTGATTTGCTTTTAATAAATAGAAATCTACTTGTTGATGGATAGCCACACCATTTTCCTCCTCTTTACAATCACAATTCAATGGTATTAATTTGTCTTTTATTGAACAGTTTTATTCCTGAGGAATGAATATTTTCTTTTTCTATCAATAGGTCTTAGGTGCTTTTACTGCGCAACAAAGTATGTATATACGAATCGTAAGAAATATAAGTATTTGGAAACACTTCACGTGCTTCTGCTTCTAATAAATGCGATTTACCCTCATACCTGGCACTAATATGATTTAAGATTAGCGTCTTCACCTCTGCATTTCTGGCAATTTTAGCAGCGTCATAAGCTGTAGAATGACCATATTGATGAGCCATTTCTTGATTGTCAATACTGAAAGTTGCTTCGTGAATTAGTACATCTGCATCTACAGCTAATTTAACTGCTGCTTCACACGGTTTTGTATCCCCTAATATAGTAATTATTCGACCTGGAATTTCTGGTCCAACAAATTCGGCACCATCAATCCATTCTCCTGTATTTAATTGAATTTTTTCTTTAGCCTTAATTTTTTTATACAACGGCCCAGGCGTAATTCCTTTTTCTTTTAATTTATCCACTAGCAGCTCCCCACTTTGAGCTTTTTCTTCTATTCTAAAACCATAGCTAAGCATGACATGCTCTAACAATGCGCATTGAACTGAAAAGTCTTTATCTTCATATATGATCCCTTCTTCTAGCTCTACAACTGATAAAGGATACAGTAAAGTTGTATTTGAAAGAGAAAGACATTGCTCAATATATGCTTTTATCCCTTTTGGACCGTAAATCGTAAGTGGTGTAATCCCCCCTTGAAACGATCTGCTTCCAAGCAATCCTGGTAAGCCGAAAATATGATCTCCATGAAGGTGTGTAATGAATATTTTTTCAAGCTTACTTAACTTAATGGAAGACCTCAGAATTTGTTGTTGAGTACCTTCCCCACAATCAACCATCCACACACTTCCGTTGCACTGTAAAAAACGAATAGCCAGTGAACTCACATTTCGTTTTGTTGATGGTACGCCGGCTCCTGTCCCTAAAAAATGAAATTCCAACTAACTTCCTCCCTCTTTGAAGATCCTCATTTCTCTTTAAGCTCATGTCCCAAGATTAGACAGTTCATTTTACTATGTGAATTATCCCATTTTCAATTGAATACTAACCCAAATTTATTTATTTTAGTAATAAAGTATCAAGACAAACCTATCTCGTTCTATTGATTAGGAACACTCATACAATAGCTCATAAAGTGTCATTTTCATAAATTTTATATCGAATTCTGTTTGGAGTCTACATATGAAAATGATGATGTTCGTTGGTGAATTTTTGACATCATTCATTGTACCAGTAAAGAATTATTCAGGGCATGGAATGAAAAATCAACTTAGGAGGAAGATGATGACTCTTTATAAATATTCGACTGGAACTCTTTTAGCATCCTCTCTCATTTTAAGTTCATTGTTGAATGTAAGTGCAAGTGAATTAGATGTTAGTGAACAAACATTAACATCTACTGAACCAAAAGCAGAAAAAGAAGAGAATAAGTACGAACCGTATTCAACATTAAGTTTCAGTAAAGAAGGAGAAGCCGTATTCCAGTTGCAAATGTTCTTATCTACTTTTAACTACTATAACGGGAAAATGGATGGTCTATATGGAACGCTTACGAAACAAGCAGTAAGAGATTATCAAAGATCTCACTCTTTAAAAACTGATGGAATTGCAGGTCAGAAGACATTAAACCATCTTTATCATGAACATACGGATGTATTTCATACGAAAAGTAAGAAAAAAACGAATGACATTGTGCAATACCAAGAAGATATAAACGATACAACTGCTGTACTTCTTTCCGTAGCGCCAGCTGAAACGTTAACGAAAATATCCGAGCTCTCTTCAGAGCTTTTATTGAAGGTCGGTGATAAAGGAAAAGCTGTCACCTTAATTCAACAAAAACTTCAAGATTTAGGCTATTATAAACATGTAGATGGAATATACGGACCACAGACAAAAACTGCAATACTTAAATACCAAAAGGCTCATCAACTAAATGTTGATGGGATAGCAGGTCCTCAGACTATTCAACATATGACTAGTGATAGTAAAAAGAAGACGTATACAGATTACAACAAAACTAGAGAACAGAGAGCACCACAAAATATTCAACAAGAACGAACTGTTGTTACTTCTGAAACTGCAAATACACGTGTAGAAAACACCGTTGCAGCTACTGAAACGACAGTTGCTGGCACAGCTGATAAGAAGCCTAAACAAGTGGAGGAGACTGTTTCAACACCTCCAGCCAATACGGCGGTGATCTCAACTGCAAAATCCTTAATAGGAACACCTTATAAATGGGGTGGAACAACAAGGGCTGGATTTGATTGCAGTGGCTTCTTACAATATGTCTATAAACAACATGGAAAGTCCATTCCAAGAACAACATCATCTATTTGGGGTTCCAGTATCGCTACCTCTAACCCGCAACCTGGGGATCTTGTCTTTTTTACAACATATGAATCAGGGCCATCCCACGTAGGGATTTATCTAGGTAACCGTCAATTTATTCATGCAGGTTCATCAACCGGGGTAACGATTAGTAGTATTGATGGTTCATACTGGAACTCCCGCTTTCTTGGAGCAAGAACATTAAATTAAAAGAAAAGTTTGCCAAGCGTACAAAAAGCGGAAAGGTGAAAAAAATTCACCTTTCCGCTTTTTTATTTCCAGTCTATTTTTGAACTTGTGTTGACATAGCTTGGAATTGTGCATCTTCCTCTTGAACTTGTTTTTCATTAATAGGGCTCTTTTTATATCGCCCAATAATTGAACTTGCAATAAAAATAGCAGCTACAGAAAGTAACGCATTTGACCAACCGACTAATATTCCAGCTAAGAAGATAATTAAGAAATCACTTGCAAAGATAGTAATCCCTCGATTAATTTTAAATTTTTGATCTAAGTATAAAGCTAAGATGTGAATACCGCCGAGTGAAGAACCATTATTTAATACAAGCGTAACGCCGATTCCAATAAATAGTCCTGCAACAATCGTTGCAAGCCAATCTGGAAAAGGAGTCACTTGAAAAAACTGGAACCATTCACTAATAAAAGAAATCGCGGTAATAGAAACAAGACTTGAGATTGTAAACCTCATCCCTAGCTTTTGAATGGAGATGATGAAAAACGGCAAGTTTACAAGAAAGAATAAAATTCCCCAAGACCAATTCGTTAAAAAGTCTAATATGGTAGCAACTCCTGCAGTACCTCCAAAGGTGAAATGGTGGATGGCCAATATCCTTAAACCTAATGATGTTATCAATAATCCTACTATAATAAATAACCAACGTGTTATCAAATGACTCAATGAAATTCTCTCCTTCTATGTATCTAATATTAACAATACGCAAATCTACTAAACTTTTCAATGCATATTGATGAATATTTATAAATCGGAATTTTCTAATTAATTACAGTTTTTTGGCTAAGTTGTGAAAAGTAATGAAGGTGTGATTTTTATCACAGTAGAATTATTTCCAATCATTTAACATGTATTTTAAATACATGTTTATTATTGGAGGGGATCATTATGTTTTGTCATCAATGTGAGCAAACACCTACTGGTGGATGTAAGATCGTTGGAGTTTGTGGAAAAAATGAAGATATAGCCAGCTTACAAGATACGATTGTCTTTGCATTAAAAGGAATTGCTGCGTATGCTACTCATGCTAGACAATTAGGATATTCAGACCCAGAAGTTGATAAAGTAACACATGAAGCACTTTATATGACATTAACGAATTCAAACTTTAATATGCAAGAACATATCGATATGGCTTTAAAAGTCGGGAATGCTGCTGTACGTATAATGGAACTTTTAGACCGAGCTCATACAGATCGCCTTGGTATTCCCCAACCGATTACTGTTAGTCAAAATAAAGTGGAAGGAAAAGCAATTATCGTCACTGGACACAACTTACTCGCTCTTGAGGAATTATTAAAACAGTCTGAAGGTAAAGGAGTAAACATTTATACGCACTCGGAAATGTTACCTGCACATGGGTACCCGGAACTTAGAAAGTACTCGCATTTAAAAGGTAACATCGGTAAAGCTTGGTTTGATCAGCGACGTTTGTTTGAAAAATTCTCAGGGGCAATTCTTGCTACAACCAATTGTGTAATGCCAATTAAAGGTAGCTATTCTGATCGATTCTATTCATATGATATTACTGGTTTAGAAGGTGTCCATAAGATTGAAAATGATGATTTTTCTGGATTAATCCAAAAAGCGTTAGAACTACCTGACGCTGATATGGAAAGTGAAGATACATTGACAACTGGTTTTCATCATGAGACCGTAATCGGCTTAGCCCCTGAAATTATAGATGCGGTTAAAGGGGGAAAAATAAAGCGTTTCTTTGTTATTGCTGGTTGTGATGCACCTGGTCCTGGTGGCAATTACTATCGTGAGTTGGCTACTTCACTCCCTAATGACACCATTATCTTAACAACATCCTGTGGAAAGTTCCGTTTTAATGATGTTGAATACGGAACGATCGCTGGAACTAACATTCCTAGATTTGTAGACTTAGGTCAATGTAATAATTCCGTCTCAACTGTAAAAATTGCAATAGCTTTAGCAGAGGCATTTGGTTGTGAAGTAAATGAATTGCCAGTGAGCATCGTGTTATCATGGTTCGAGCAAAAAGCTGTTGCCATCCTGCTCGGACTGTTCAGCCTAGGAATTAAGGACATTAGAATCGGACCAAAGCCACCTGAATTTGTTACACCAGGGGTATTAAATGTACTGCAAGAAGCATTTAATCTTCAACTTATCAGCAATGCAAAAGATGACATGGAAAGCATGCTTGCACTTAACTAATTTAAAAGATAAGAACAAAAAAGAAATCGGGCTAACGTGTCAGTTATCGAAGAAAAATTATTACACAATACAAAAAATAGAGGTGCGAATCAATTTATGATTTGCATCTCTTTCTTTAGTGAGGACTCAGATACCGCTTGTTGTTTTACAACAAACGGACTCAAGAGCCGTTATTTCTGGAAAAAACAGTGTTTTCTAAGGTCTAACGGACTCTCAGGCTCTTATTGGATAAAAATTCAACCTTTTACACAAAAAATGCTACAAATAAGGTCCTTTCAGTCCGCTAACACTGATAACATGATAGATTTTAAGTAAATAAGGTCCTGTGAGTCCTCTAAAATATTTTTTCATCTTAAATTGGTAGTTAATTAGAGTTTTTTCTAAATCTGATCCCGCTGGTGCCAGGTACCTTTCTTTTTTACCATTGTTTAGTTGTGTGAAGAAGATTATCTGAAGCTGATGCGATGTTAGACGATGCTTTAGCAATTTCACCGATTACTCTCGTAAACTCGTCTAAATCGGTTTGAATTTCTCTATTTTTTTCTTTCGTTTCTTTCATTTGTTCTATAATCTCGATAAAAGAAGCTTCAGTATCCTTCATATTTTGATTACTTTGTTCTACCAATGTTTCTACTTTTTTCATGCTAGCATTATTTTTATAGATCTGTTCATTTGTTTTTTCGATTAATTTTTTTACGCCTTCAACCGACTGATTTGTTTGCTCCGACAGTTTCCGTACTTCTTCGGCAACGACCGCAAATCCTTTTCCATGTTCGCCAGCACGTGCCGCCTCTATAGCTGCATTTAATGCAAGAAGGTTCGTTTCATTTGCAATCGATTGGACAATCGTTACAATTTCATTAATTTGTTTTGCCGTGCCTTCAAGTTCAGTGATATCTTTGGTAATAATATCTGTTGTTTCCTTGATATATTTTATATTATTACTTAATTGGTCAATTTGCTTTTTACCATCGTTTGCTTTTTCTTCAGCAAGACTTGCAATTTCTAGCCCTTTTGATGACTTTACGGCCATTTCATCTGTTTGTGCATTAACTTCCTCAATCGCTGCATTTGTTTCTTGTGCTAGCGAGGCTAAACTACCAGACGTTTCATCCATTAATGCTTTTACTTCACTCTTCGTTTCTTCTTCTTTTTGTTTCAAGCGTAGTATTTCTTCATCATAAGCTTCCACTACTAATTGTTGTTCTAGATTAATTAATTTAGTAACGGCTTTCAGTGCAATTAAGGTATCACTAGCATTTTCAAATTCCTTCTCAATGAGTCCTGCAAAATGATTGAGCAAACCTTGATATGCACAAATATACCATTTCTGTTCTAAACCAATTCGAACATGCGCTTTTGCAATACGAATACGTTTCTCTATAAATACCTCATCTATTGTACCACTGAACATTTCTATTAAGTGAGTTTGTAGTGTTCCTTTTAATCTTTCTATTGTAGAGTGGCTAGAAATAATATTTACTAAGTCTGGTGACTGCCCTATTGTAGAATAAAACAGGTCTGTAAGTACTCCCACATTTCTTTCTACAAATGGCTTCAATTCCTGAATAACCTTTAAGTCATCCAGTGTTAAATTTATAATATTTACTTGCTCTTTCAATATTTTTTTATCACTAGGTATTATAAGAAAAGCCTCATGTTTAAGACTTTTTTCTGCTAGACTTTCCTCCTCTTGTTTAGATCGAAAAAATTGTGCAATCCCCACTACTTAACTCCCCCTACATTTTTACTATTTTTTCTTTTATTATACCAATTGAATTCTAGTAATTCTACATTCCCCTAAATTATTACAAAAAGAGACTGACTTTTTAGCAAAGTGTCAGCCTCTTCCTTTAATGAACTATATATATTAATCAGCGTTCATTATGAACATATTAATTTATTAAAACTTATATTAAAAATCAGCTTTAAATTATATGTTTATCAATGATATGAACGAGTTCTACAATTTCAGGTTTACTTACTTGTGCATCTGCACCTACTCTTATCCCTTTATGATAAAGGTCACCTGTAATTAATGACGAAAAAATAATAACTGGTAAGACACTTAAATGAACATCCTCTTTAATTCTCTTTGTTAAATGGTGCCCGTCCATCTTCGGCATTTCCAAATCTGTAATGACTAATTGTACCTCTTGTTCAACAGCTGCTTCCGATAGTTTAATCTGCTCGAGAAACTCCCAGGCTTCTTTACCATCATCGAAAAACTGGACGTTCACATAACCAGCTTCAGATAACGTATCTTGAAGTAATTTTCTTAAGATAGGAGAATCTTCGGCTGCTACAATTTTTTTCATACTGCGTTCACGTTTTCCAAGGGACTTTAATTGTCCAACATTAATTCCAGATTCAGGATTAATATCAACGACTATTTTTTCATAGTCCAATAGGAGAAGCATTTGTTCATCCATTTTCACAACACCGATCGTTGAAGCTTCCAGGCCTTGGGATAATTCAGTCGGTTTCTCGATTTGTTCCCATGAAATACGATGAATTCTTGACACATTATGAACGTGAAAAGCCACTTTCATTTGATTTAATTCAGCGACAATGAACTTATCTTTGTCGCTGTCTGCTGACGGTGGAAAACCTAGTACTTTTGCTAAATCGACTACTGTAATAACTTCATCTCGTAATCGGATAATTCCTTCTACATTCGGATGACTATTTGGTACTTTCACAATAGGTAATGGGTTGATAATTTCTCTTACCTTTAAAACATTTATGCCAAATGTTCCTTCATCAATCGTAAATGCTATTACCTCTAGTTCATTAGTGCCACTTTCAAGCAAAATTCCTTTATGTTCGGACATTTTACTTTCCTCCCCTACTCATCTCTCTTTGTAGTACTATACTACCATTAAACTTGTTAATAATCACTCTTTAGATGAGTAGGTTAAACAAACTTTCATTTTTATTAATTTCATCGTATTCAAAGCCTTTTTTATTTAAGCGTTCAATAAAGAGGTGATAATCCTCATCACGTTTTAGTTCTATTCCAACCAACGCAGGGCCATTTGCTTTATTGTTCTTTTTCGTATATTCAAAACGAGTAATATCGTCGTCTGGTCCTAGTACATCTTCAATAAATTCACGAAGCGCCCCAGCTCGTTGTGGGAACTGAATGATAAAGTAATGTTGTAAACCTTCATAAATCAATGAACGCTCCCTCATTTCCTGCATCCGACCAATGTCGTTATTTCCTCCACTAACTATGCATACAACCGTTTTCCCTTTAATTTCATCCTTATAAAAATCAAGGGCGGCGATTGGCATTGCGCCAGCAGGCTCAGCGACAATGGCGTTTTGATTGTATAATTCAAGGATCGTTGTGCATATTTTCCCTTCTGGAACCAGGACAATATCATCTAAAACATTTTTGCAAATATCAAATGGAAGTTGTCCAACCTTCTTAACTGCGGCACCATCTACAAATTTATCAATTTTATCAAGTTCTACAACTTCACCCGCATCAATGGAGTTTTTCATTCCTGGCGCTCCTGCAGGTTCTGCTCCGATAACCTTCGTTTTAGGACTAATACTCTTAATGTACGTACCTACTCCCGAGATTAAGCCGCCACCACCAATTGAGCTAAATAAGTAGTCGATTTTTTCGTCGATATCATTCATGATCTCCATACCTACGGTTCCTTGACCCGCGATGATCTTTTCCTGATCAAAAGGATGGATAAATGCCATTTTGTGTTCCGTACTGTATTTCATTGCTTCATTAAAGGAGTCATCAAACGTATCCCCTGTTAACATTACTTCTACATATTCTTTTCCAAAAAACTTTACTTGATCTACTTTTTGACGTGGGGTCGTAGATGGCATAAAGATTTTCCCTTTAATTTTTAATGTACGACATGAATAGGCTACTCCTTGGGCATGATTTCCTGCACTTGCACAAACTACACCCTGCTCAAGCTCTTCTGTCGGATGACTTTGGATTTGATAATAAGCACCTCGTATTTTAAAAGAACGAACGACTTGTAAGTCTTCTCTTTTTAAGTACACGTTACATTGATATCTTTCTGATAAAACTTGATCCTTCTGTAAAGGTGTATGAAAGACTACATCCTTTAGCGTTTGATTTGCAATAATAATATCTTCTATATTAATTTTCCCCATCGTGTGTAATCCCTTTCTGAAGTAGAAATTAATTAGATTGTCTCTATAAATACCTAGATCGTCCTTCATGAAATCAATGAATAAAAACCATTTAAACATAAGGAACAAATACTTATAAGACAGCCTTTTGGCCGAACAAAATATCCTTTAACATCTTATCATAAGTTCACTGCTTTGAAAAATCTTTTCAAAGCAATTTATATTGCGATTCCGTTTGTAGAAAACTATAATGTAAATGTTGGTATCATTTGTAATGACAGAGTTGATCTGTCATAATTATGCGTAAAAAGGGGTGGATCGAAAATGATCAAAAAATTATCGATGCTTACAGCGTTTTTATTTACTTTACTTCTTCTTCCAGTTACTACTGTCTTAGCTGCTGGAGGCGGAGAAGCTGCTGAAGGTGCTGTTGAACCATCAGGTCTAATCATGACCTCATTAGCTGTTCTTTCTTTTGTTACTTTAGCTTATATGATTTTTCTAAGCCTAACAGATAACAACTAACTGCTTCCTTACATAAAAGGATATAAGACGAGCGCGATTTATCGCGTTCGTTTTTTATCGGAGTCATATACAACATACGAAGGAGGCAATCAGATGGCTTGGGATATTTTAAACATAATAGGAACGATTGCTTTTGCTTTAAGTGGAGTAATTGTTGCAATGGAAGAAGACTATGACTTGATGGGAGTTTATATTCTAGGCTTAGTTACTGCTTTTGGCGGCGGTGCTATAAGAAACTTACTAATAGGAGTACCTGTTTCTGCGTTATGGGAACAAGGCAATCTTTTTACAATTGCAATAATCGTTATGACAATCGCCTTCTTTATACCTTCTCTTTGGGTTAACCATTGGATAAAATGGGGGATTTTCTTTGATGCATTAGGGCTTGCTGCCTTCGCTATTCAAGGAGCTATGTACGCTGCAGCCATGGGACATCCTTTAAGTGCAGTCATCGTGGCAGCCGCATTAACTGGAACAGGCGGTGGAATGATCCGAGATGTTTTAGCTGGAAGAAAACCACTCTTTCTTCAAAAGGAAATATACATAGCATGGACAATGTTAGCAGGACTTGGCATAGGTCTTAATTTAGTAAGTGGTACTGCAGGTCTAATTATACTTTTTATACTGATTGTCACTTTGAGAATGTTATCTGTATCATTTCAATGGAAACTACCACACCGTAAGTTAAACGCCTAAAGAATAAGGTGACTTAAAAAGGTTAGAGCAGGAAAGCGCACCCTATTTAGTCACCTTTTTATATTTTGTTTATTTATCTTCCTGCTTCTATTAAATAATCCTCATATGTAATCCAATCACTCCAACTCCCTACGTAAAGACGGACATTAGTGAAGTCACCTTCTTTCAACGTCAATACATTAGGACAAGCTGTTACACCAGATCCGCAGTATACGATTATTTCCTTTTCTTTATCCAGCCCCCCTAAACGCATGCTTTGTTCTTCAACCGGTTTCCAATTATGACTTTTAGTCAGCGAATCCTTCCAGAAGAAGTGACGTGCAGTTGGAATATGTCCTGCAATTTTATCTACTGGTTCTTCTATTCCTAAATAACGCTTTTCTTCTCTAGAATCGAGTAATATATAGCCTTCGTTTGCAGTCTTAACTTTCTCCATTAATTCACTTCGCTCGATAAGTAATGCAGATTGGATGTTTAACTTAAAATTCCGGATAGATATTTGAGGAATTTCATCTGTTATATGATAACCTTTTTCTTTCCACTGACTATATGTCCCATTTAATACAAAAGCCTTTGAGTGGCCTAAGTAATTTAACAACCACCACATTCTGGACGCAAAAGGTCCCCCTTGATCATCATAAGCAACAACAGTGACATGTTCATCAATTCCAGCAGCAGATAATTTACCTGCCAACTCTTCTACGTCTGGAAGAGGGTGTCTTCCTCCATGCTCTTTTACCTCACTTGATAGATCTTTTTCTAAATCAAAGTAAAAAGCTCCTTGAATATGGTCTTTTAGATAAGCATTAAACCCTTCCTCTGGTGCTCCTAAATGAAATCTACAATCGACAATTCTTACATTTGGATCCTCTAAATGACGAGAAAGCCATTCCATCTCTACAACATGCTTCATCCAATCACTCCAGTTCAAAAAGATTTATTAGAATTTTCTTACATATTAACATAATATCTATTCGTCATGTTGTTTAATTTGGATGAGAACTGTGTCAAGGAGGTAATCAATCGATTTAATTGTATCTATAAAACGCTTTGATTTTGTATCTTTTTGAAAAGCTGCAACCGACGTTTCTAACAATTGGTCATATGCATTTGAAAGTTGCATCGGATAAACATATTTTGGTCTGTGCTCCTTCACCCACTGCTCGGCTAATTCTTTCCACTGGTTTGCAGTCATAAAAACACGATCAGCAAAAGGCTTTACGTCTGTATAAAAATCAGCAGTAAAGCCTTCCTTGATCGTATAGGTTGTATATTGGTTGCGTGAAACCTCATTATAATCGCGTAATTGTTTTGTCAGTTCGATTAGTTTGTTTAATTCTCCATGTGTCATGGTAATCACCTCACAACACATCATAACAAAAATAAGTTAGAATGAAAAAAGTTGCATTAACGAACGCCTTTTTGGTGGTAGTTCTTCTAACGGCACCGTCATATTTTGCTTTATCACCTCATCCATTTCTTCTAGCCTTTGTTCAATCGAAAGAAGGCTTTTACTCATCGCTTCAATTTCCTTACGATGATTAAGCAGTTGGTACGTAACGACATCATCTGCTTTTGCAGCAAGTTTTTGTTCTAAGTCTTCAATACGTTGCATCATTTGCTCTAATTTTTGCTCGTATTTAAATGTTGGCATGACTTCTTCAGGCTGTTCACTTTCACTAATGATGCTTTTATTTGAGACCGTAACATCCTTCATTTTTTTTCCTTCACTTAGTTGTCCTTGAATTTCCCTTAACGTTTCGACTTGTGGTGATTGAAATAAATAATGACCGTGTTCGTTCAATTGACAATGAATATTAAAATATTTTACCCATCTTTGGACCGTCGTTGGATTTACCCCCAATAGATCAGAAACTTCTTTCGTTTTCAAAACATTTTCCATTAGAAATCCCTCCATCACTTTTGTTAATGTAACTATTCTAAGTGAATTATTATTTTCCCTTCGTACTTGACAAAACTAGTTTTTATTCGTCAAAGAAAGTGATGATCTTCCAAAATCAGTCGTTCTAAAGAAATCTTATGTATGGTTTTGTTACTTCAACGAATACTATAAAAGACAAAATAAGTGGAGGGTTAAGAATGGCTAAAAACAATAAACGTTCAATGCGAAAACAACAAGAAGCACAGCCTGATAGTCAACAAAATCAAAATGCTCCAGGTTATGGTGATAAAAAATTAACAGGGCCTAATCGCCCAGCTGAATAAGGCTGACACGATGTCAGCCTTTTCTTTATTCCTAAGACTTATTTTTTATCGAAATGCTTTAATTAATGTAGTCTCAATCTTCATGGCTATAAATAACTCTGCCATTTTCTGTTGATACCAGCTAGTTAAAATATATTCCCTTCTTGGTTCTGTCCAGTCCTTAAAAAAACGTTTCACATTACGAGTCGACTCTGACCAATCTTCATAATCATGTCTTTGGTGAAGAACTGGTGAATAAGCGGTTCGAAGGATAGGTGTATGTTTTAAAATTTTCCACTTTACATATTTTTCATAATCTCTTCTGGAGCCTGTTGGTTCTACTTGAAGTGCAAATCGATGAATGGTCGAACTTTGCTCAGAATAAAAAAGTAACCATGCTAACTTCTTTCCTAATTCAATTCTTCTCTCCACTTTCTGGAACTTATCAACACTAAACCCATAGAGTTTGCCTTCAAAGGTTGGAAATAGAACCGTATTAAAATGCAAATGCTCCACTAAAAAATATGGCAACGACTTAAATACGTGGCTCGAGTAGAAAGGATGCTCAATCACAGGTCTTTGGATCAAGTGCTGTTCATTAACAATAAGGGCAGTACAAAGCCGCTCTAAATTTCCACTATTCCAGAATATGTTCCATTCCCTTACCATGAACTCACTTACATCAAAATGGGGTAGTAAATGAAAAAGTGCTTGTTTTTCTTTTTTGGAAGCTTCATATAACAGCAGTTGTGGATAAGCATCTGAAAAAATAAGCCAATTGGCGCGTTCAAAAGTTAAAAATAATGTGTAACTATATTGAGGAGTTATTAAGGTTTCATACCAGTTACTTTTTAAGTCCGTCATATTCCAACCTGCATTACGAGAAACCATACTAGCTAACAAGGCCCACCAAATCTCGTGATTATTTTTATAGTAATTCAAGTATGCTTTTGTACGACTTATATTATCTAGGTTTTCATTAATGGTTTTCTTTTTTATAGTACTGACGATTTCATTTTCCTTTTGCAACATCATCGTATCACCCTTTTTTAACTTCTCTCATTATCCATTTTATGATATGATTATTTGATGAGAATTTTTGTTCTCATTACTTTTCTTAGACTATTCTAATAAAAAGAGACATACTCTTTGAACGAAAGGTTGCTGATTTACATTGGCTATCCGTTATCCAAATGGTAAAAAGTACTCCGCACCCGTTAACCGTTCAAACCCTAACAAAAAAGAAACATTCGGTAATCGCGGGATGACACTAGAAGAGGATTTAAATGATACAAACGAATATTATTTGAGTCGTGGAATTGCTGTCATTCATAAAAAACCGACGCCTTTGCAAATTGTCCAAGTCGATTATCCAAAGCGAAGTGCAGCTGTTATTAAAGAGGCCTATTTCAAACAAGCTTCAACTACAGATTACAACGGTGTATATCGTGGGCGGCACATTGACTTTGAAGCGAAGGAAACTAGAAATAAAACATCATTTCCGTTGCAAAACTTTCATCTTCATCAAATTGAACACATGAAACAAGTTCTAGACCAACAAGGTATTTGTTTTATCATTATAAGATTTACTTTACTAGACGAAATATACTATTTAAATGCACATCACTTAATTGAGTATTACGAAAATCAAAAAAACGGACGAAAATCCATTCCAAAAGCAGAAATTGCTCAGCTTGGTTATATAATAGAACAAGAATATCATCCGAGAATTGATTATTTAAAAGTAGTCGATCAACTTTTTTTCAGAAATAAATGTAACGAAACGGACACAAAAAACGTTAATAGATAAAGATACAATAAAAATAGATCAAGATTATTTTTATTCTTTCGCTTAGATAGAAAGGAAGAACAAACATGAGTGAAAATATGAATACACGAACTGGGCGTCGCCGTGCTAAAGGGCAATCCAAGGCGAAACCTAAAAAGAAAAAAACTGGGATTTTCAAGAAGCTCTTAATAGCAATGGTGGTATTCTTTACCGTCCTTGCTGTTGCAGGTGGTATCACAGTCTTTTCAATGATTGCCACTGCGCCACCATTAGATGAGGATAGGTTAATGTTAGCTCAGTCAACTGAAATCCTTGACCAACATGATGCTTCAATTACACTACTTGAAGCAGTTGAAAATCGAATTTATGTAAATATTAATGATATTCCGGAACTGGTGGAAGATGCATTTATTGCAGTTGAAGATGTTCGTTTCCGGGAGCACTTTGGAGTAGATGTGCGACGTATGTTTGGCGCAGTTGCAGCCAATCTTACAGGTGGATTTGGTGCTGAAGGTGCGAGTACTATTACACAACAAGTCGTTAAAAACTTGTTCTTATCACCAGAAAAAACCATTTCTCGTAAAGTTCAAGAACAATATTTAGCGATTAAATTAGAGCAGCAGTATTCTAAAAACCAAATACTGGAAATGTATTTAAATGCAATTTACTTTGGGGGCGGTGCCTACGGCGTTCAACAAGCTGCCATTACGTATTTTAGTAAAGATAACTTAGAGGATTTAACGATAGAAGATGCGGCTCTACTTGCGGGGCTTCCGCAGCGTCCAAACCATTTTAATCCGCTAAGAAACCCTGAAGCTGCTGAAAAACGAAGAAATACAGTAATCGCACTAATGGAGCGACACGGTAAGATTACGAGTGAGGAAGCTCAAAAAGCGAGAGCCGTTTCAGTTCAGGATCAACTAAATCCAGCAAAGCGTGAAGCTAGCGCTTATCAAGCTTTTATTGATCAAGTCATCACTGAAGTAGAATCGCTTGAGGGAATTACAACAAGTGACATTTTTACAGCTGGATTAAAGATTTATACTACACTAGATCCAGATGCTCAAACTCACGTTGAGAAAGTATTACAAACCGATGAGTTCATCACAACGTATCCGAATAATGAGGATTTTCAAGCTGGTGTGACTCTTATTGACACAGCAACAGGGCAAATTAAAGCGATTGGTAACGGGCGTCACCAAACCGGGGTCCAACGAGGATTTAGCTTTGCCACAGCTAAGAAACAACCCGGTTCAACCATTAAACCTGTTTTAGATTACGGACCAGCTATTGAGCATTTAAAATGGTCAACAGGTAAGGTTATTGTGGACGAACCTCATACGTACTCAGATGGTACAGAGATCCGTAACCATAACCGTAATTATGCAGGACCAGTAACAATGAGAAAAGCATTAGCTGACTCTTTAAACATTCCAGCAATTAAAGCACTTCAAGAAGTCGGCCTAGAGAATGCGCGTGATTTTGCGTCCACTCTAGGAATTCCTTTTGAAGACAACCGGATTTACGAACCATATGGTATTGGTGGGTTTACAACAGGAATTTCGACTTTCGACTTAGCAGGTTCGTATGCAGCCTTTGGAAATGAAGGAGTGTACATTGAGCCTCATACTGTCCGAAAAATTGAATTTCCAGATGGAAAAGTAATTAATATGGCACCCGAACCAGTTGTTGCGATGAGTGACTATACTGCATTTATGATTAGTGACATGCTTAAATCGGTTGTTACCAATGGTACTGGTACACATGCGAATATTCCTAATCTCCCACTTGCAGGAAAAACAGGAACAACTAACTTTGATAGAGAAGATAGAGAAAAATACAAAGTTCCTGATGGAGGAGTTCCCGATGTTTGGTTTGCTGGGTACACAACACGCTATACCGCAGCAGTTTGGACTGGATATGACCGTAAAGGAGAAGGAAATTATCTCATAAATAATGATCGAAGACTTGCTCAACAAATTTTTAAAGTGATTATGGAGGAAGTTTCTCGAAATATAGAAACACCGGACTTCAATCAACCTGATTCGGTCGTTAAAGTTGGAATTGAACGAAGAACCGGTTTACTGCCTAGTCCATTCACACCACAAAGTGAAATTGTCTATGAATACTTTGTAAAAGGAACTGAGCCAACGAGAGTTTCAGAAGCATACCAAAGTATACCGAAGCCTTCTGATTTTAAAGTCGGTTACAACGAAGGCTCCGACCAAGTCATCCTCACTTGGGGTTATCCGAGTAACCAAAAAGATGCGGTTACATTTAATATCATGCAAAGTATCGACGATGGCGGCTTTGAACCAATTTACACAACAAAAGATATGCAGCATATTATAACGAGTCCAACACCAGGTGCGACATATCGTTTCCAAGTGATTGCGGTTGCTGATGAAGATCCTAGTATAAAAAGTGATCCTGCTCAAGGCGAAGTTAAAATTCCTGTCATTGAAATCGAGGAACCAGTAGAAGAGGAACCACAACCTATTGAAACTCCAATCGATGAAGATGAGGAATTGCCAATTGATCTTATTCCAGAACCTGAGCCAGATCCAGAAGACGATGAAGAAGAGACAGCAACAAGTGCATCTACAACCGTAAGAGAAGAAGATGAAGAGGAAGAAAACTAGAAACGTTAACAATAAACAATTATTTGGAGAGAAGAATACTTCTCTCCTTTTCTTATTAGAAAAACCGAGCAAAATTAATGCTCGGTTTATTATAATTTAACATCATTCTTCATGATGAAAACTAACCTTTATGCCTTATTTCCACCAAAAATATGCTTTGGATTTTTAACAAGGATTGTATTAATTTGATCTTCAGAAACTCCTCTGTCTTTAAGGACTGGAATGATATTCTCAAAAATATGCGTCATATGCCAATTAGCAACTAGACTCCCTAAATCCGCTGGAAATTCAGGAGGTTTACCTAACCAAACATTCACTTTATCATGGGACATCATTAGTTGTTCAGCATATCCTGCCCCTAATAAACCTAATAGTAAACCAATTCGGTCACTATCCATCGGTGCCCCACCAAATCCTTGTATACCAAAACGGTCAAACCCTACATAAACCCCTTGTTCAAGTGTACGTATATGATATCTTAAGTCCGTATTCCCATCCATATGACCAATTTGGATACGCTTAGGATCCGCACCTTCTGAAACGAGTAGTTCAGCTTGTTCAGGTCCCATTGTTCCTTCCTGTGTATGTGTAATAATCGTAACCCCTGTTTCCTTTTGGACTTTAGCTGCTACCTTGAAAAACATTCTCTCATAATCTGTTATTCTATCTCTTCCTGAGCCTAGTTTAATAACTCCAGCTTTTATACCGGTATCACCTATTCCTTCTGTAAGCTCTCTCATATACATCTCATAGATTTCTTCTTCTGCAGTCCCTAACGCTTGTTTAAATTTAAAATAAGCCGGAGCCCCTTCTCCTTCATAATAGTATCCCGTTGAACAAATAATATTAAGCCCTGTTTTTTCAGCAATGAGCTCTAATAATTCTGGGTCTCTTCCAGTATCATTAGGTGTAGCATCTACAACCGTTTTTACCCCATGTGCCTTTAGTTTTGAAGCCGTCTCAATACTAGCTCTTAAAATTTCATCTTTATCTACTGGATATAAAGAATTCCCGTAAAAGCCAGGATAACCAAAGAAGAAATGCTCATGCATCAACGTTTTACCAAGATCCTCCACTGGAACTGGCCCAAGCACTGTGTTTACTGTCTTACTCATTTTTACTTCCCCCTTTTTTGTAAACTTACGGAATGTATCTTAATTCTTGATCCCTTTCCCATTTAGGTTTCTTGGCAATGTTAGACCTGTAATATAAAACACAGGAACAGCAATGACTGTGTGATCATCAGATGATAGATTATGTCATAATAACTTCAACTGCTGGTCTGCCCATCTTCTCATGAATACCAAAAGGATATATTTGAATTGATAAGCTGCATTATTTACTTGCTCTTGTAATTGCCGATAAGTCAGTCGTTCATTTTGAGAACGACTACATTTATGTAAGCGCTTTCTAAAATCTGCTCCTTCTAGCAATTTTCCTTATATACCTATTCCTTCTTCCTAAAATTATTCATAATTTAAACAAGTTTAAGCGGACATTGAGGCGTATTTAGATTTCGTTCAACGTTTATATACAGTACCTCAATAAAAAGACGACTATAAATTCACGAAGTGGACTTATAGTCGTCTTTTTAACTTATAAAGAATTAATAGTATTTAGGTTGCATGCCTACATCCCTTTTAGTAGACAAACCTCTTCAAATCTTCATATTCGTTTATTAACGCTGATTTAACTTCTGCATCAAACAAAGCCTCGAAGCGGTTAAGCTCGTTTTCTATAGCCTCTTTTAAACGTTGTTTTAAGTCTTGTTCAATCGTTTGAAGCTTCTGTTCAAATTCATTAGACATCTTCTTCGAGCTTAAATTGATCATTTCTCTAGAACTTTCTACCCCGTCAGCGACAATTAATTCTTTAAATTGTTTTACTGCACCGTTTTCAAAGAAATCCTTTTTAGATTTCAACAATGGCAGGTACTTTTTCGTATCTATTGATAGCGCCATATCATTTAGTTCCACTGAAATGGCAGCTATATCGATTTCCGCTTCACAATAGAGGTACGGTAGCTCTTTTTGGAGCAAGGTAATTTGATCACTGAGCCAGCTTTTCGCACGCGCTTTCATTTTTTCTTCCATTCGAATAACGGTTGCTTCTAGTTCTTGTTTTAAGAAGTATTCCCCTAAGCCGCGCCATTCTTTAATCGCTCCAGTCAACTGTTCATGAAGTTCCTTTTTACTATTGCCCGTTAATACAGCTACGTTAATCGCACTCGCAAAGTAATCATTTAAGACGAAGCGCATTCGATCACGCAAATATAAAACCAATTGATCAAATTCCATTAATATATCTCTTAATGCAAAGGAGAACGAAGCCTTTTGAACATTATTTATTTCAACCTCAACTGTTTGCTTAAGTTTTTCATGCTTAAGTTTTTGCTCATTAGCCTCTTCGTTCATAAATGAGATACTATCTTTTATCTTATTCGTAAACTGCCTCAGCTCTTCAGTAATCATTTTGACACTTAGTTGTTTTAGTTCTAAGATCGTATATTCATAAAACGAACGTTCAAACGCAGCAAATGTAGTTTCATTTTGAAGTTGTTCTTTTTTAGCTTGCAGCCCTTCTTTACTAGAAAGATGATACAACCTTGGTTTTTCAATTCCGTTACGTCTCAATTGATCATACACGTGTTTTCGAACTCCATTTAACTCTCCTTCA
Organism: Alkalihalobacterium sp. TH-98; assembly: GCF_057473385.1. Lineage (NCBI taxonomy): Bacteria > Bacillati > Bacillota > Bacilli > Caryophanales > Bacillaceae > Alkalihalobacterium > Alkalihalobacterium sp. TH-98. The sequence continues at coordinate 46,637 of NZ_JBYCKM010000007.1, read as the reverse complement.
CTACTTGCTAAATCCGCAGCGTTGATAACGAAATAAAGCTTATCATGACCAAAGCTTTCATTAACTTTCCCCATCTGTTGAAGGAAATATTGGTCAGCTTTTGAGAAGGCATGGTTATAATACGTTAAATAGAAAATAGCATCAGATTGGCGCATTTGTTGGAAAGCCACATTTGTATGGCGCCCATGGATTGAGTTAACACCTGGTGTATCGACAAGAATAATTCCTTTTTTCGTAATTGCACTATCAAAGTATATATTCACTTTTTCAATTAAACACGCTTTACTTTCTTCAGCAACTAATAATTGCATTTCTTCGTGAGACACACTAAATTCACTGCCTAACTTCCATTCAGTAGAAGCCACACTTTGCTGAATGGTTAACAAATACTCGGCATATGTTTTTTGCCAACTGGAAACATAGTCTTTCATTATCGGCTTCCATTGTGAAAGTCGTTCAAGATCTAACGATACATCTAGTTGCTCACTGACAGATTTAATCTCATGATTTAATGCATCTACCGATTTTACCGTAACCTTCGCTGTTCCATGAGGGTGATTTGCAGTGGATTGTTCAACCGTATTCACCGTTGCCGTTGTTGGGTTCGGAGAAACTGGCAGAATATTTTCTCCTAATAAAGCATTCGCAAAGCTTGATTTACCTGCACTAAATGCACCAAACAAAGAAATTATGAACGTTTGATTTTCATAACGATTAATTCGTTCGATTAAGTGATTTCGTTCATGTGATACGATCACTTGATCTTTGTGGTCATGTAGAACATTCTTAATCGAGTTTAACCATGTCAACGTCTCTTCTTCGGAAAAATCAATTGCTGACTCTTCTTCTGTCACTTCCCAACTCGTATCAATAACCCCTTCTTCTGGTAAGATCACATTAGCAAAACCATTTTCTAGTTTTTCAGGGTACGATTGAATCGAAGCATTTTTAATCGCTTCATTGTATTCTCGTTCTGGTGGATACGTGGCTATTTGCTCTTTAACCATCTCGATATTTTTGTCAAAGTCAGCTTTAACTTGATTTACTTGATCCACATATTTCTCAATGTCTTTAAATTTAGCTAATTGGGCTTCTATCGCTTTTTCCTCTTCACGATAAGCTTCCTTTAAGCCTTCAATTTGTAAATCAACAATTTCTCTCGCCTTATTACGAATGTCTCTTACAATTATTGAAGTAATTTCCTTTGAAAACGCAAACACATAATCACGACTGGCATGATCAGATTTAACATTCTTTTTCAACAATTCATCTGTTACTTCGAATGCTAACTGATTAATCGCTGTTTCTAATTTTTCTACGTTTGTTAATTTCATGCGATCAATCTTTTGAAAATAAGCTTGAACATGGAACAACAATTGTGATTTTACTTTATCTTGCAAGTCTTGAACTAGTAATCTTAATCGTTCGTCTTGTTCTTCTTGTGTCTTTTTCTTTGTAAATAAAAGACCTACTTTAAAGCCAGGTTGAATACTTTCAATCCAATTTCTCGCAAGGTCTGTCGTTGTATAAGGGAATAAGATAACGTCTTTAAAGAGACCGCCTAATTCGTCATCGAACGATTTATAAATGGCCTTATCATATTGGCGAACTTCTACTAGTTTTGTTTTTAGATGTTGTTGCTCATCTAATTGGGATGCCTCATAACCTTTTTCTTTCATCTCATCTAGCAGTTGATCAACTGCATCCAGTTTGTCTTCTTGCAGGCGATTTTCAACTGCTTGGTAAAAACCTTGTTCTAGTCGTAACCTTGATCCATTTAACAACTTATCACTATGAAATAGTAATGATTTAATCGTCTTTTCAAACGCCTTAAATTGATTTAATGGATGGTCTGGTTTTTTCATCGTTGTAAAAAATAATCCTAAATGACGGATTTCCCAACGACTAAATACATCTTGGACCGATTGTCTAAATACGGACAACGGGATTTCTTGTTCATTATGCTTATCCACTTGGTTTATGATGATATAAATCGGCTTCTTTTCAAGTGAAAGCTGTTTTAAAAAATATAAATTCGTTTCTGATTGAACATGGTTGTAATCCATAACATAAACAATAGCATCCGTTGTATACAATTGATCAACTGTTACTGCTTCATGCGATTCATCTGTAGAATCGACACCTGGTGTGTCAAGAATACAGCTATGTTCCCCTAAAAAAGGTAACGGTGCCGTAATCACCATATTCGAAATTTCATTACCATTCATTCCCCATTCACGCACTTGTGTCCAAGGAATTTCACCTTTCCACTGCTTTTGCTCGCCGTCTTTCGTATGTAGTGTTAAGCCTAACTCTCCATTCTTAATGCCGATAATGTTAGCACTTGTAGGAATTGGGCTTGTCGGTAACACTTCTGCACCAAGTAATGTATTCAATATCGTTGATTTACCTGCAGAGAAATGTCCGCAAAAAGCCACCTCAAATGTTTTCTTTTCTTGTTTTTCTGCTAATTTCTCAAGGCGATATCGTTCTTCTTGAGAGTACGGAATTAATTCTGTTTTTAATTTCTCTTTTACAACTGTCATATGTCTCCACACCATCCTTATCCCTTTACTATAACGAATTTTCTAAAAAATGAGAAGAACGTAATTAAATTAAATTGACAGATGTTAAGCAACTTAGTTCTTTAAGAGCATGAACTATTTATATGGATATGTAAGGTGCAGTACGAAAGTGATTTATTTGCTCAATCCATTTTAGTTATAGAGCGATAATACATTTTCTCAGCTTCCTCAAATAAGGCCTTTAATTGGTTATAAGAATGAAAATGCCCCGGGTCTCTGAGTATAAAAGAAAGTCGTTCACTTATATTGATCGGTTTGTAATCGAGTTGATTGATGTGATGTTCCAATTGCTCAAGAGTTGTAACATGAATATGGTTCGTCCAGTAAATCGCTTGAACTAATTGCGCAACCATTTGGACCATTAATGGTTTGGTCGCTTTTCGATCACGTTTCGAATACAGTTCACTAAGTTTATCCCTTGTTTCCTTCCATTTTACAAACAGCTCGGGTACATAGGTGTTTGACTTAAACCACGGTTTTCTATTCGGTTCACCAAGTGCCTCGAGCATATCATCATAAAATAAAACAGTTGACTCCTCATGGGAACTAATCAAATTAAATTTAGTTTCTTCTACATAGAACGGGGATACACGAAAGGATAAAGGAACAGGGTAATTTTTTTGCATTACCCCTTTGCTCCTTTGGCTTTCATACGTTTTTTTCCTTCTCGACAAATATCTAATAAAGGACAAATCTCACATTGTGGAGATTGAGCTTTACAATGATAACGTCCAAAAAAAATGAGTCGATGATGAGTAACCGACCATTGTTCTTTCGGAATTTTTTTCATTAATGTTTCTTCCACTTCACGTACATTGTCTTTCCAACGGCAAATGCCTAATCTCTTGGATACCCGTTCAACATGCGTATCAACTGCAATTGCAGGTGTATTGAATGCGACGGATACGACAACATTTGCTGTCTTTCTACCAACTCCAGCTAATTTCATAAGCTCATCACGTTCAGTAGGTATTTCACCGTTATACTGTTCAATTAATGATTGTGCCAGTTTTTTAATATTTTTTGCTTTACTTCGAAATAAACCAATGCGACGTATATCATTTTCCAATTCTTCCAAAGGTACAGCTACATAGTCTTCAGGCGTTTTATACTTTGCAAACAAACCTGGAGTCACTTTGTTAACGAGCGCATCGGTTGCCTGAGCTGATAGAAGAACAGCAATTGTAAGTTCAAAAGGATTAGAATGAGTTAATTCACATTCTGCTTCGGGAAACATATCCCCCATCGTTTCTAGTACATACTGAATATCTTTTTTCGTAAGCATAATTCATTGACCTCCATAACTACTTCTCTAACCAGTTATAAGTAGGAAAAGGTTCTACTTTTCGTTTTTCTTGTGTCGGTTGCTTCGATTGTTGATATTTGCGGAATTTCTCACCGTAAGCGCGGGCTTGTTGTAATGTTTGAACACCGTTTTTCTTCCACTCAAATAATATTCGATCGATGTATCGAAAGTTCAATTTTCCTGAAACGACAGACTCACGTAGTGCAGCACGTATAATTTCTGGTGAATGATGGTCTTGGTCTAGCCACATCGCTAGAGTTTCACATTCAATCGGTGAAAGTGGACGACTGAATTCCTGTTCAAAAACGGAGTAAATATTAAACTCTTCTTGTTTTTTCACTTCATTTTCTTGCTCTATTTTTTCATTAGTCATTACGTGTATTAACTTTTCCCATAACGGATCAATACTATATGATTCAAAGAGTATTCCATCTTCATCTACATGTTCTTCAATCGATAGATAGCCTTTTTTCAATAATTGACCGAGGATCCTTGCACATTCTAATGAAGACGGACCTCTCTCTGATAAATCTTCTGGAGTTGGAAATGGATGTTGTTCTGATAAAAAATCATATACTTGAAGAAGCAGAACAAATTCTTCATCGTTTAATCCTATTTTCCGATAATTTTTTAGTAAAAGCTTTGGGACTGATAGTTGACCTTCAGTTATCCATTGCATTAAAAAACGTTTATTCATAAAAACACCTCATGATTATTATAACACGGAACTCCATCAACATCATTTGGCATAACTCGACAGTTTTCCCTTTTATGAACTGTATTGCTAGCAACAAAAAAGAGTCAGACCTTTTAGCTCGTCCATAGCTATGAAGGTCTGACCCTTTATTCTTTTTAGGAACTTATTGCTTACGGATATAGACGGTTGAGCAGGCGAGGGAACGGGATTGTCTCACGTACGTGTTCTGCTCCGCAAATCCATGCTACTGTTCGTTCAAGTCCTAATCCAAATCCAGAATGAGGTACAGAACCGTACTTACGCAGCTCGGCGTACCATTGATAAGCAGCTGGGTCTAGATCGTGTTCTTTCATTCGTTCAGCAAGTAGATCATAATCATGAATCCGTTCCGAGCCGCCAATGATTTCACCGTAGCCTTCTGGTGCAATCATATCAGCACAAAGAACGACTTTGTCATTGGTAGGATCTGGTTGCATATAGAATGGCTTTAGGCTAGTTGGGTAATGTGTAATGAAAACGGGCTTATCATACGTTTCAGCAATGGCTGTTTCGTGTGGTGCACCGAAGTCATCACCCCATTCAATATCATCAAAACCTTTCTCATGTAAAAGCTTAATTGCATCATCATACGTAATCCGCGGAAATGGTGCAGCAATATTTTCAAGCTTACTCGTATCTCTTCCTAATGCATTTAATTCGATCTTACAATTCTTTAATACAGATTGAACAACATACGCTACATATTCTTCTTGTACTTTTAGGCTATCTTCAAACTCATAGAACGCCATCTCTGGTTCAATCATCCAAAATTCAATGAGATGTCGACGAGTCTTTGATTTTTCAGCTCGGAAAGTTGGACCAAATGAGAATACTTTACCGAACGCCATCGCAGCTGCTTCCATATAAAGTTGTCCACTTTGAGAAAGGTATGCATCTTCATCAAAGTATTTTGTTGCAAATAATTCAGTTGTTCCTTCAGGAGCACTTCCTGTTAGGATTGGTGGATCCACTTTTACAAACCCTTCTTTATTAAAAAAGTCGTACGTTGCACGAATAATTTCATTTCGTACTTTCATATTGGCATGTTGCTTTTTAGAACGTAACCATAAATGACGGTGGTCCATTAAGAATTCTGTTCCGTGCTCTTTTGGTGTGATTGGGTAATCTACCGCTTCATGAATAACCTCAACATTTGTTACTGTTAATTCAAAACCAGATGGAGCTCTTTCATCTTCACGAACAATACCTGTTACATACAATGAAGACTCTTGAGTCATATTTTTAGCTTTTAAAAATATATCTTCTCCAACTTCCGCCTTTACAACGACACCTTGTATGAATCCAGTTCCGTCCCTTAATTGTAAGAATGCAATTTTTCCGCTTGATCGTTTGTTAGCTAACCAAGCACCTATTTTGACCTCTTGTCCGACATATTGCCCGACCGTTGAAATCGTCGTCTTATTCACTATTTTCCCTCCAGAAATATATGTATATTTTCTATGTATAGATGTATATATACCAACAACCATTATACAAGCTTTTACTAACCTTGGGCAAGTTTTCATATTGAGAAAAGGTTGACAGCACTGCTAGCGCGTCAACCTTCCAAAAGAATTTATAATTTATTACCTACTCTTTTTTTCGATGAAACGTTCAATTCTTGTCAATGCTTCTTGAATCGCTTCAAGTGATGTAGCATATGACAGACGAACATTTTCTGGTGCTCCAAAACCTGATCCAGGTACGAGTGCTACCTTTTCTTCGTCTAATAAAGCTGTTACCCAGTCATCAACATTGTCGTATCCGCAGTTTATGGCGGCTTCCTTAGCATTTGGGAACAAATAGAATGCTCCTTTTGGCTTCACGCATGAAAGTCCAGGAATTGCGACTAACTGATCATAGACCTTATGAAGGCGCTCTTCGAAAGCTTGACGCATATTTTCAACTGATCCATCGTCTTCTGTGTACGCTGCAATTGTACCAAATTGTGCATTCGCTGTTGGGTTGGACGTGCTATGACTTGCAAGGTTTGTCATCGCTTTAATGATTTCTACATTGCCAGCCGCATAACCGATTCTCCAACCTGTCATTGAATGAGATTTTGAAACCCCATTGATAATGATCGTTTGCTCTTTTAACTCCTTAGAAAGTTGAGCAATCGATGTGTGAACAGCTCCATCGTATACGAGCTTTTCATAGATCTCGTCTGAAACGATAAGTATGTCATGCTTTAAACAAACTTCTCCAAGTGCTCTCATTTCTTCTTCGCTGTACATCGATCCCGTTGGATTACTTGGTGAATTTAAAATAAATGCTTTCGTACGATCGGTTATTGCAGCTTCTAATTGTTCTTTCGTTACTTTAAACTCATTGCTTTCTTTTCCTTCAATGTAGACTGGATTACCGTCTGCAAGTTTAACTTGTTCAGGGTAACTAACCCAATAAGGAGTAGGAATAATGACCTCGTCCCCTTCATCTAATATCGCTTGGAAAAGTGTATAAAGAGCATGTTTTGCTCCAGAGCAAACGATAATTTCGTTTGCTGAATATGTAATGTTTTGATCCTCTTTAAATTTACCGATAACAGCATCTTTTAATTTTGGTAAACCGCCAGAAGGTGTATATTTGGTTTGACCTTCTTCCATTGATTTTACTGCTGCATCAATAATATACTGTGGAGTGTTAAAGTCAGGTTCACCCGCACCTAATCCGATCACATCATGGCCCTGTTCACGAAGTGCTTTTGCTTTTGCTGTAATCGCCAACGTCGATGATGGCGTTAATGTTGAAACTCTTTTCGCTAACTTCATTTTCTCTCCTCTTTTCTCTTCTGCATTTAGATACATACTACTACTATAATCATTGTAAAAACATGAATCAACCGTTATATCTGAAAAATTCAATCATTTCGAATTAATCATCTGCCTTTAGGCTATACCTTTTTACAAATGTACCATCTTCAAACGTAATATAATAAAACGAGTACCGGTCATTTTCGTCTATATATGTAATTTCGTATATAGGTAAACGATTTTCTAGTCCAAGACGGACACCCAGAAGCTTTTTAGGGGCTAATTCATTTATCGCAAATTGTCTAACTTGTTCTTTACTTAATCCAGCGTTTGCTGATTTGACAACAACACTCTCTTCCTCTTGTCCAACCCAAACGATAAATTCCTCTCCGCCCTCTTCTTGTTGACCTTTAATGACTACATATGGTTCAGTACCATGGTAAAATGAAACATTTTGAATAATACTTACTTCTGTTTCGTCCAATACCCTCTTTATTGCCAATTGTTCTTGCTCTGTAATCGGGGAACGCATGCTTTGGTAAAAGTATATTGAAATCCCGATAACTGCGAGTAAAAACACGCCTACAATTGTTATAACCCACTTTTTCATTAGCTAATCACCATTTCTTTATGTTCGAATAAATGGTAAATACCATCTTATTTGCTTCTTCATCATCTAAAGCCAATCCAAACATGAGATCTTCTTCTTTTAACGTACGATTTAGAGCATCAACTACTTTATATACATCCGGTGACTTTTCAATCTTTACCGTAGATAATACAACCATTTTTTGTTCCATAATTACTCCTCCAAAAATAATAACTTCTTCCTATTTGAGTAACCATTTCTAACATACACATTGGACAAAAGGCTATACTATAAGTAAGCTCCCATAAAGGAGGAGTTGCAATTGAAAAACAATCAAATACAATGGCCTTACGCTCAGCTCTCAACAGCTGAACAGTTCCAACTCGAAAAAGAATGGTTCTCTCTTTCATCTCCAGTACGTTCCAACCAAGCAAAAAAGATAAGATGTAGTATAAGACAGACTCAATTTCCATCGCTTCTAAATCGCGGGTAAAACAGTTACAAAAAAATAACTCCTACTCACACCTCATTAATCCTGTATCTAAATGATACAGGATTTATTACTTATTTGAGCATATTACCATAATGATCATTGCATTCAGTTATAATCTTTTCTTCATCAAGGTATAAACACTCTCTGTTTTTAACTAGTTGCTTACCTTTGACATACACATCTACTACATCTGCACCACTCGCTGAGTAAACGACATGAGACAAGGCATTCATTGCCGGTTGAAGATGTGGTTGCTGTTCCTGCATTATGATAAAGTCTGCGTCTAATCCTTTCTCAATTGCACCTATTGTATTTCGTAATCCTAACGCTTTTGCTCCATTATCGGTAATTAACTTAATTCCTTCCGCTGACTTTACCGCAGTCGGATCTTGGTTTATTCCTTTTTGCAGTAAAACAGCTGTTCTCATTTCCTGAATTAAGTCAAGGTTATTATTGGATGCAACACTATCTGTACCTATGGAAACCGTAATTCCTTTGGAAAGCATCTTTTGAATAGGTGCAATTCCTGAACCAAGCTTTAAATTACTCATTGGATTGTGAGAAACTGCAACTTTATGTCCAGCAAGGATCTCCATTTCTTCATCATTTACATGAACCGCGTGTGCCACTAATGATTTCCCATCAAAAAAACCCGCTTTTTGTAAAAGTTCAACTGGTCGTTTCCCATACTTTTTTACATTTTCTTCAACTTCTTGAGCCGTCTCTGACATGTGGGTATGAACAGCTACATCCAGTGTCCTTGCTTCACTTGCTATTTCTGCAATATAGTCAGGCGGGCATAAATAAGGTGAATGTGGAGACAGCATTGTTGTAATTCGTCCATTCCCTTTTCCCTGCCAATTTTTAGCTATTGTAATCGCTTCGTTGAGCTTATATTTTTGCTCTTCTCTACTACATAAGCCAATAATTCCACGAGTAATGACAGCTCTCATACCTACTTCATCAACGACATTAGCAATATCATCAAGAAACAAATGATACATATCAAGAAATGTTGTTGTCCCAGACTTTAGCATCTCAACCATAGCTAATTTTGAGCTTGCAATTACAGCTTCTCGAGTTAGCTTTTGCTCCATTGGCCACATTTTTTCTTGCAGCCACTGCTTAAGCGGTAAATCATCAGAATGACCTCGCAACAGCGTCATTGGTGTATGCCCGTGTGTATTTATTAATCCTGGAAGGAGCCACCTTCCATTCAAATTATAAAAGTTGGCTTCTTCTGTTCCTATATGATCAGGATAGCCTGAACCTACCTCAATAAATTTTCCAGCTTTCACATGTACATATCCTGATGAATAAACTTCGTCTTTTTGATTAGCTGTAATAATGACGCCGTTATAAAAAACTTTGTCCATACTTATGTGAATCCCTTCTATTCTAATTCATTCTCTTAGCGCTAACGTTTTCAATTCGATACGGCAATATGAAACTCCTGCCCACTTGCCCGTACTGTCCAGATTTCATAGTTTTCTAACGTACACTTAATTGATACTGCACCTATTTTTTTCGTTTGATACACATCAATCCATGTTTCCTGTAATCGCTCCAAAACATATTCGCTAGGCCGTTTTCCCTCAAGCGAAAAAAGAATGGCAACTTGTGGGTCAACTTCTTGAAGGAATCCTTGTGACGTGCCATTAGAACTTCCGAAATGACCAACTTTTAGGATGGTTGATTTCAGATCATACTGAGAAGCTAGCAGCTCCTCTATTTCAGCATCTGCAAGTCCCATATACAACGTCCGGTGTTCTCCATATGTAAAAGAAAGGACTAAACATGGATCAAGTGCTTGATTCTCTCCCGTAAATAACACTTCGGTTTTTAAATTAGGAAGAACTTCATGCTTGTCTCCTTCTTTCCAACCGACTATTTTACCTATGTTTTCCTTTAATTGAGGTTCTATCATTTCTTTACCAGCATTAGGAACTATAATTGAAGAGATTTGATAATGATCGACAAGCCAGTTAATATTCCCGCTATATTCCTCACCCATATTCGTTACAATTAGTGAATCAATTGTTTCAACATGATACATATGTAACTTTCTCGCCAATTCTATTTGTGAAGAGGAGTCACCGGTATTAATTAAAACTGTTCCTCCTTGTCCGGATTGAATTAATGTCGCTTCACCACTTGGAAGATCAAAGTAGGTAAAAGCCAGTTCGTCATCATTTAAAGAAAATTCAACCTCCAGTTCATTTGTTACATTCACTACTGATACTACCTGACAACCAGCTAAAAAAAGCATGCAAAAAAAGAAGCATGCCAGCCGTTTAATAAGCATCTGCATACGCGAAACCTCCGAGTTTTCCATTAACCGTATTAGTTTGTAACAAATATTCAAAACTTATGTTACTAAAACTAATGTATGCTTGTTGTTCGCGTATAATGAATTTACTTACGACTGATACCACTCTTTTAAATCAGTTAGTAAATCGTTTGTGTTCATCTTTAAGACAGGAACATCTGCTATCGATTGTAAAAACATTTTTCCATAGCGTGTTGAAGTTACTCTTTGATCCATTACTACGATCACACCTCGATCACTCTCCGAACGAATGAGTCTTCCTACTCCTTGTTTAAACCTTATAATCGCTTGAGGCAAAGCTAAATTCATAAACGGGTTTTTGCCTTCTAATTTCATATGTTCCGATCGTGCCTGTAAAACCGGATCATCAGGTGGTGAAAAAGGCAAGCGAACGATGACTAAACAACTTAAGTCCTCGCCTGGAATATCAATTCCTTCCCAAAAACTACTTGTACCAAAAAGAATGGCTTGATCACTCTGCTTAAACGTTTTGATTAACTTTGTTCGGCTACCACTATTAATGCCTTGTCCAATCAAATAAAATTCGTCTTCTTCCATTCGATCTTTTATAATCCTGTACGTTTCTTTTAACATCTTAAAGGATGTAAACAAGATAAGCATTCGACCTTTAGTTACATGAGCAAGTCTTATAATCTTTTCTGCAGTATCTGAAATAAACAAATCGGGTTCCTCATTAATGCTGAATGTATCTATGGGGATATATAATTTGGACTGACTGCTGTAATCAAAAGGAGAAGGAATGATAATAGACTTTGGTCCAAAGTCTTCTAATCCCAACCGTTCAATAAAATAAGAAAACGACTCTTTTACAGAAAGTGTAGCAGATGTGAGAACAACTGAGTCTTTTTTCGCGAAAAATTCATCTGCTAATGTTTCTTTTAATTGCACTTGCTTTTTAAACAAGTATGTTGCATTTTTCGCTCCCTTTTCCTCAATTTCAATCCAATACACTGCATTAGGATCATATTCGAGAAGGAGTTGCTCGATGTTCTTTTTCGTTTCTTCAAAATCATTAGTTACACCTTGAAAATCAGTAACCGTTCCTCTGTCTTCCCAAGAAAGGTTATCGATTTTGTCATTTAAATTTTGAACGTATTGTTCCAATTGCTCGTTTAAATCTTTTAAGAACGTGTGAACTCGGAGACCACACTCTAAAATGCTCTGCCAAAACGAACCTTGCTCATTCGGTGCAGAGTATCGATAGGATAACCGACCTACCTCCGTCGACAATTTTTTCATTTTTAGGGCGTAACTATGAAGCATACGGAAAAGTTCATCAATTTCAAACTTACACGTTTCAATCTTCATTTCTAAGGATTTCTTCGCGAGCTTCGGAACTAGTCCACATTTTTCATATACAGATGAAATAGCTTGTTTTGAATTAGCTAATCGATTAAATAAAAATGCCATTTGATGAAAGTCAATCGTTACCCCTAAGTGATTACTTGCTACGTCCTCAAAATGATGTGCTTCATCAATTACGACTTGCGAATAACTTGGAATAATTGAATGATTTTGAGCCACATCTGTAAATAGCAGTGCATGATTTGTAATAATAACATCTGCTTTTTGAGCCATTTTTTTCGCATGGTGATAAAAACATCTTGAAAACCAAGGACAGTGTGGTCCGGAGCAAGAATTAGGCTCACTTTGAATTTCAAGCCAGAAACTTCGTCCACCAGAAGGTAAATTTAATTCTTCTACATCACCTGTAGTCGTTTCTGTAAGCCATATTAATATTTGTCCTTTTGATAATAAAGTATCGTAATTATCATCTAAATGGCTTTGTAATTTCTGTTCGAACTTTCTTAGACATAAATAATGACTTCTTCCTTTTAGTAGTGCCACCTTAAATGTGAATGGTAACATTTTTTTTAGTGCTGGGATATCTCTATCTAATAATTGTTGCTGTAACAGAATAGTATGAGTACTAACTACCACCCTGCGTCCAAAAGTTTTAGCATAGAATACCGATGGAATTAAGTAGCCTAGCGATTTGCCTGTACCTGTTCCTGCTTCCACTAAAAGGTGACTTCTGTTTTCATAGGCTTCAGAAACGGCTTTAATCATTTCTAACTGCCCTGTACGCACTGTATATTTAGGGAATATTTTTTTCATTTCACTCAAATTTGTGAATGTATCTTCAATAAAGGACTTGAGCTGCGGTTGTGTAATTAAAACTTCTTCTTCCCCATTAGCTTCCACCGTTTTTTTCCTAATCGCTAATTGGCGGTAAATATCAAAATTCTGCTCATCCTCTTCGTTATAGCTTGTCAGCTTATTACTAATTAGAGGATCTAACAATGTATCAAAATCACTTTTTAGACGTGCGGTTATCTCTTGTAATTTTTGTAGCGTAATTAGCGGTAACCCTTCTAACTTATGTATCATTTTCAATAATAACAAGGCAGTAACTTCTGCATCACTATCTGCTTGATGAGGGCGATCATGTTGAAAATTAAAGCTTTCAGCTAATTGCTGCAGCTTATAACTCTCCTCATTTGGCAATAGCAATCGAGATAGTTCAACTGTATCTAAAATGGGGCCTTGGAAAGGGAGATAACCCACCTCATCGAGCTGGGCTTGTAAAAATGATAAATCAAATTGAACATTATGAGCAACAAAGTAGGAACCCTCTAACATTTGCAGTAACTCAGGTATCACTTGTTCAAATGTAGGTGCCAATGCCACCATCTCATCAGATATCCCCGTTAATGACTCAATGAATGGCGGGATATTCATTTGCGGATTAACAAATGAAGTAAAGCGCTCAACAATCTCGCCGTCTTGAACTAACACTGCACCTATTTGAATAATTCGGTCTTGTTGAGGGGAATGACCGGTTGTTTCTATATCTACAACGACAAAGCGTGTTTCTTTCACGAGTTTTTCACCTCTCGATTGACTAATCTTCTTTTACTTAAAATATTCGCTCTAATAATGGGTGAGAAAAATTCATCCTATTACAATACGAGCGTACTTTTTCAAACTTTGCTTTCTCGCCCCAGGCTTGTAATAACCATAAATACGATATCCAACAATTGACTTGGTACGGATTTTCTTGAATTAAAAACATAAAAAGCTTGTCTGCACTTTGACGCATATCCATTAATCCGTAATTCCAGGCTAACCCATGATAAACTTCAGTATCGTCAAAACCTAGAGCCAGTAACCGTTTATAACAATGAATGGCTCCAGTATAATAGCCCATCCATTCCATCTCGTATGCTAATGTTTGCAACATTCCCTTAGTCTCTACGAGTTGTAACCCTGTAATCCACGTTTGACAAGCTTGATCATACTTATCTAATTCTACGTAACAGCGACCTAGAAAGTAGTATGCTTCACCATCCTCAGGAAGTAACTCAATCGCTTCTTTAAAATAAGGTAAGGCCAATCCTGGTTGGTGTTGTAAAAAGTGACACATTCCTAAATTATACACTACATCGGAATTGTTGGTAAGTGATAAGGACTTTTCAAAATAGGTAATCGCCTCTTCATATTTTTCTTGTTGTGCCATTAAACAACCAAGACCGACATAAGCAAAATGTTGACTCCAAATCGACTCTTTACTATGAATTAAGAATAGAAACCACTCTTTTGCCTTGTCATAGTTCTGTACGTATAAGTATGAGTAAGCGAGATATAATTTGACAATGGGTTGTCGATAGTCCTGTATTTCTTTTAAAAATTCTTCAATTGCGTGTTCAAATAAATCCAATTCAAAGTAGGAAGTGCCTTTTGAAGAAAAACGCGTACACTCATAAGTAAAGTTTTTAATTTCAGTTTTTAATTCATGCAATTCTTCGTCCATTTCAACCCATTTATCTAAGACCGCTTCGTTTAATTTGGCCAGTTCATTAATGTAATCATTACGTTCATCTTCCCCGATTTTTTTCCAATTATTTTTCAATTGTTTCATCATCATTTCCCATTGTTTAATTTCTATTTTTTGCACAAAAAATCCCCCCTCATAGATACTGTTATCCAACAGTTTTCATCTAACGAGAGGGGATTATGTTAGTAATAGTTGCCTTACAATACAGTCGCAGCAGGCTCTGTACCAATCATTTCAACAATTTCATTTTTTTCATTCATTATAGCTACTTTTGGTTCATGTTCTAATACTTGCTCTTCTGCCACAAGTGCATAAGCAATAACGATGATCACATCATCTTCTTGTACAAGTCGTGCTGCAGCGCCATTTACACAGAAAACTTTACTTCCTCTTGGCCCAGCAATTACATAGGTCTCAAAACGTTGTCCATTGTTGTTATTTACTATTTGAACTTTTTCATTTTCAAGGATATTAACTTGGTCCATAATGTCTTCATCAATTGTGATACTACCTACATAATTTAAGTTGGCCTCAGTAACACGGGCACGGTGGATTTTTGATTTCATCATTGTACGAAACATTGTTCTGTTCTCCTCCTTGGTCTCCTCAATTAATAAATCTCTGCGCTTATTCTATTTCTAATACGATATTATCAATTAATCGGGCTTTTGAATATTGTTGAGCAATGGCAATAATCACTTTTCCTTCCAATTGCTCTAGATGATTTAGTTCTGGATACGTTAACAGTTCAATGTAATCGATACTACCTGAACTATTTGTTTTTAAAAATGTTGTCATTTCTTCCTTAATACGCTCTGTCTTACGTTCCCCTTGCGCAATCAGCTTTTTTGCCAATTGTAAACTGTTATAAATAGATACAGATTCTTTTCTTTCCACGTCTGTTAAGTTAACATTTCGTGAGCTTTTGGCAAGCCCATCTTCTTCACGAAGGGTTGGACAGCCGATTAGACTTACTTGTAAATTAAAATCACGTATCATTTTTTCTATTACAGCGACTTGTTGAGCATCTTTCATACCAAAGTAAGCTCGGTCGGGTGTTACAATATTAAATAACTTTAAGACAACTGTTGCGACACCATCAAAATGTCCTGGTCGACTTTTTCCACAAAGTACACTTACTCCTTCGTGAACGATAACCTTCATTGCAGTCTCTGTCGGGTACATTTCTTTAACATTTGGGTAAAATAAAATATCAACATCAGCATTTCTAGCTAGTCGGGTATCCCGTTCAAAGTTCCTTGGATATCGGTCAAAGTCTTCATTAGGTCCAAATTGAAGAGGGTTGACAAAAATACTCATGACAACAAGATCACATTCTTTTTGGGCTTGTTCCACAAGGCTCATATGACCTTCATGCAGAAAGCCCATCGTTGGAACAAAACCGACAACGCTTTCATTTCTTCTTGCTTCTTTAATTAAGTTTTGTAACTCTTGTACTGTTTCAACAATTTTCATTCTCTATTTTACGCCTCCATAAAGATGCGAAAGATTCTCTTCATTCATCGTAAACGTATGTTTTTCTTCTGGAAAATGTTTATTCTTAACTTCCGAAACGTAATTAGCAACAGCTTCCTGAATAACAGGTGAAATCTCCGCATATTTCTTTACAAACTTTGGAACAAACTCTCCACCGTAACCGATGACATCATGGTAGACTAATACTTGCCCGTCTGTGTCTGCACCGGCACCAATACCTATAACAGGAATAGTTAGCAGTTTGCTAATATATTCACCTAATTGTTTAGGAACACATTCCAAAACTAGTGCAATTGCTCCAGCTTTTTCCACTTTCTTGGCATCTTCAATGAGTTCATTTGCACTTTCTTTATCTTTAGCTTGAACCTTATATCCACCCAGCACA
Source organism: Alkalihalobacterium sp. TH-98 (assembly GCF_057473385.1). Lineage (NCBI taxonomy): Bacteria > Bacillati > Bacillota > Bacilli > Caryophanales > Bacillaceae > Alkalihalobacterium > Alkalihalobacterium sp. TH-98. The sequence continues at coordinate 30,105 of NZ_JBYCKM010000007.1, read as the reverse complement.
CCTACAGACTGTGGAGTTAAGCCCAAATGAGCTACAACAGGCACCCCTGCTTTGGTTAACATTTCAATCGTTTGAATTACTTCCCCATTACCTTCAACTTTGACTGCATGTGCTCCACCTTCTTGCATAAGACGTCTCGCATGATGCATCGTCTCACTAATGGAGCTATGGTACGTTAGAAATGGCATATCTGTAACGATAAACGTTTGCTTTGCACCCCGTTTTACTGCTCTTGTATGCAATATCATATCCTCTAAGGTAACAGGAACTGTTGAGTCATATCCTAGTACGACCATTCCAAGTGAGTCACCAACTAATATCATGTCCACTCCAGCCTGTTCAACTAACTTCGCTGATGGTGAATCATAAGCGGTTATCATTGCAATCTTTTCATTTGCTTCTTTCATCTTCTTAAAATCTGTTGATGTTTTCATCGTTTCTCCCCCTTATTAATATAGAGGAAACTGAATAAACCGACAGGCTAAGATGTAAAAAATCCTTCTTTCCACGCTGGAAGAAGGATTCAAAGGAATTATAATTCAAAACTGTTAAACAGTTTGATCGGTTTAATTCATCCCTCTGTCCCAGTCCTAAATGGATCAAGGCAGACTACATAGGTTTAAAATTGTGAGTAAAAGTAGTTTTATCCAAAAGGTGCAGTTCTAATGGATACTGCCCATATCATGAGTATAACAAAATGTAGCAGATTTGTGACAACTTTTCATTATTTTATTTCAATATCTGCAGAATAAATTTGATGGACAACTTGGTCATCATCTTCTAGTAAAAGTACACCATCATTTGTAATACCTTTAGCTACTCCCTCAATAGTCCCTTGTATAGTTCGAGCAACAATTCGTTTCCCAAGACTTATCGCATAACTTTCCCACTGTGGTTTTATAACATCAAACCCTTCGAGGAGATATTGCTCATACAATGTTTCTAATTCATAGAAAACATTACTCATTAACTTCGCTCGACTAACTTCTTCACCTTTAGCAATTGCTAAAGAAGTAGCTATTTCTCTAAGTTCAGATGAGAACTGTTCTCGTCTATGATTGACATTAATTCCTATTCCGATAATTACAGAATGCACATAATCTGGCTCAGATTGCATTTCCGTTAAAATGCCCACAATCTTCTTGCCGTTCAGTAAAATATCATTGGGCCACTTAATACTACATTGTAAACCCGTTGTTTTCTCAATGCCTCTTACAACTGCAACTGCAGCAAGCAGTGTTAGTTGGGGTGCTTTCTGTGGCGATACTTTGGGACGTAAAATAATACTCATTGAGATACTTGTCCCAATCGGTGAATGCCAAACACGGCCTAGCCTTCCTTTTCCTGATGTTTGCTCATCAGCAATGACTACATGTCCTTCAACTGCTCCTTCTTGTGCTAAACGATGGGCAACCTCTTGTGTAGACGGTAGTGATTCATAATAAGTAAGCTCTTGTCCGATTTTTTCAGTTTGTAAGTAAACCTTTATTTCATGTGGTGAAATGGTATTTGGTCTTGTTTTAATCCTATATCCTTTTCTTGGAACTGCCTCTACTTCATACCCGCTCTTACGAAGTTCCTCAATATGTTTCCATATCGCCGTCCTCGAGCACCCTAAATGTTTACTGATTTTTTCTCCAGAAACAAAACCAGCTTCATTTTCTGACAGCATCTCCAAAAGCTTCTCCTTCATCATTTGAATCCCTCTCTTTCATTAGCCAAGCTATTAATTCATTTGGGTCATTTGCAACCTCTTGTGCTAATACTACCTTTTCTGCTTTGACTAGCAGGTTTTCAATCCAGGCCCCTTGTTCTTTTTGAAAGGCCCGTACGAGTAATTGTCCATTTAGATTTAAATCACGTCGACTTTTTATAGGCAATTCATTATGCCATTTAATTATGGCCTGTTCATTATGTATATGGTTTTCTCCCGGTTGTAAAGTGAAGAGTAACCGCCCTAATTTTAAGCTGTTTTCCAGACCGATTTCGTAAATTAGCTCGTTTGACCAGCCATTGTCTTCATAAGAATGTAATGCTTCTAGTAACAGAATAACTCGGTGAACAAACTGTTTTGATTTTTTTAAAGCCTTCAAATATTTCAATAGCTCTTGTTCAGTTTGGTCAACATATAAAAAGGCTGCCCAAACTTCTTCAAGTGAGAAAAGATTTTGAAGCTGCATGGCAGCTAAGTCATTTAAAGCTTGTTCTTTGCCTTTTAAAAATGACAGGTGATGTGTCAAACCTAAAGATAAGATGTAATTCAGGCCACGTGAATACGATCTTGCCTTTACTAGTTTATCGAATTCAGTTACCACCCTTTCAATTGCCACTCTTTCAATTAAACCGCGACACTTAATAATTGCGTCTAATGTCTCCTTCTCTATTTCAAAGTTCAATTGACTACTAAAGCGACACGCACGAAGCATTCGTAACGGGTCCTCCACAAAGCGTTCCGTACCCTTTTCAACAGCACGAATTAACTGATTTTCGAGGTCACAACAAAAGTTGTATGGGTCAATTAGCTCCATATTTTCGTTCATTGCCATAGCATTAATGGTAAAATCTCGTTTTTGCAAATCTTCAAGTAAAGTATTTCTACCGTTAGAAACAGAACGAAAAGTCGTTACTTCAAAAGACCGTTCTTCCATACGAACAATAATCGTTCCATGCTCTTTACCTAAAGGAACCGTTACTTTAAAAAGTTGTTCAATACGCTCTACGGGTGCAGAGGTCGTAATATCGATATCATGAACCGGTCGTTTTAAGAGAAAGTCCCTAACTGCCCCACCGACAAAATAAGCTTCATAGCCTTGTTGCTTTAACGTTTGAATAACTTTTGATCCAATTAAAAATAACGATTCCATAAGTTGCCCCTCTTTACCTGTTGAGAGTTAAATGATAAATAGACTCATATTGATCAACAATATCTTTTGAACTAAAATGGTCAAACACACGCTCCTGTGCATTTTCGCTCATTTGTTTATGCAAACTTTCGTCTGTTAATAAACTAATTGCCTTATCACTTATCATTGATATATCGCCGACTTCACATATGTATCCTGTTTTTCCATCTTCGATTACTTCTGGAATTCCACCAATATTCGTCCCGATGACAGGAACTCCACAAGCCATTGCTTCTAGCGCAACTAAACCGAAGCTTTCTTTTTCAGACAATAAAAGTAATAAATCAGAAATGGATAAAATCTCAGCAACTTCTTTTTGACTACCTAAAAATAATACTTGCTCTTCAATCCCTAACTGTTTGACAAGTTGGCAAGCAACTGTTAGCTCGGGTCCATCACCTATTAATAGTAACTTTGAAGAAAGATGCTCATTAATTTTTGCAAAACTTAAAATTACATCCTTTACTCGTTTAACAGGACGAAAATTAGAAATATGAACAATGACCTTTTCCTCTTCAGCAATTTGATATCGCCTTTTAAGATCAGTATTATCTCGCTTATAATACACACGTTCATCTATAAAGTTGTAAATTGTCTTTAGATCTTTATTTACGTCCAGCAGTTCCCGAGTTTGTCTTACAAGGTCATTTGAGACTGCCGTTACAGTATCAGACTGTTCGATTCCAAATCGAATAATTTCACTTAAGGATGGATCATAACCTAAAACAGTTATATCCGTTCCATGCAATGTTGTCACAATCTTCAAATGGTCACCAACCATTTGTTTTGCTAAAAAAGCACATATTGCATGAGGAACGGCATAGTGCACATGAAGTATATCTAACTTTTGCCTTCTGGCAACCTCAGCAATTTTACTAGCTAGAGATAAGTCATATGGAGGATGTTTAAATACCGAGTATTGATTTACCTCTACTTCATGAAAGAAAATATTCGGATCAATTTTATCAAGACGAAAAGGAACACTAGAAGTAATGAAATGAACTTCATGCCCGCGTTCTGCTAGCAGCTTTCCTAATTCCGTTGCAATGACTCCGGAACCTCCGACCGAAGGATAACAACTAATTCCTACCTTTAATTTCATAATTCTCCTCACTTCTCTTGGCCTTCGGCGTTAATTTTTCTTTCTCCATTCTAGCTCTCCGCGTTCAATTCCTTTAATTAAAATTTCTGCTGTAGCCATATTGGTTGCTAACGGTATTGAGTGAACATCACAAAGTCTCAATAGAGCAGTTACATCAGGTTCATGCGGTTGTGCTGTTAATGGGTCTCTAAAGAAAATAATTAAATCCATTCGATTTTCAGCTATCAGTGCTCCGATCTGTTGATCTCCCCCATATGGACCTGATAAAAATCGCGTAATTTTTAAAGAAGTTGCTTCCATTATACGTTGTCCAGTTGTACCTGTAGAAAATAATTCATACTCTTTGAATATGTGTTCATATGCAGTAACAAAATTGACCATATCTAATTTTTTTTGATCATGTGCGATAAATGCAATTCTCACTCTCATTTCCCCTATTCAATAATATTTTCCAGGCCATAAATTAACGTATCCATTTTCATAACAGTTTCCACAGATAACTGAATACCAGGCATAAAGGATGTACGATTGATTGAATCGTGTCTTAACGTTAATGTTTGACCTTGTCCGCCAAAGATGACTTCTTGATGCGCTACTAATCCCGGTAATCGAACACTGTGTATATGCATCCCATCGATATTTGCACCTCGAGCCCCAGCTAATTCTTCTACTTCTTCTGGGTGCCCTTGAACTTTTGAAGCGCGCACCTCTTGAATAAGTTGTGCGGTTTTAATCGCTGTTCCTGATGGGGCATCTAGTTTTCGATCGTGGTGTTTTTCAATTATTTCAACATCAGGTAAGTATTTAGCAGCAGCCTGTGCAAACTTCATCATTAGAATTGCACCGATTGCAAAATTTGGCGCAATAATGGCACCTAACTTTTTATCCTCAGCTATCTGCCTTAACTCATTTATATCTTGTTCAGTAAAGCCTGTCGTCCCTACTACAGGTCGTACCCCATGATCAAAAGCAATTTCCATATGTTTACGTCCAAACTTTGGTGCTGTTAAATCTATAAGAACATGCGGCTCATGCTCAGCTAAACAAACGGATAAATCCTCATATATAGGAACATCTATTGCTGGCTGTCCTTCAATATCTTTTAATAACTTCCCGTTATTTTTCGAATCAACTACTGCAGTAAGTTGAAAATGCTCAGTTGCTGTCACCATTTTTACTGCTTCATTACCCATATTCCCTCTTGGTCCTGCAATAACAACCTTGATCGTATTCACTGCCATTTATTATTCCTCCTCTATTTTTGTCCAACGATTGGCATCTCTTGTTTTAAACTTTTCCATAACAAGTTCTAATGCCTCATCTAAATTAATATTTAACGAATTGGCAAAACAAATAAGGACGAAAAAAAGATCGCCCATTTCTTGTTCCATCGAGCGCTCGTCTTCCGAATCTTTTTTCGGCTTTTCTCCATAATAATGATTCACCTCACGTGCTAGTTCACCTAATTCTTCTGTCATTCGTGCTAGCATCGCTAATGGACTAAAATAACCTTCCTTGAATTGACTTATGTATGCATCTACTTCCCTTTGCATATCCTTCAAACTTCGTTCTTCCATGCTCAACACCCCTTATGTTCATGTTAGCTAATTCAGGAGCATTTGACAAATATTTATCCAATAAAACATATATTTCTCTTAATCGTGTGATTGTTGTTTGAAATAACTTACTACTTTAACCTTAAGGTACTAAAATCTCATTACCAATTTGCCCAAATAATGCATATCCAGTATAATATTCGTGCGACATCCATTTGTATCCGCAATAATTGAAAAAAGGACGTAAAACATGACATATCGTATTAAATTTAAAAATGTATTTTTTATTCTTCTTGGCTCTGCCATTCTTTCTTTTGGGCTTGTATATTTTAATATGGAGAATAATTTAGCGGATGGTGGATTTACTGGAATTACACTGATCCTATTCTTTATCTTCAATTTTGATCCTGCTATAACAAATCTCCTATTAAACATACCTCTATTTTTCGTTGGTTGGTATATTCTAGGAAGGCATACTTTTATCTACACGATCATCGGAACTTTAGGTGTCTCGCTCTTTTTATATATTTTTCAACGTTATCCTGTTATTTCATTACCGCTTCATGATGACATGACACTTGCTGCTCTTTTTGCCGGAGTATTCATCGGTGTAGGTCTCGGAATTGTGTTCCGTTATGGTGGGACAACTGGCGGGGTAGATATTATTGCAAAGTTAGGTTATAAGTACATCGGTTGGAGTATGGGAAAAACGATGTTTATCTTTGATGCAATGGTAATTGGCTCATCTTTGCTTTATTTAAACTATCGGGAAGCCATGTATACGTTATTAGCTGTATTTATTGCAGCAAAAGTCATTGACTTTATCCAGCAAGGGGCTTACTCAGCAAAAGCTTCGTTCATCATTTCAGATCGCGTACCTGAGATTGCAAGTGCCATCTTAAAAGAAATGGACCGTGGGGCTACTGTACTTAAAGGAAAAGGAAGTTTTACTGGTTCTGATAAGGAAGTACTATACTGCGTAGTTGGTAGAAATGAACTTATTCGTCTAAAGGGATTAGTTGAAAGAATTGATCCGCATGCTTTCGTTACTGTCAATGACGTTCAAGATGTAATTGGTGAAGGCTTTACACTAGATGAAAATAAGAAGCCTTTAGAGACATAAGGAAAAATTAAGCTTTTCTAAAACCGAAAAACGACTGAAGGAATGAGTTCCTGCAGTCGTTTTTCTTTTTCTTTTTCTTTTCAATTAATCGTCACTGTTCATACCGATGTACATGAGTACAAAACGAACTAGTTCCATAACAGCAACTAATGCAGCCGCTACATATGTTAATGCTGCAGCATCTAAAACTTTTCTTGTTTCACGCTCTTCGTCGTTACGGATAATTCCAGAAGATACCATTTGACCCATGGCCCGACTACTTGCATTAAACTCAACTGGTAACGTAACCACTTGGAAAAGAACTGCAGCAGCCATGAAGATAATACCTAAAAGGACTAATCCAGACATTCCCATAAGGAACCCTGCAATTAAAATAATAAATGACGTATTAGAACCGAAGTTAGCGACAGGAACTAACGCATGACGGAAGCGTAAAAATGCATACTCTTCAGCATCCTGCATTGCATGCCCGACTTCATGGGCAGCTACTGCAGCACCTGCAACAGAATTCCCATAGTAGTTCTTTTCTGAAAGACGGACAGCCTTTGCACGCGGGTCATAATGATCCGTTAATTCTCCTCGAATCGGCTCAACTGTAACATCATATAATCCGTTATCATCTAAAATCTTTCTAGCAACTTGCGCACCAGTCATGCCCGATGAAGCCGCAACCTGAGAATATTTCTTATACGCCGACTTCACTTTTCTTTGCGCCCAAATTGGGATGATCAAAATAATCGCAAAGTAGACTAAAAATGCTCCTAAACCCATTTGTAAACTCACCTCTCGATGTACACTTTTATAATTATTCTATTTTAAACATCAAAAAAAGTCAATTTAGATACTTGCTATTTTGTGGCGAGTTATTGACATTTACACACCGTTAATGATGGTTAATTAATCCCGAACTTTTACACGTCTTTTTTCGGCACGGTATTTCTTCCACCCTACATAGGATAAGGAAATAATGATCATTCCTCCGATAGTTAGCATAACCCAAACAAGCGATGGATCTGCACTATCTTCTTTAACTTGCTCATACAATTTTTGGAATTCTTTTTCCATTACAAACAATTGTTTTTGCATACTAGTGTCATGTATCATATCGTTCCCATAACGGTCGATAAATTGTACGAGTGACTCAATTTTTTGAACTTGTACACCCTCGACACTTACTAGTAATGCTGGCCGTATCATTTGGTATAGACGTAAAAATTCATTTATCTTATGACGAAAAGCTTGAGCATCTTTTTGTTGCATGGTTCCTTTTAATTCATTAATCGACTTCATTACCGATTGTTCAGAGCTTAACCACAAAGGATGGTGCGGACTGGTCAAAGCATCAACGACGAGCCTAAATTCAGTAGCCAGTCTAACTCTTTCAACATGATTCATGGAAACTGCTGTAACTGACTCCATTGCTCGCTCATATGATTTTGTAATAATTTGAAGATCACTCATTGATAGAGAAGATTGCTTATGATCTAAAGATAAAAATTGCTTCGAAAAATAATCTAACAATTGTTTTGCCTCGTCAAGCTTTTCCTGCTTTACTAGTTGTAAAACTTTATCCGAAGTGTCATTTAACTTCCCCCAATACTCCTTATCCTCAGCGGCGTTACTATATGTTGGCATACTCAAGACTAAAATAGTAAGTAATATAAGTAAAAACGAGCGCATTTCGGTCCCTCCTTCATCTACTCTAATCTATGAATGAGTGGACAAGAGTAGACCAATTTCAGGACAAGTTTTTGCGCTTTTTCAAAGTTACATTTGGGTTCGAATAGAAAGCTTCAATCTATTCTCACGAACTCCGTACAAATAAACTACGAGTACCGAAAAAATACTTAGCCAAAATGTAAAATAGCCAATGTGATGAATGTATGGATGAAGACTCCACGAAACATATGGATGCATATTATAAACGTAATCAATTATGTCATTATGTAATGTCCAAACAGCGACGAGCATCAAATGCCACCCTTTGATCCGGTAATAAGGTAAGTATAAGACCGCTTGCAACGCCATCCCTAAATGAGATGCGATCAGCATATAATTTTGCCACCCTAATTGAGAACCGGTCACTCCCGCGCCAATATTCATAGCTACAGCCCACAATCCATATTTAATTAAAGTAACAGCCGCAAGCGCTTCAAGAAGCGGAACATTTCTACCTAAAATAAAAGCGATTAATACAAACAAGAAAAATAAGCTTGCTGTTGGACTGTCAGGAACAAAAATTAAAAAGTGTGTTGGTGTTGCAGCCAGTTGATCCTTATACCAGTAGTACCCATAGATCGTACCGAAAAAATTGATGATCAATAACATATATAACATGAGGGGTTGCCTGAAAATCTTTAATAATGAAATCACACGAAACACACTCCTTCGTATTCTTGAGAACCTGAAGCTACTAATAATAATTTAAGGTGTAAAAAAAGCTGACTATATAGTCAGCTTTTCATTAAAAACTATTCGTCGCCTTGACCGTCATTGGCGATAAACTGTGCAAGAATTTCAAGCTCTTCATCAGTACCGTCGAATAAGCCAGCAGGCATTGTTCCACGTCCGTTAATTACGATATCTTTAATTTCATCAACAGTTAAGCCTGTTTCAACTAAAGCGTAACCAGCAGATCCACCTTCCAGTTGGTTACCGTGACATCCGATACATGATTGCGTGGCATAAATTTCATACCCTTGGGCTGTATCATCGATTTCGTGTTCAATGATTGCACCTTGCTTTGCAGCTGCTTCCCAGTCATGTTGGTCAACAGACTCCCAAGTTAAATAGATAGTAGCGATTACTGCTAAAAGCATTAAACCTGTAGCTACAGGACGCTTTGATGGTCTTCTTTCTTTTCCAGTATCTAACCATGGAGCTAAAAGTAAAGCACCAAATGCTAAACCTGGTATTACAATTGCACCGATAACTGTGTATACACCAGCAGCATATTCATATTTTAATAATTGATATAAGAATAAGAAATACCAGTCAGGAAGCGGAATATAACCTGCGTCAGTCGGATCAGCCATACGCTCTAATGGCGATGGATGGGCAACAGTTAAACATAAGTAACCGATTAAAAATACCGCACCAACCATCCATTCCTTTAATAGGAAGTTTGGCCAAAACGCTTCCGTTTTACCTGGATATTCAGAATAGTCTTTTGGAATGTTAGGTTTTCTGTGTTCTAAGTCTTTAACACGAGAGTCACCAACAAACTTCATCCCTTTACCACGATGCATCGATTTCCCTCCTTTATAAATTGTCTTTTATTTTTTACAACGGTCCAGAAATACCTTGCTTACGAATCATGAAGAAGTGAGCTCCTAGTAAACCTAAAAGAGCACCTGGTAAGAAGAATACATGGATTGCAAAGAAACGAGTTAACGTCGCTGCCCCAATAATTTCTCCACCAGCAAGTAATGTTTTCGCAAATCCACCGATAATCGGCGTTGCTTCAGCGATCTGTAAACCTACTACAGTTGCAAAATACGCTTTCATATCCCAAGGTAAAAGATAACCTGTGAAACCAAGGCCTAACATTACGAAGAAAATAAGTACTCCGACTACCCAGTTTAACTCACGAGGTTTCTTATATGATCCTGTGAAAAATACACGTAACGTATGTAGGAACATCATTACGATAACTAAACTAGCTCCCCAGTGATGCATACCGCGAACGATAACACCAAAAGCTACTTCATTTTGTAAGTATGCAACGGAATGATAAGCATTAATAATATCTGGTACATAGTACATCGTTAAGAACATACCAGATAGGATCTGGATGACTGTGACGAAGAATGTTAACCCACCAAAGCAATAAACAAATGCTGAAAAGTGATGGGCAGGGTTAACATGCTCAGGCACTTCATGATCCGCGATATCACGCCACATAGGAGTAATATCGAGACGCTCATCAACCCAGTCATAAATTTTCTGTAACATGAGCTACGCCCCTCCTATCCTCTTCGAATTGGTCTACCTAAGTAAATATATCCGTCTCTAACTTCTAATTCATATACATCAAGTGGTCGTGTTGGTGGCGTACCAGCAACGTTTGTACCGTCTAATTCAAAACGACCGAAGTGACATGGACAGAAGAATTGGTTCTCAAAGTCTGGATTTGTGTTCCAGTCTACTGTACAGCCTAAATGAGTACATACAGGAGATAATGCAATAATCTCATCACCTTGTCTAAATACCCAAGCTGCCCCAGTTACTTCTGAAGTATACCATGCATCGACCTGCTCAAATTGGAAGTTTTTACGGATTGGCTCTGAAGTAACTTCATCTACATGAAGATTAATCGGAACCATATCGCTTTCAGCACCAACTTTTAAAGCTGGATCTAACGCAAAACGAGCCATAGGCATGATCATACCTGCAGCCATGAAACCGCCAACCCCTGTTAGCGTATACGTTAAAAATTGACGTCTTGATACTTTATGATCTTTCTCACTCACTCTATTTCCCCCCCTACGTTGTAAGTTAAGTCCAACCGGACATAATTTAACACATATAATACTAGGACATACTCATGATAGCTAACTACTCTTTCAATGTCAATCTTTTCAGAAGTCAAAATGCCACGGAAATTTCATAATTAACGATTTTGCCACTTGTTTGTCAAAAAGGGGATAAGCTGTTTAATTTGCCCCTCAATAACCTCGACCTTATGCTTTTGGTCCATATGTTCTAATGGAATAGAAGGAAGCCAAATAAGCGTTTCTGTCAAGTCTTGTTTTGCCTGTTCCCATTCAAAATCTGAAGTAATATAAATCATATGTTTAATTTCATTTTCTTTTAATTCTTTTTCCCAACTCTTAAGGCGCACTACCTTTTCAACATCACTCTTCAAATATGTAAATGCAGGAAATTCAATCACTCTACCTTGGAATTGCCGTTCTAATTCACTAGAGATAATTGAAATAAATTCTCCCATCGCTACGGTTGACTTAATTTCCTTCTCCCAACTTACAGGAATTAATGGAATTAACGCGGTATCGACATACTCTTTTGCCTGCAAATACGTATCCATTTCTTTGGCTAACCATTTCATCTCTACTCTCTCCTTATAGCAACTAAATTATTAATACTCTCTTATCTTATCGAAAAATGCTCAAAAATAAAACAAGCTGACTTATCCATGAGCTCTTAGAGCACTCCGATAAATCAGCTTCTATATCATTTCTTCTTTTTTGTTAATTTAAAAAATGCATCTTTATCTCTTTTGTCTAACGCTTCATTCACTTTTTCATACCATTGTTTTTCACTAAACGAAGCTAAAACTTTATCAAGAAAAATTTCAGAAATAATCGCATCAGCCGTCGCCATTTCATTTGCAGGTAAATACGGATTTTCTTCAAGGACAGCAACATAATGAGGATTTGTTTTTGCTTTTGAGAAATTCAACTGAATATAAACATCTTCATCATTATTCAGACGAATGTCATGAAAGGCCTTTTCTGCGTCCATCGTTACATGCTTTTGCTTATGGAAGCAAAATGGAACATGATCGACGTCAGTTGTAGAAATAATTAACGCTTTTGGACAATATTCAGCTCTTTCCACAAAATGAACTTTTTCCATTAAGTTTTCATCACTAATTAAGTAATTTAAAAGCCAAGCACACTCTCTTCGTTTCAACTGATACTCATTAAGAAACCAACGTAAAAACTCTTTTTTCTCATATACTGAAATAGTGCTGCTCATCCTGATTCCCTCCCCGAAAGGCTAATACCTTAGTTCACATTTAACACGACAACAGAAAGAATCTTATGTATATAATTATTCTCCAACTTACAATTCAAATCCTCTAATTAGCACAAAATTATTGTTACATGATTATGAACAATTTATTGCATATCTTCTTCTAAATAGACAATTAATTCTTTAATATTTAACCTTGTTTCATCTAAAGCAATGGCCTGCCTAAATAAATGGAGACTTTCAACACGCTCTCCATTTTCCATTAAAAACTTTCCATACTCTTCAAGAAAGTCAACATCATCTCCAAAATCTACTTTAACCGCTTCAAAACATTCTTTTGCTTTATCGATATCATCATTTTCATACCTTGCTACTGCTTCATACCATGTCAAGACTGGATCTCCTTCACCGATATCCTTCAAATATTCGACCAAGTCAATTAAATCATCAAAACGATTTTCATGCTTTAAGAAGGCTACTAATGTTCGTACAGCTTCAAAATGACTTGGATTAATTGCGATAACTTCTCGTAAATATTCTTCCCCTTTTTCACGGTTTTTCATCTTAAAACTTAACTTTCCACCATGAACGTACAGTTCTTCGTTATATTGATCGACTGACAGCCCCTCATTGATAATTTTAATAGCTTCTTCATATCGGTGTAACGCTTCATAACACTTCGCTAAGTATGGATACACACTACTGAATTCCGGATCAAGTTCCTTTAAGGTATTGAATTGATCAATTGCAAGCTCGTATTGTTCAATTTGATATGCTGTATACCCATAATTAAATAGTGCATGGATGTCTAATTGTTGATCCAGGCCCTCTTGATATAATTTTAAAGCCTCCTCATACTCTCCTGTACCACTATATGCTTCCGCTAAACGTAATGCGATATTTAACCCTTCCATTTCTACATTGGCGTAATAGGCCTTTTTTAAATGCGGGAGACTCTTTTGAAAATCACCTCTAGCTAAATAAAAATCCCCGAGGCCAAAAGAAACGATCGGTTCATTTGGAGCCTTCTCAATAGCCTTTAATAATTTTTGTTCGGCGACTTCATCTAATCCTTGCATTTGATACAGATCTGCCAATAATAAAAGTGATCTTAAATATGCAGGATCATCCTCCTTTATCTCTAGGAGCATTTCAATCGCTTCGTCCTCTTGATCTTGATCAATTAGTAACTCGGCAGAAAACGTATATAATTCACCTTCATCCGGGTACAGCATGAGTAATTCATCCACCAGTTTTTTCGCCTTATCAATATGACCTAACGAGTAATATGTCTCCGCTAACTGAAATTTTGTTTCATGATTAGTCGTATTCTCAAGTTCTTCGAGTTGTGCAAGTCCTTGATCGACTTCACCATTCTCTATTTTATGTACTGCATCTGCTATCTTTTTCATAAAAGCCTCCTACGCGGTTCCTTTTTCTCATAAAAAAACACCATCATAATTATATTATGATGGTAGCATGAATATTTGATTTTCACTATCTTTTCGCATTATAGACAATACACTATAGATCTATAACATCCTTAAAAGCTTCAGTAATTGGTAAGAAATGCCTCGGAACGGTAATACGGACTTCTCGGCCGTACCCCGGCTTATAATAAACCAGATCTCCCGCTTTAAGTACTTTTCCTCGTAGAACAACGACAGCTGGCTCATCTAGGGTAACGGAATCTTCATCTATTCCTTCAGCTGCACCTCTTTGAAACATGATATAATCAACATCGCTTCCAACAATTAATTCACTTTTCTTTGGATATAGTCCGATTTTTTTGGAAAGAACCTTCGGGAAAGGCTCATGTTCACACGGAAACAGTTGGTGGGTTGGAATTCGATGCAGGTTTGAAATTACATCCCACGTATCTGAGAGCTTTTGTTCTACTCTTGGCGTTAGTGGAGTTACTGTCCAGTTAGGAATAATCAAAAGTTGGTAAGTTAGCATCGCTTCTTTAATGCGCTCCCAAGAAACCTTATAAAAATCTTCAGTTGATGTAATATTAACGAGGATGATTGGAACTTTTTCATTTCTACATTTTCGAACAAGCCCAGGAGTCAGTCCATCAATAGTCGTTTGAATGCCAATTACGTAATCAATTGGACTATTAATCAGTTGGTGACGTGCATGCCTCAACTTCTTTTTAAATTCATCAACTCCTTCTACAAATGGATACGTAACGATCGTTGTACACCCTTTTTCAATTAGTCGCTTAAACCTCATTTTATAAGCTTCTTTATGCTTGAAGTTAATTAAGTTGAAATCATTCATAATATGCCCAGCCGCTAAAGTAAATCCGCTCATATTTATTCGTGTAAATTTAAGTTTGTCCATCTTATCGTTGACATAAGAAATAGAATCATTTTCAATATAGTAAGACTTCTGCTTAAATTCACAACCTTCTTCTCTTTTAGCGTCTGCAAGAATGTATTTCATTAATATCCCACCTTTCTTCTATAGACAAGCTATGAAAAAGGTGGCAAAAACATTCCCTATTTTTGTACCATAAAAGTTTTAAGGAGGAAGCAACACTCAATACATTTTTTATCTTAAATCTCTATATTTCCTAACAAAAAAAAGACCTGTTCGAAAACGTAAACGCTTTCAAACAGGTTTAGCAAGATGCTAAAAAGTCTATTAGTATGGATAGGAGTGGAGAGAAACCATACGCTAATTTTTATTATATAGAAAATACTGACAAAGTCAATAACTACTTTCAGAAAAATAAAAAAATATTTTTAAGGCTTTTATTCTATAAATTTACTTCTTTCATTGTATTCTCGAAACTTTATAGCAATGCAAACAGAATAGACGAAAATCTAACTGATTTCCGTCTAACTGGTCTATTACTAGAAAAATGGTAAAGACTACTCTTCTTTATGTCAACTTCTTAATATGGTCAAAGAAATTAGGATATGAAACAGCAATAGCTTCACTATTTTCAACCGTAACGATACCATTAGCAACACAACCTGCTATTGCCATTGCCATACCAATACGATGGTCTCCATGACTATCGACTGTATTTCCTTTAAGCTGGACAGGACCATTTATGACCATTCCGTCATCTGTTGCTTCGATCTCAGCCCCTAACTTCCTTAACTCACTTACTACCGTATCAATACGGTTCGTCTCTTTTACTTTAAGCTCTTCTGCATCGCGGATTACTGTTTTTCCTTGTGCTTGTGAAGCTAGCACCGCGATTACCGGTATCTCATCGATTAATCGTGGAATAATATCACCGCCGATTTCAGTGCCTTTTAGATTCGATGTGGAAATAATGAGATCTGCAACAGGTTCTCCATTTGATTCTCTTTCATTGAACAGTTCGAGTTTAGCACCCATTTGTTGAAGAACATCAATAATTCCTGTACGAGATGGATTAACTCCTACATTTTCTAAAACGATTCGACTATTAGGAACAATTGCACCTGCTACTAGGAAAAAGGCTGCCGAAGAAATATCTCCTGGCACGACAACATGCTGTGCTTTTAAGTCTTGTCCACCTCTAACAGATACCGTCAGACCATCTACTCCTACATCAACACCAAAAGCTCGCAGCATCCGCTCCGTATGATCACGTGACAAATGAGGCTCAGTAACAGTCGTTACACCTTCACTTTGTAAGCCGGCAAGTAATAACGATGATTTCACTTGAGCACTTGCGACCTTAGAAATATAATCAATGCCTCTCGTTTGACCGCCACGAATCGATAAAGGTGTTAAATTACCGTTATTACGTCCGTCAATCATTGCACCCATTTGACGTAAAGGATCGGTTACTCGTGACATCGGCCGTTTGGCAATTGATGCATCACCAATCACAACAGAGTGAAATGGGCGTGTAGATAAGATGCCGAGCATTAAACGGGTTGTTGTCCCAGAATTTCCTACATCTAAAATTTGACTAGGCTCCGTTAACCCTTCCCAACCTTTACCTTCAACTTTTACTTTATCACCTTGCGCCTCGATATGAATCCCGAGTTTGCGAAAACAATCAATCGTACTTAAACAATCCTCACCTGGTAAAAATCCTTCAATTGTAGTTGTCCCCTCAGCGATCGCACCAAACATAACAGCACGATGAGAGATTGATTTATCGCCTGGTACTTTAATTGCTCCATTTAAGCCACCAGTGATTTGTTCCACTTTGGTCATTTCTCTCACTCCATTAAATTAGTCTCATACAGATGTGATCTTAAGCTCGTTTCTGCTTTTTCTCTATCTTCATTCGTACGAAAAGTTAATCTTAGAACTCCCATAATATCTTCACGAGTCTCAATAATGCGGATATTTGTAATACTTATATTTTCCTTCGCTAAAATTCCTGTGATATCAGAAATAACCCCTGGGTGATCAGGAACGTCTACATATAAATCATAGAACGCAGGAATAGCACCTTTTTTATGAATAGGGAGACCGTCACGGAATTTCTTAGCATGGTCGAAATAGTGGTGGATCTTATCATCTTCCTCTTGCTCAATAAGCATCCTTACATAGTTCATCTCTTCTTGCCATTTATCTAACAATTCAATTAAGCTATCTTTATTATGAATGAGAATATCCCGCCACATCACAGGACTCCCAGAAGCAATTCGCGTGATATCACGAAACCCTCCAGCGGCTAATCTTGAAACTAGCGGGTCTTTTTCTTCAATTTTAGCCACTTGATGGACAAGACTGGCTGCAACAATATGAGGAAAATGACTAATAGCACCTGCTAACCGATCATGTTGTTCAGGAGACATCTCAATAAAACGCGCTCTCGTTCCTTTTAACCAGTTTTGTAATTGAATGATTTTGTTCATATTTTGTTGATCCACCGGCGTTAATATATAAAAGGCATTCTCAAATAAATGTGCCCTAGCCGCCTCGACCCCGCTTTTATGAGAACCAGCCATTGGATGGCCCCCTATAAAAGTTACGTCTTTTTCCTTTAGACAGGTTGCACTTTGAAATATTCGTTGTTTAGTACTACCTACATCCGTAATAATTGCACCTTGCTTTAATTCGTAATTAGAAAGATCCTCCAGTAACTGTTCCGTTTTAGTAACTGGTGTGGCTAATACAATTAGATCTGCATTTCTTACCCCAGCTCGAATTGAATCAGCAGCGTCATCAATAACTTTTAGAGACAAGCCCATTTTTACTTGTTGTTCGTTAATATCGTAGCCAACGATATGGACATTGTGCTCTCTCTTAATAGCTAATGCAATTGAGCCTCCAATTAAACCTAGACCGATAACAAATACTTTGCGTTTCTCCACGTTAAAATCTCCTTCTAGCCTACAGAGTTCGCTTTTCTTTCTTCAAGCCAAGTTGAAAGCTCTTGAATAATACCTGCATTTTCTTCTTGGCTTCCTACTGTGATCCGTGCACATGTCGGGAAACCGAGTGCATTTCCAGAGCGAATGATGTAGCCCTTTTTCAAAAGAAAATCAAAAATTTCATCACCTTGAATACCAAAGTCAATTAAAAGAAAGTTCGTTTGTGTTGGATAATATTTTAAATTGTATTTCTCACAAAATTGCACGTATTGCTCAATTCCTTCAACATTTTTCTCATAACACTCTTTAATAAATTGTTGGTCATCTAAAGCAGCGATTGCAGCAGCATGTGCAAAAGTTGTCGTGTTAAACGGCGGTCTGACCGGCTCTACTAATGAAATAATCTCACTGTTAGCAATACCGTATCCAATTCGCAACGCTGCCATTCCATATGCTTTTGAGAACGTGCGTAGAATAATTAAATTATTATATTGTTCAAGTAAAGGAACCGTTTGTGGAAAATCAGAAGCCGTTACATATTCATAATAAGCTTCGTCCGATACGACGAGAACATCGTTTGGAACTTTAGCCAAAAATGTTTTAAATGCTTCTTCATTTACATATGTACCTGATGGATTATTCGGGTTACAAACCCAAACAATTCTCGTATTTTCATCAATCGCCTCAAGCATTGCCTCTAGATCATGAATTCCGTCTTTTGAAGGTACTTCACGAACTTCAGCTCCTTCAATTACTGCATTTAATCTATATTGTGAAAATGTAGGATCCGCAGTAACTGTATTTGTATCTGGGGTTAAAAATGTTCGACAAAGTAACTGAATGACTTCATCCGATCCATTTCCAAACACTAGTTGATCTGGATTGACATTGACAAACTGCGCTACTTTATTTCGTAATTCTGCCGCATAACCGTCTGGGTAAACAGCAGTTTGGTTCGCCAGTTGTGAAATCGCCTCAGCGACTTTCTTCGAAGCTCCAAACGGATTTTCATTGGAAGCAAGCTTCACAACTCTCTCTAATCCTAATTCACGTTTAACTTCCTCAATTGGTTTTCCTGGTTTATAGGCTGGCAGCCCGATGACTTGTGGTTTTGCTTTCATCGTAAGCACCTCTTTCTATGTATTCATTAGTAATGCTTGTTTTTTCAGTAAGTAAACTTTACCCCTTAGCTTTTCTTATACTATCCAAGGTTAAACTACCCCTAAAAGATAGTATATAAAAAAGGTTCGAGGCCGACCCTGACATGCAAACACCCTCCATGTCTACATTCATTGCTAATCTTAAGGTGCAATGAAAAAGCATACAGCGGTGTCTGACACTTCGCTTTCGAGTCAGCCTCTATTCAAAAAGTTTGACATACTGATCAAAAAGTCTTTAATGGTTTACAGCGAGAAAACTATAATACTATGTTACGATGAAATGAGCGAAAGGACAAACCTTTTTATGTGAGAAAGTCCATCTTTTCTTAATTTTTCATCTTCAAGAAGTTCCTTTACCTTCTCAACCTCGCGAATAATCGCACTTCCAACTATTACACCATCACAATGGGACTGTAACTGCTGTACCTGCTCATTGTTGGAAATTCCAAAACCAACGACAACTGGCACTTTACTATATGAGCGGACATCTTCTAAAAATTCATAAACTTTAGGATGAAACTCGTTCCGAACTCCTGTCACCCCTAATGAGGACACACAATAGATAAATCCTCTTGCTGTTTTTGCTATCTTTTCGATTCTTTGTTTAGATGTTGGGGCAACAAGTGAAATAAATTGCAGTTCGTTTTCTTCGCATAACTGAGCGAGTTCTTCACTTTCTTCAAATGGTATATCTGGAACAAGCAGTCCATCTACTCCACACTCTTTGGCTTTATTCATAAATTCCCGTTCACCAAATTGAAGTACTGGGTTATAATACGTGAACGCTATGACTGGGATTACCAAACCCCTTTCGCGCATGACCGGAACGAGGTCTAATGCTTTCTCAAGTGACATTTTATGTGCTAGTGCTCGTTTCGCTGCTCGTTGAATAACTGGCCCATCTGCAAGTGGATCTGAATACGGGATACCAAGTTCAAGCGCATGCGCTCCCGCATCTTGTAACGTTAACGCTAACTCAATTGTTGCCTCTGGTGTTGGGTCACCCGCCATAATAAATGGGATAAAAAGCGGTTGATCTTGAGATTTAACGTATTGTTGAAATCGCAGCATCATCCTTTTTCACCTCGCTCTGCTTTCATTAACGTATGAACATCCTTATCGCCTCGACCTGATAAACATACGAGGATTATATCATCAGTCGTTAACTGTCTTGCTCGCTCAAATGCTTTTGCTAATGCATGTGCACTTTCAATGGCTGGAATAATCCCTTCAGATACCGATAATTTTTTTAATGCATCAAGTGCTTCGTCGTCCGTTACCGCTTCATAGGACGCTCTCTCGATGCTAGCTAAGAACGCATGTTCAGGACCTACCCCTGGATAATCCAAGCCAGCAGAAATGGAATACGGCTCAATAATTTGTCCATTTTCATCCTGAAGTAAATACGTTAGCGAGCCGTGAATTACACCTTTTGTTCCTTTTGTAATTGTTGCAGCATGCTGATTTGTTGTTACGCCTTTACCAGCTGCTTCAACTCCAACTAATTT
Organism: Alkalihalobacterium sp. TH-98; assembly: GCF_057473385.1. Classification (NCBI taxonomy): domain Bacteria; kingdom Bacillati; phylum Bacillota; class Bacilli; order Caryophanales; family Bacillaceae; genus Alkalihalobacterium; species Alkalihalobacterium sp. TH-98. Next base: position 9,756 of record NZ_JBYCKM010000007.1, on the reverse strand, counting down.
CACGTCATCGTTTAGAAATGGATAAAACATTCCAATTGCATTACTTCCTCCTCCTACACAAGCAACAATTTCATCTGGCAAACGCCCTTCTACTTTTAGCATCTGCTTTTTTGCTTCATCTCCTATAATTCTTTGAAACTCACGCACCATTTTAGGATACGGGTGTGGCCCTACTACTGACCCTATTAAATAAAACGTGTCTTCAGCGTTTCCAACCCAATAACGGATGGCTTCGTTTGTTGCATCTTTTAAGGTTTTGCTACCAGACGTAGCTGGAATTACCTCCGCCCCTAAAAGCTCCATTCTGAAAACATTCAGCTTCTGTCGTTCGATATCTTCTTCTCCCATAAACACTTTACATTCTAAACCAAAGCGCGCTGCTATGGTGGCAGTCGCAACCCCGTGTTGACCTGCTCCTGTTTCAGCAACGATTTTCTTTTTCCCCATTCGTTTAGCAAGAAGCGCTTGCCCCATCGCATTATTTAATTTATGTGCACCGGTATGAAGCAAGTCCTCACGTTTTAAATAAATCTTAGCGCCACCTAATTCTTTAGAAATATTTTCGGCAAAGGTTAAAGGAGTTTCTCGTCCTGCATACTCTTGTAAATGATGGTGGTATTCTTCAAAAAAAGCAGGGTCTTGCAACGCTTCATCAAGTGCCTTTTCTAAATCTTCAATCGCATTCATTAACGTTTCAGGTACAAACTTGCCACCAAACGGTCCGAATCTGCCTCGTTTATCTGGATAATTGGTTATCATGATTGGTAATCCTTTCTTCGACCTGTTTGATCAATGTTTTATCTTTTATTCCATCATTTTCTATTCCACTAGAAATATCAATTCCATCGGGGTGATAGGTTAATAACTCACTCACATTACTAGGATTGATCCCACCGGCTATAAAGACGGGCCTTTGCAAAATTTTACCTTGCTCAATATAATACGGAATATGTCCCCAATCAAAGGTAATACCTGTTCCACCCCATTGTCCTTTGACTTTACTATCAATAATAAACGCATCAACATAAGGAGCGTAATCATTCATGTCTTGCCATGCTTTTTCTTGATGGTGAATGACTTTCCATATTGTTTTTTTCATCCGTTGCTTGATTTCTTGAACAAGTTCGGCTGTTTCATTCCCATGACATTGAATAATATCAACGGGTACTTTCGACACTATCTCTTCGATTTCTGATATAGTTGCATTCACGAATAAAGCTACGATTCGTTTTGTGTGGTTGGTTGGAACACTTCTTAACCAATTGTTCACATCATCCGCTGTGACCTTTCGCTTACTCTCAGCAAAAACGAAACCGATATATTCAGCCCGAGAGTTTATAACGTTAATAACATCTTGTAATGAGTGATTCCCACAATATTTAAGCTTCGTTTGCAACTGTTTCTCCCCCAAATAATGTTTGAATTCCTTCTGCAGGAGTATTCGCTCTCATTAACGATTCTCCGACTAAAATTCCGTTTGCTCCTGCTCTATATACACGATCAACGTCAGCATGAGTATGAATTCCACTTTCACTAATAAATAAACTGTTTTTTGGAATTAGGGAACTTAGTCTCTCGGTTTGCTCTAATGACGTTTCAAACGTTTTTAAATTACGATTATTAACACCGATAATTTCTGGAGTAAACACGGACAACACTTCTTCTAACTCTTCTTTTGAGTGTACTTCGACTAAACACTCAAGACCTTTTTCGTACGCAATTGTATATAATTCTTTTAATCTCTCTACTTCGAAAATACCAGCAATCAAAAGGATCGCGTCTGCACCAATTCGCACACTTTCCTCAATTTGAAGTGGACTAATAATAAAGTCTTTACGCAAAATTGGCAGATTTACTTCTTCTTTAATCGCCGTTAAATAACTACGATGCCCTTGAAAGTAAGTCCGGTCCGTTAAGACTGAAATAGCATCAGCCCCACTCTTATCATAAGCTTTACCAATTTCCACAGGGTGGAAGTTTTCTTTAATCACTCCTTTTGAAGGAGATGCTTTTTTCACTTCCGCAATTAAACCTACTTTACGATTCGGATGAGAAAGGTGCTGAAAAAGAGATTTACGTTGAACTGATATCCCTGGCGGTAAGACTAATTGATCAAGTTCTTCCATCTTTGTTTCTATAATTTTTTTAAGCATCGATTCTCTCCACCTTTTTCGCTTGTAAATTAGTAAATTGATTATACACCGTTCCATTCATTAGTGCTTTTTGGGCTTCTTGAACACCATCTTTAATAGATGAGACTTTTCCTGCTATATATAAACCTGCTCCAGCATTAAAGGCAACAATGTTCCTAGCTGATTCATTCTTTCCGTTTTGAAAAACGTTTAAGATCATGTTTGCACTTTCGAGAGGTGTCTTGACTTGAATATCACTCAACGGTCCTCGTGGCAAGGAAACCTCCTCTGGTGTAAGAACATACTTGGTAATTTCTCCATCTTTCAATTCCGTTACAAAGGTATTCGTACCGATTGAAATTTCATCTAAGCCTTCCGCACCTGTTACGAGCATAGCTCTTTTAACCCCTAACTCCCTAAGTGTTTGAGCCATCAATTCACCGTACTTTTCATCAAACACTCCAATTAATTGAGCTTCTGCATTAGCTGGATTCGTTAATGGCCCTAATAAGTTAAAGATTGACCTGAACCCTAATTCCTTTCTAGGCGTTGCAACATTTTTCATTGCAACATGATAAAGAGGAGCAAATAAGAAACTCATTTTCTTTTCTTCAAGTACAAGAGCCGCTTCTTCAGGTGTAGTTTGAATATCTATATTTAAATGTTCTAAAACATCTGCACTGCCGCTATTTGATGACACGGATCGATTACCATGCTTTGCAACTGTCACACCGAGCGAAGACAATACAATAGCAGCTGCTGTTGAAATATTAAATGTTTTCGCATGGTCCCCGCCAGTTCCGCATGTGTCAATTACACCATGTTCATTATGAGGAATTGATATAGCATGCTCTTTCATTGACTTTGCAAAACCGACCATTTCCTCCAGTGTCTCGCCGCGAAATCTTAATAATGTCAGCAAACTAGCAATTTGACTATGTGTTGCTGTACCAGTCATAATTTCATCCATTACTGATTTTGCTTCTTTTTCTGATAAGTGTTCTCCACTAATACATTTTTGCAAGATGTCTTTAAACATTGCCAATTGCCTCCTCCGCATTTTTCTTAACCATCGCCTCTGCTAATTGAACAGCATGTAAAAGTGCTTTTGCTTTATTTCTTGTTTCTTCATATTCGTTTTCTGGTATTGAATCGGCTACGATTCCTGCACCAGCTTGAACGTAAGCCTTTTTGTTTTTTATCACTAATGTGCGAATTGCGATACACGAGTCAATATTGCCATCAAAACCAAAGTACCCAATCGCCCCTGCATAAATTCCTCGTTCTGTCGGTTCAATTTCCTTTAAAATTTCCATTGCTCTAATCTTCGGTGCCCCCGAAACCGTTCCAGCAGGAAATGAAGAAGAAAAAGCTTGGAGTGGATGAATGCCTTCTTGCAATCTCCCAGTCACTTTAGAGATGATGTGCATGACATGTGAGAAATTCCCCACTTCTAGTAAAACCGGCGTCTCAACTGAACCATATTCAGCTACTCGGCCGATATCATTACGAGCAAGATCTACGAGCATAAAGTGCTCGGCACGTTCTTTTTCATCCGATAATAAGTCTTGAGCTAACGCTTGATCTTCATCGACTGTCTTTCCACGCGGCCTCGTTCCAGCAATCGGATGAATTTCCATATGTCCATCTTGTATCTGGACAAGTCGTTCAGGAGAGCTGCCGATAATTTCGTTATCCCCAATTTTTATATAGAACAAGTAAGGCGAAGGGTTTACCATACTTAACACTCGGTAGATATCTAGACCACTAACGTTAATATCCACTTCAAATCGTTGGGATAACACCGCTTGAAATACATCTCCAGCGCGAATATATTCTTTAATCTTTTCAACATCAGATAGGAATTTTTCTTTTTTATAGTTCGAACGAACCTGCTCAAACGATACATCGACTTTGTACGTCGGTGGTGGCAATACTCGCTTGTCTTTGGATCCCTCCATCATTTGTGCAACAACGTTTTTCATCATTTGAACAGTATGCTTATAAATGTTTTTGTTTTCTTCATCACTATGACCCGAACTAGGAAGAGAAATTAGATACATTTCTTTTTTGTGATGGTCGTAGGCAATAACTAATTCACAGAATACAAAGTGAACCGTTTCCTTGTCTGTATCCTTCTGAGCTAGCACACGTTCGAATTGTTCTACCGCATCATATGATACATATCCGACCATTCCGCTATGGAAGGGAATTGGAAGTTTAATTGGTTTCACATCCACATATTCCGTTGCATAATCGAAGGCTGATTGAAAAGTAGAAGTAGTATGGATAGTCTCGTTTTTTTCTTTAATAAAAAATTCATTGCCTACATTACTCAAAAACAACTTTGGATAAAGACCAATAAATGAAAATCTAGACCACGGCGAGTGCTCATCCTTACTTTCGAGTAAGTAAACCGCATCTTGCTCTAACTGACGAAAGATTTGAATGGGTGTTAACGTATCAGCAAATAAATGACTAATAACGGGAACTGTTTTGAATTGATTGGCATCTTCTAAATAGGAAGATAATGAGGTATCTAACATGATTTTCACTCCTTCATATAAGTGAGTGAAAATGAACGTGAGAAATATGGCGGAGAAAACAGAGGCTAGATCATCCGTGTTGCCATGAATTTAGCGTCCATTACTTAGAAACTAAATATAAAAAGCTGACCCCAAAGTGCCTGGCTCCACAAAATCATACGAAAATAGAGATGCTGATGAAAAATCAGCACTAATATTTCGTTTTGCGGCGCCTGACACCCTTAATTAGAGTCAGCCGAATCATTAATACATATATTCGCTCTGCTCAGCTCTACTCAACTATTCATTCTCATCTCTGCTCTACTCTTAAATAAACTATTCTAAAAACTCATCTTAAGCTACTAAGTTTCATTTCATGTAATCTAAACTAATACTTTAAACAACTAAGCTAAACTAAATTAAATTAAATTAAATTAAATTCTCATCTCATCTACTGTAATTTTACCTTGAGTCTTCTTTATTTGTCAATTGTAAATCTGGTCGAAGTGAAATAGCGTTCTCTAAATAAATATGCTCAACTTCACTTTGAGGTACATCGGTTTCTGCAGTAATCATCACTCGAATACACATTGGCAGACTATTTGGCACTGGGATTTCAAGTGCACACATAATCGGTACAAACTTCCACCCTTCGAAGCGACGCAGTGCTTTTGCTGGGAATGTTGCATTTAAATCATGAGTGACTGTCACAACAATTTGGGCAACATCTTCTGGTTTAATTCCATTTTTAGTGATCATCATTTCTAATAGTTTTTCAGTTGCATCCAAGATAACCTCTTCTTCATTTACCTCAACAGTTGTTGCGCCTCGAATTCCTCTAATCATTTCTACTCCCCCTTAATAGACTTTAAGAGCAGCTCTTTGATTGGCTCTTCATCAACACTAACAACCTCTACTCTCCCAAGTTCTTTCATTAGGACCATTCGGATGACTCCTTTTTGGGCCTTTTTATCTTTTTTCATTGTATGTACTAATTGATTAGGATCTAATTCAACAGGAACATCTGTCTCATAACCTAATTTAGTTAACCAACCTTTTACTTCATCTACCGGTAAAGAAATACCATAGTAGTGTTCACTTAAACGCATTGAAAAAATCATGCCGACTGCTACGGCTTCACCGTGAGTCATTTTACCATAGCCTAGTTCTTTTTCGATCGCATGACCTAAAGTGTGTCCGAAATTTAAAATAGCACGGATGCCGTTTTCTTTTTCGTCTTCACTAACGACCGCAGCTTTGACAGCAATTGAACGTAACAGTAACTGTTCTGCTAATTCACCTTTAATGTTTGAAAAACCATCTATATGATCTTGAAGCCATGAATATAACTGAGCGTCCCAAATTAAAGAGTGCTTAATCGCTTCAGCAAAACCAGATCGCCATTCATGAAGTGGCAGACTTTGAAATACTCTTGGGTCATACACTACTGCTTCTGGCTGGTGGAACGCACCAATCATATTTTTACCTAACGGATGATTAATTCCCACTTTCCCACCTACACTACTATCGTGTGCAAGTAATGTTGTCGGAACTTGAATAAATGGTATACCACGCATATAAGTCGCTGCTACAAAACCAGCAAGATCACCGATCACACCGCCGCCTAGTGCAATAATTAGTGAATGTCGGTCTAATCCTTGTTCTAACGCATACGTCTGGATATCGTAGTATTGCTGGAACGATTTCGACTGTTCTCCAGCAGGTATGATATATTCAAAGGTTTCGAAACGATTAATTAAGCCGTTCCTTATGTCTTGCAAATACAGTGGAGCAACTTTGTCGTCTGTAATAATTAAAACAGACGACACTTTTTGTTGCAGCTGACTGGGAATATATTCAAACAATTTAAAGCGAATGTCTTCACCAATCCATACAGAATATTGTTTAGAGGATGTATTTATGAGTAATTGCTCCATTAGAACAACCTCGCTCGCTCTTCGTGGCGTTCAATATTCTCCTTCACTTCATCTACACGATCACTGCCGAATTTCTCAAGTAATGCATTAGCAATTTCCCATGCGATAACAGCTTCCGCAACTACAGATGCCGCTGGAACCGCACAGCTATCTGAACGCTCTATGCTTGCAGCAAAAGGTTCTTTCGTATCAATATCGACACTTTGAAGAGGCTTATATAAAGTTGGAATAGGCTTCATTACTCCACGTACGACAATAGGCATTCCATTTGTCATTCCACCCTCTAACCCGCCAAGGTTGTTTGTGTTACGAGTATAACCATTTACTTCATCCCATAGAATTTCATCATGGACTTGGCTTCCTGGTTTTCTAGCAGCTTCAAAGCCAACTCCAATTTCAACACCTTTGAATGCATTAATACTCATAATAGCTGCGGCTAACTTTCCATCGAGTTTTCTATCGTAATGCACATGACTTCCTAGGCCAATTGGAACTCCTTCTACGACGACTTCAACAACTCCACCTATTGAATCACCATCTTTTTTTGCCTGATCGATAGCATTCATCATTTTCTGTCCTGCTTCTTCATCTAAACAGCGCACAGGCGAAGCTTCAGAACGCTCTTGTAAATCATTTATAGAGGTGTAAGAAGTCTGTTCAGCTTTCACACCGCCAATTTCAAGAACGTGCCCACCCACTTCTATACCAAATGTTCTAAGAATTTTCTTCGCTACAGCTCCAGCTGCAACACGAACTGTAGTTTCTCGTGCCGAGGAACGTTCTAAAATATTTCTCATATCACGATGGCCGTATTTAATTGCACCATTGAGATCGGCATGACCTGGTCTTGGACGTGTCACTTTACGCTTCATTTCTTTTTCTTCTTCTTCTGTTAATGGTTCTGCACCCATTATTTTTGTCCAATTTTTCCAGTCATTGTTTTCCACGACAAGAGTTATCGGCGCACCTGTCGTTTTCCCATGGCGAACTCCACTTAATATTTCAACAACGTCTTTTTCAATTTGCATACGACGTCCTCGCCCATGTCCACCTTGTCTACGAGCCAAATCGACGTTAATATCTTCAGGTAATAAATCTAGATGAGCGGGAACACCTTCGATAATCGTAGTCAACTGCGGTCCATGTGACTCTCCTGCTGTAAGGTATCTCATATCTTACTCCTCCTCCAACCTATTCTCTCTTTAGCGCTTTTATGCACTAAATTATAGCACAACTTTATTTCTTTGTCTTATGAATTTTTCAGTTTGCTACAACTTAGCTTTTATATGTTAGAAGCTTCAGTTTATCAGAAAATTTTTTAAATATAAAGATGGACTAGTACTTAAATGAAGTTATATTAACTTTTTCCGATAAAAAAATGTATCCTCCGTTTTAAAACCATACGTCTGAGGATTGAATATTTGTTCTGTACTTCCTACAAAAAGTATTCCGCCAGGTCTTAAGGCATTACTAAACTTCTGATAAAGTTCATGCTTTGCCTCTTCAGTAAAATAAATCATGACGTTTCGACAAACGATCAAATCAAAGTTCGATTCAAAACGGTCTGCAAGTAAATTACCTTGCCTGAATTTAATGGTCTTTTTAATTTCTTCCTTAATGGTATAACCGATAGCATCTTTATTAAATGCATTCTGCAGTACATCTTGTGGAACATCTTTAATTGAACGCTCTGCGTAAAAACCAACCTTTGCCCTTTCTAAAATCTCTCGGTCAATATCGGTCGCTAAAATAGAAACTTTAGATAGAGGCATAAAATGACTCATAATAATAGCAAGGGTATACGGCTCCTCACCTGTTGAACATGCTGCACTCCAAATTTTCGGACGGGAATTTTGGTTTAGCAGCCGAGGCAGTATTTTATTTTCTAACACTTCCCATCGTTTTGGGTTTCGATAAAATTCGGATACATTGATCGTCATCCGCTCAAGAAATTCATCAAATAGTTTTTCATCCTTTAACATCGCTTGAAAAAAACTAGTAAAGTCGTTATAGCCCTTTTTTTCACGAAGAGATGTTAATCTGCGCTTCATCTGGGCCTCTTTATACAAATTTAAATCGATCCCCGTTTTTCTTTTGACACTATCAACAAACTCACTATAATCACAATTCATGTCTTGCTGTCTCCTCTAATAACAAACTTATTTATTACTTTTTATCACAGTTTTCCCGATAAAACTACAAAAAAATATAAGATATGTTCGGTTTCATAAAATAGTAATAGAACAAATAGAACTTGTCTTGTTTTATAGAAGAGTACTTTTACCCTTATAGAGAATTAGAATAGTACAAGGATCCGGGAGCTAGACTCGAAAAGCGCAAGCGCCCGTTTAGGGACTTACAGACTGGAGGCCACCGTATGAGATAAAGGAAACACGGTGATCACTAGGGAGCCGATGTTGACTTATCGCAAGGAGGTGAGCGATGTCTCGCTAGGTGCTGGAGCTAGACATCTTCGAAATAAACTTTCTTACCTTAAAAAAAGAAAAAGGCATCTACTATAGATGCCTTTTCCCGATTTTTTATTAAACCCACTTGCTGATTGTTTTATCGTAAGTGTTTAACTCTTCTTCTTTAAAGAAAATACCGATTTCACGAACTGCGCTCTCAGGAGAGTCAGAACCATGAATAACATTCATCGCAACTTGTGCAGCGAAGTCACCACGGATTGTTCCAGGTGCAGCATCTGCAGGGTTAGTAGCACCCATCATCGTACGAGCTGTTGAGATAACTTTTTCACCTTCCCAAACCATTGCAAATACTGGTCCAGAAGTAATGAAATCAACTAATTCGCCAAAGAAAGGACGCTCTTTGTGCTCAGCGTAATGAGTTTCAGCAAGATCTTTTGAAACCGTCATCAATTTTGCACCTACTAAATTAAAACCTTTCTTTTCAAAGCGAGAAACGATTTCTCCCACTAAGTTACGTTGAACTCCGTCTGGTTTAACCATTAAAAACGTTCTTTCCATTATAAAACCCTACCTCTCATTTTTCGTGTTATGTACAAGCCTTTTCGATTATATCAAATTTGGGCGAATTATACAATAAATGAAACATTATATAAGTATTATAAAATCTGAACTTTTCCCCCTTTAGTACGTTAAATGAGAGGTGGTGCCAGGTACCTTAAAAAGGTACCTGGCA
>NZ_JBYCKM010000006.1:0-19601 GCF_057473385.1 Alkalihalobacterium sp. TH-98 | reverse complement strand
GCGCCGATGGTAGTTGGGGGCTTCCCCCTGTGAGAGTAGGACGTCGCTAGGCACCAAGCACAATCCAAATGGGTTGTGCTTTTTTAATTTGCCTTTACTGATATAGGGTTGGCTAAATCACGCTTTTTATGTTTAAGAGGACTCAGAAGCCGTTATTTGAGAAAAAATGCCCTGTTGGTCCATTTAGAGGACTCACAGGCCCTTATTGCATGAAAATTTCGTGAATAGCACATGATTTTATGTAAATAAGAGCCTCTCAGTCCTCATAAGTCATCAAAACTATGATTTTAGTAAAAATAAGGGCCTCTCAGACCGCGAAACAATAAAAGAACTTCAATCATTCCACTCACACAGTCATCTAGAACCAATAGAGTTTAGAGAAACAAAAGACGTAGCAGCTTTAGATAGCGTCATAAAGGAAAAGGTGCGAATTACTTTTATGGTACCAGGCACCTTTAGTGCTTTACAGATTTAAAGGTGCCTGGTACCTCTTAATTAGGTACCTCTTAATTACCTACTTTATTGAAAAGCTCTATTAAGTTGTCGTTACGGCAATTTGTTTATCAATGAGTAAGAAAAGAAGTAATGGTACTTTGTTGGTTGCAATCGATAAAAAGTTATAGATAAATGGGTAGTCATTTTCTGGGTAGTGATGAAATAACTCGCCCCACCATTCCGTTTCGTATCTACAAATCATACTGAGATTATAAAGAATTAAATAATGAGCGATCACTTCTGGAATGTCCAATAAATCACTTTTATAAGGTGATAAATAGTAGTTTCCATTTCCATCATTTAAGAAGGGATGACATTGAATGGATCTAATAGGGGAGTCCATTGTCATCGAAAAATGATTGTTGTTTTGATTCTCTAGATTAGGTTTGAATGATTGCTTTGACCGTTCAGAAATATAGGAACAAAAGCTAGAAAGCCCAAATTGGTATTCGTCTAATATTTTATTCGGCAGCTTCACAGCTTTATTTGAAATCTGCACTAAACAAGGGTTCTTTTTTCTTTCTATTTGTGTAAATAATGAATGTACTTCCCAAATTTGCCGAAGTAAAAGTCTCATTTTGTATTTTTCACTCGAAAAATGTTTCACATGGAACATTTTATCAGAAAAGTGTGTCAGCAACCCATTCTTTTGGATTTTCACTTCATCGTCTAGAAAGACATATTGGCTTTTTTTTCTTTTTCTAGTTGTAACCCCGTGCGCAAGTACTTGGCTTGTTTCTGGGTAATGGGGATCGCTTAATAATAAACAAGCCTTCATTAGTTGCACCATACCATAAAATAGGAGTACAGGTTTTATTTCTATAGGTGATGTTTGAACCTGGGAGAAATACTTTTCTCCATGTTCGAGATAATAGATAAAAGGATAGGTGTTTTGAAAAGCTAACACTTCACTATCTTTGATCCCTTTTGCTTCATAACAAGATTTCAAAATTGTTTGCGTGTAATTTGTAGAGCGAAATGGCAGAGCTTTATACCAAATATTATGTTGATATGTCATAAAATCAAGTACCCTTTCTATATAAAAGTTGGTATGATTATTTTTAGAAAAATCGGATTACTTTTGCTTTCTTGACAGTAGTTTAACCAATTGTTAAGCTACAAATAATATTTACAGGTAAATCTCAATCATAAACTTATTTATTTGGAGAGGAAGGGAATTATTGTGTGGGAAAATAAGTTTGCTAAAGAAGGGTTAACGTTTGATGATGTATTACTTGTTCCACAAAAATCGGAAATTCTTCCTAAGGATGTATCAGTTCAAACACAACTAACACCAAAGTTGAAGCTGAATATGCCGATTATCAGTGCTGGAATGGACACGGTAACAGAAGCTAGTATGGCTATTGCGATTGCTCGTGAAGGTGGACTTGGAATTATACATAAAAACATGTCCATTGAAGAACAAGCTGAGCAAGTTGACCGAGTAAAACGTTCTGAAAGTGGAGTTATTACGAATCCATTTTATTTAACACCAGATCGTCAAGTGTTTGATGCAGAACATTTAATGGGCAAGTATCGTATTTCTGGTGTACCAATTGTAAATGAAAATCAGAAATTAGTTGGTATTTTAACAAACCGTGACTTACGATTTATTGAAGACTATTCGATACAAATTGATGATGTTATGACGAAGGAAGATCTTGTCACTGCTCCTGTAGGAACAACATTACAAGAAGCAGAAAAGATTTTACAGAAATATAAAATCGAAAAGCTTCCTCTTGTAGATGATGAAGGAATTTTAAAAGGTCTTATTACGATTAAAGATATTGAAAAGGTAATTGAGTTCCCGAATTCAGCGAAAGACAGCCAAGGAAGACTAGTGGTGGGAGCTGCTGTCGGGGTTACTGCAGACACGATGATCCGCGTTAAGGCTCTTGTCGAAGCTGGAGTTGACATCATCGTAATCGATACGGCGCATGGTCACTCAAAAGGCGTATTAGAAAAAGTACGTGAAGTTCGAAAAGAGTATCCTGATCTTGATATCGTAGCAGGAAACGTCGCTACCGCTGAAGCTACTAGAGATTTAATTGAAGCAGGAGCTAGTGTTGTAAAAGTCGGAATTGGACCAGGTTCAATTTGTACAACTCGTATTATTGCTGGAATTGGGGTACCTCAAGTAACAGCTGTATATGATTGTGCAACTGAAGCAAGAAAACATGGCGTTTCAATTATTGCTGATGGCGGGATTAAATTCTCAGGCGATATTGTTAAAGCTTTAGCTGCAGGAGGACATGCCGTTATGTTAGGAAGTCTTTTAGCTGGAGTATCAGAAAGTCCAGGAGAACGAGAAATCTACCAAGGACGCCAATTTAAAGTGTACAGAGGCATGGGTTCTATTGGTGCAATGGAAAAAGGAAGTAAAGATCGTTATTTCCAAGAAAATAACCAAAAGTTAGTACCAGAAGGAATTGAAGGCCGTATTCCTTATAAAGGACCTTTGACAGATACTATTCATCAGTTAATTGGTGGAATAAGAGCTGGAATGGGGTATTGTGGTACGAAGACAATTACAGATTTACGAGAAAATGGCCAATTTATCCGTATTACAGGTGCCGGTTTAAGAGAAAGTCACCCGCATGATGTTCAAATTACGAAGGAAGCACCAAATTACTCGATTCAGTCCTAGAAAAAAATAGTACAAAACCCTTAACATAACTGTAATAGATAGGTAATTTACCTATCTATTTTTTTATGATTAGATATGTTACAATACCGTTTGTGTAATGAATTAGGAGGAGTGGTTGTTAATGTTTTCTAGATATAAAAAAGTAGTAAATTATACGCTGCTTTGTGCAATTGTATTTGTTACTTTTTTTGGTTCCATCCAAAAAGTTGAAGCGAGCATAGATTTAGTTGCAGAATCTGCTATTTTAGTAGATGCTAATACCGGTAAAGTGTTAGTAGAAAAAAATGCTGATGTGATGTTACCACCAGCAAGTATGTCTAAGATGATGACGGAGTATCTCGTTTTAGAAGCTATTCATAACGGAACACTTGCTTGGGATCAAACGGTTCCAATTTCTAGCTTTATTAGTAACATGTCTCACCAAGCTGGTTCTTCTAATGTATTTTTAGATCCCGATGAAGCGTACACTGTAAAAGACTTATATGAAGCAATGGCGATTGAATCTGGAAATGCTGCAACGATTGCATTATCTGAATTAATTGCTGGTGGTTCGTATGCTCGGTTTGTCGAACGTATGAATGAAAAAGCAGCAGAAATGGAACTTGGTGAGTATAGCTTTGTAAACTCTACAGGGTTGCCGAACCGCTCTTATCGCGGTCAACATGTTGCAGGCACAGAAAACGATGAGAATCGCTTGTCAGCACGCGCAACTGCAAAGTTAGCTTTTCATTTAATTAATGATTTTCCAGAAATGTTAGATACAGCAAGCATACCAATGATGAGATTTCAAGGTGAAGTTTTAACCGGAGTAGATTCGCAAGCTTGTTTAAATGATTGGACATGCATGAGAAACTGGAATGAGATGTTACCTGGTTTAAAGCATGAATATCAAGGCATGTTAGGACTGAAAACAGGATATACTAACGAGGCAGGTTACTGCTTTACGGGTGTAGCTGAGCGAAATGGAGTTACCTTGATTTCAGTTGTTATGCGATTAAAGGATTTAGATGATAGATTTACTGAAACCCAGCGTCTGATGGATTATGGATTTAATAACTTTGTGCAGCATGAAGTACATCTTGAAGATTTATTTGAAGAAGGTATTGCGACAATCCCTGTAGTAAATGGGAAAGCACGTGAAGTGAAAATTGCAGTAAGTGAACCTTTGAAAGTTTTAATTAAATCAGGTGATGAAGAAGCTTTTGAACCTCTTTTAGAAATAGACCCTGCTTTAATGACAGATGACGGTGAATTAAAGGCACCAATTGAACAAGGTGAAGTAATCGGTACATTGTCTGCTGTAAATAAAGGTGAGACAGAATATAGTCATCTCTTTGGCCATGAGTTAACTCATGAAATTGTTTTTGTTGAGACAACAGAAGAGGTGGAGCGTGCAGGTTTCTTTAGTAGAGGAATGCGTGGGATTGGCGGATTTTTCTCGAATGTATGGACAAGTGTTGCTGATACAGTAAAAGGTTGGTTTAACTAAATCCAACCTTCTTTATCTCTTTCATTTGCTTTACTTTAGAAAAGTGGTACAATAATTACTGAAAATTTATTATATTGTGCGCGTGTTGCTAGGTAGAATTACATAGCTACGATATACAACAACACGAAAAGCTTTAGAGAATGTATAGGAGGAATTACTATGGTAGAAACGGGAACAGATCGCGTAAAACGTGGAATGGCAGAAATGCAAAAAGGCGGCGTCATCATGGACGTTGTTAATGCAGAGCAAGCAAAAATTGCTGAAGCAGCTGGTGCAGTTGCGGTAATGGCATTAGAGCGTGTACCTGCAGATATTCGTGCAGCAGGTGGAGTAGCTCGTATGGCTGACCCAACAATTGTTGAAGAGGTAATGGGTGCAGTTTCTATTCCAGTAATGGCAAAGTGCCGTATCGGTCACATTGTTGAAGCTCGTGTATTAGAAGCTTTAGGAGTAGACTACATTGATGAAAGTGAAGTTTTAACTCCTGCAGATGAAGTTTATCACTTAAACAAAAACGAATATACTGTACCATTTGTGTGTGGAGCTCGTGATATTGGTGAAGCATCTCGTCGTATTGGTGAAGGCGCTGCAATGCTTCGTACAAAAGGTGAGCCAGGAACAGGGAACATTGTAGAAGCTGTCCGTCACATGCGTATGATGCAGTCACAAATTCGCAAAATTGTTTCTATGTCAACGGATGAGTTAATGACTGAAGCTAAAAATACTGGTGCTCCATATGAGATCCTTCTTCAAATCCAAAGAGAAGGTAAACTACCTGTAGTTAACTTTGCAGCTGGCGGTGTGGCAACTCCTGCAGATGCTGCATTAATGATGCAGTTAGGTGCAGACGGAGTTTTCGTTGGATCAGGGATCTTCAAGTCAGATAACCCTGAAAAGTTTGCTCGTGCAATCGTTAGAGCAACAACACATTTCCAAGATTATGCGTTAATTGCTGAACTTTCTAAAGATCTAGGATCAGCGATGAAAGGGATTGAAATTTCATCTTTAAATCCTTCAGAGCGTATGCAAGAGCGCGGCTGGTAATTCCAACTGTTACTTGTAGAAAGGAAACTTTACTATGATTAAAATTGGAGTGCTTGCTCTTCAAGGTGCGGTACGAGAACATGTGAAATGTTTAGCTGCTCCTGATGTAGAAACTGTCATTATTAAAAAGGTTGAACAATTAGAAGATATTGATGGTCTTGTTTTTCCAGGTGGAGAAAGTACAACGATGCGTAGATTGATTGATGAATATGGTTTCTTTGAAGCCTTAAAGGAATTTGGGGCAAAAGGTAAACCAATCTTCGGTACATGTGCTGGTCTTATTCTAATGTCTAAACATATTGTTGGACAACCTGAAGGCCATTTAGGATTTATGGATATGACAGTGCAAAGAAATGCATTTGGTAGACAACGAGAAAGCTTTGAAACGGATTTAATCGTTACAGGAATTGGTGATGATGTCCGTGCAGTCTTTATTCGTGCACCGCTCATCGTAGATGTTGACGAGAATGTAGAAATTCTTTCAAAGTTTAATGAAGAAATTGTTGTTGCAAGACAAGGGCATTATTTAGCGTGTTCGTTCCATCCTGAATTAACAGATGATCACCGTTTTCACCAGTATTTCGTAGACATTGTACGTGAATCAATGAATACAAAAGTACAAGCTTAATCATATAACTAATTAAAGCGTCGAAGGGATTTAATTAGCAATCATATTTTGTCTTCAGAGAGTCGGTGGTTGGTGTGAACCGATCAATTGTGGTTGTGAAATCTGCCCCCTGAGTGAAATGTCAAAGGTAGCTCCTAAAGCATTTCCGGTAACAGCCGTTAATTGTTTAAGAGGTGCTCATGAATTATTGTGTAACGTAGTCATGAACGCAAAAAGGGTGGCAACGCGGGTGCTCTCGTCCCTTAGTTATAGGGATGGGGGCTTTTTGCGTTCCTTCATTTATTTGAAAATGAGAGATATACACCAAGGGGTGCGACTGATTTTCTTACTCCTGACGTATATACTTTCAAAAAATAAGGAAATAGTGAATAATGGAAATAAAGAAATGTTATGGGAGGTATAGTAGATGCTCGATATTAAGTTACTGCGAAAAGATTTTAATGGTATAAAGAAAAAGTTAGAAGTGCGCGGTGAGGAATTATCAGGTATTGATCAATTTCAAGAGCTAGATGAAAAAAGAAGAGCCATTATTGTAGAAGTGGAAGAGTTAAAAAGTAAAAGAAATGCAGTTTCACAAGAAGTTGCGCAATTAAAACGTGAGAAAAAAGAGGCAGATCATCTTATTCTTGAAATGCGCAACGTATCTGACCAAGTTAAGGAACTTGATGAACAGTTACGTACAATTGAAGAACAATTAGACCATTTATTACTTACTATTCCAAATGTCCCTCATGAATCAGTTCCTGTCGGTGATAGTGAAGATGATAACGTCGTAGCTAGACATTGGGGAGAGAAACCGGACTTTTCATTTGAACCAAAACCACATTGGGACCTAGCAACAGATTTAGATATATTAGACTTTGAACGAGCAGCAAAGGTGACTGGAAGTCGTTTTGTATTTTATAAAGGGCTTGGAGCAAGGTTAGAACGTGCATTATTAAACTTCATGATGGATTTACATGAGGATGAACATGGGTATGAAGAGATTTTACCTCCATATATGGTTAATCGTTCAAGTATGATTGGAACAGGTCAGCTTCCAAAATTTGAAGAAGACGCATTTAAAATTCATGATGAGGACTATTTCTTAATACCAACAGCCGAAGTTCCTGTTACGAATTTACATCGAGATGAAATTCTTTCAGTTGATCAATTGCCAATTGCCTACACAGCATTTAGTGCCTGCTTCCGTTCAGAAGCTGGTTCTGCTGGTCGGGATACAAGAGGACTTATTCGTCAGCACCAATTTAATAAAGTAGAACTTGTACGTTTTGTTAAGCCGGAAGATTCTTATGATGAATTAGAAAAATTAACTGGTCATGCTGAAAAAGTTTTGCAGCTTTTAAAGCTCCCATACCGAGTGATGAGCATGTGTACGGCAGATCTAGGCTTTACTGCTGCTAAAAAATACGATTTAGAAGTTTGGATACCGAGCTACGGCACATACCGAGAGATTTCATCTTGCAGTAATTTTGAGGATTTTCAAGCTAGGCGTGCAAATATTCGCTTTAAAAGAGAAGCAAAAGGAAAAACTGAGTTTGTTCATACATTAAATGGGTCTGGACTAGCATTAGGTCGAACTGTTGCAGCAATCTTGGAAAATTATCAACAAGAAGATGGCAGTGTCATCATTCCAGAAGTACTTCGTCCATATATGAGGAATAAAACAGTAATAAAGCCAAAATAAAGTAAATTTTAGGTCAAGCTATGGTAAAGCTTGGCCTTTTTTCTTTACAAAAATTTTAAGTAAGTTTTACTAGAAAAGCACCAGATATAGGAATACTAATTACATGTTTTGCATATTCGTAAAAAAAAACATGTGTTTATTCTAATTTCGAAATAGAACTTTTTTTAAAAATTAGTTTTTGTAAGGGCTTTCAATCGCTTGGTATTACTAGTTTGTAAGATTTTATACTATAAAAATCTATAAAAATAAAAAAACGAATATTGCAATTGTATACGATATTACTTATAATGACCTTATTGAATTAAAAGTTTTTACGAAATTTACAGAAATATTAATTTAATAGTGTAGGTTTTCGTAAAGATTTTTAAGTGGACTTATTTGAAAACGTAAAGTGATGTGGTAGCATGAGTAAATTAGATACTATGGATTTTGCTATATTAGGATATTTACAGGAAAATGGCAAAAGATCTTATACTGAGATTGCTAAATTGTTGGACGTAAGTGAAGGCACAATTCGAACAAGAATTAACCGCATGCTAAAAGAAAATGTATTTGAGTTTGTAATTCATACTAACCCAAATAAAGTAGGTTTAAACGTTCAAGCGATTATTGGAATTTCAACCAAGTTGGGAAGTCAGGAAAAGATTGCAGATCAACTAAATCAGTATGCAGAAGTACGCTTTGTCGGTGCTTTCTCAGGAAGACACGACTTAATCATACAAGCCTACTTTAAAAACAACGAAGATTTAGTTCATTTTGTAAATAAAGAGTTGGCTAAAATGGACGGTATAATAAGTGCTGACGTTAATATAGAGTTGAAGCAATACAAAGACTCATTTTCTTATGTACAAGAAAAAAATGCTTAGTTTATTTGGAGATAACTATCACGAAAAATAAATCGCAGCAAGAAAAATTGCAGAGTAGATTGAGGTGCAAGAATGGATAAAAACGTTCTCTTAGAAGTAAAAGGTTTGAAAACACATTTCTTTATGGACGATGGAAAAGTAGCAAAAGCTGTCGATGGAGTAGACTTTGAGATTCGCAAAGGCGAAACACTTGCTCTTGTAGGAGAATCAGGTAGTGGAAAAAGTATTACATCTCTATCGATTATGCAACTAATTCAATCACCACCAGGGAAAATTGTAGCAGGATCTATCGAGTTAGAAGGAAAAGACTTGCTAAAGTTATCAGAAAAAGAAATGACAAGTGTTCGCGGTAATGATATCGGAATGATATTCCAAGAACCGATGACTTCATTAAATCCAGTGTTCACAATTGGTAATCAAATTGCGGAACCATTAATGAAGCATAAGAAAATGAAGAAAAAAGAAGCGTATGCTAAAGCGCTAGAGTTACTAAAATTAGTAGGTTTCCCGCGTGCTGAGGAAATCATTCATGAGTATCCTCACCAACTTTCTGGTGGTATGAGACAGCGTGCTATGATTGCCATGGCACTTTCCTGTAACCCGAAGCTTTTAATTGCTGACGAGCCTACTACTGCACTTGATGTTACCATTCAAGCACAGATTTTAGACTTGATGATCGATATGAAAGAAGAGTTTGGTTCATCAATTTTAATGATTACACATGACTTAGGTGTTGTAGCAGAAACTGCTGATCGTGTAATGGTTATGTACGGTGGACAAATTGTAGAAAGTGCGGATGTAAAAGAGTTATTTACAGATCCGAAGCACCCTTATACAGTAGGTCTATTAGCTAGTATGCCGCAAATTGATGACGATAAAGAACGTCTAGAAGCAATTCCTGGGATGGTTCCACCAGCCCATAATTTCCCACAAGGTTGTCGATTTGCTCCACGTTGTAAACATGCTATGGAAAAGTGTACAAACGACGTACCAGAACTTTATGAAGCAGGACCAGGACATAAAGTACGTTGTGTTCTTTATGACGGAAAGGAGTAAATGATGTCTAACAAAGAGAATTTACAACAAGACCGAGAGAAATTAGTAGAGGTAAGAAATTTAAAAAAATACTTTCCAATCAAAGGTGGTATTCTTGGACGTCAAGTCGGGAATGTAAAAGCTGTTGATGATATTAGTTTTGATATCTACAAAGGTGAAACATTAGGTATCGTTGGAGAGTCAGGATCAGGTAAATCAACAATGGGACGTGTTTTACTTCGTTTACTAGATCCAACTTCAGGGACGGTCAAGTTTGATGGGCAAGATATATCCACAATAAGCCAACGAAAACTTCGACCATTACGTAAAGATATGCAAATGGTTTTCCAAGATCCATATGCATCTCTTAACCCGCGTATGAGTGTCGGACAATTAATTGAAGAGCCAATGTTGGTCCAAAATACGTTATCTTCTAAAGAGCGTAAAGATATGGTTGTTGAACTATTAGGTAAAGTAGGCTTACCACCTGAAGCACGTATGAAGTATCCCCATGAATTCTCAGGTGGACAACGACAACGTATCGGTATTGCTAGATCACTATCAACAAAACCTAAATTTATTATTGGTGATGAACCTGTATCGGCACTAGATGTATCGGTTCAATCACAAGTATTAAATATTATGGATGATTTACAAGACGAATTCGGTCTAACTTACCTATTTATTGCACATGACCTAAGTGTTGTAAAACACATAAGTGATCGTGTTGCTGTTATGTATTTAGGTAGAATAGCTGAAATCGCACCAAAACATTCGTTGTATGACAAACCGCTACACCCATATACACAAGCGTTATTGTCTGCTGTACCATCAACAAATGTCCATGCAAAGAGAGAAAAAATCAAGCTTTCTGGTGATTTGCCGAGCCCGTCAAATCCACCAACAGGCTGTTCGTTCCATACGAGATGTCCTCAGGCACATGATCGTTGTAAAGCTGAACGCCCTGATTTAACTCATATGGGAGACGGTCATTACGTGGCATGTCACTTATATACAGAGCCAGAACCAAAGATTGAGCCAAAAGAAGTTTAATACATGCTTTTACCTTTTTGGGAGGTGATTGTTCAATAGAGAAATGCTTGAAAGATAGCTTCACACAGTTATTTTATGTATTAAAGACATTTTCAGGGGGGAAAACAAAATGAAGAAAAGTTTAGCATTAATGTTAGCTGGTGCTTTATCGTTAGGAACGATCCTTGCTGCTTGTGGTGGCGGAGAAGAAGAAGCACCAACAACTGATCCAACAGAAGATACTGAGCAAGGTGAAGAGCAAGCTGCAGGTGAGCCACAAGAAGGCGGTACATTAAATGCTGCTATGTTCTCAGCTCCAGCTGGTCAATTTAACCCAATCTTCTATTCTGACTCTTATGAGGCAAACATTTTAGACCTTACACATGAAGCTCTAATTGCTTTAGATGAGGAGTTACAATGGATTCCATCACTTGCTAAAGAGTGGGAATTTAATGATGAGTATACTGAATTAACTTACTTCTTAAATGAAGGTGTTAAATGGCATGATGGTGAAGACTTTACTGCAGATGACGTAGTGTTCACATATACTGCAATCGCTGACCCTGATTATACAGCTGCTGGTGGAGTACGTGTTGACTACGTAAACCAATTAGTTGGCTATGAAGAGTATGTAGCTGGTGAAGCTGATACTTTAGCAGGTGTTGAGGCAGTAGATGAGTTCACTGTTAAATTCACATTCAAAGAGCCTAGTATTACTGCAAACCAATACACTAGTTTCCCAATCATTCCTAAGCACGTATTTGAAGATGTTCCAGTTAAAGAAATGCCTGAAAACACAGCTTCTCGTAACGCTGGTGAAGTAGTTGGTACAGGTCCGTTCAAATTAACTGATATTTTAGAAGGACAACAATACGTTTTAGAGCGTAACGAAGATTACTGGCAAGGTAAGCCTTACCTTGATCGTGTAGTTTGGAAAGTAGTTAACCAAGACGTAATGCTTGGACAACTTCAAAATGAAGAGCTTCACATGGTAGGTCTTCCTGGTGGTGTACCAGCTGCTGATGCAGGTGACGTAGAAGCAATGCCAAACGTTACTCTAGTTCAAGATCAAGACTTTGGTTACCAATACATGGGCTTCAAGCTTCACCACTCTCAAGGTGAGCAAGACAACTGGACTGACAAGTCTGGATGGGTTCCAAACGAAAAATTACAAGATGTAAATCTACGTCAAGCAATTGCACATGCAGTTAACCGTCAAGGATTTGTAGATGGATTACTTCATGGTTCAGGTACTGTTTTAAATGCACCATTCCCAGAAGCTTCTTGGGCATTTGATCCAGATGCTGTAAACGATTATGACTATAACCCAGAGAAAGCTAACGAAATCTTAGATGCAGCTGGATACACTGAAAGAGATGCAGAAGGATTCCGTTTAGGTTTAGATGGTGAAAAGCTTACTTTAAACCTTGACTTCCCTACTGGAAACCAAGTACGTGAGCGTACTGCTCCAATTATCGTTGAGAATTTAGCTGAAGTTGGTCTTCGTGTTAACATGCGTAGCCCACGTGAAGCTGCAGCTCACTTCGAATTAGTAGAGAAAAACAACACGGATTGGGATCTTTACTTAGCTGGATGGGGATTATCTACTGGTGACCCAGATCCATCTGGAATTCACAGATCAACTGCTCCATACAACTACTTACGTTGGGATGACGCTAAGAGTGATGAGTTGTTAGATAAAGCTTTAAAAACTCCAGAAGCATTTGACCTTGACTACCGTAAACAAGTTTATGGTGAGTGGGCAAACTACTATTCTGAACAATTACCAGCATTACCGTTATACAGTGCAAACGTAAACGTTGCATTTAACACTAAGTTCCACGGCTGGACTGTAAAACCTCGTAATGTAAATGCTGACTCGCATTTATGGTGGTTAGAACAATAATTTTCTTTTAGTAGAAGTACATGGGTGCATGGTCTAGACCTGCTATGCACCCCCTTTTACTGAGTAGGAGGAGGACAATCATGTATAAGTACATCATTCGAAGGGTCTTGCAATTTATACCTATGCTTTTTATCGTCACAGTTGTTATTTTTGCATTAGCGTATGCAGCACCTGGAGACCCGTTATCTGGTGAGATTTTAGATCCAAATATTCCGGCTGAAGTGTTGGAAGAGCGAAGAGAAGCATTAGGGTTAAATGACCCCGTACCAGTTCAATATTGGAATTGGTTATCTTCTGTAGCAGTAGGTGATTTTGGACAATCCATGCACTATACAGGACGTTCAGTAAGTGAACTCATTAGTTCACGTTTAATGAACACGTTATATCTATCTTTATTCGCACTTTTTATAACGATCGTAGTTGCGATTCCAATTGGAATTTATTCTGCGAGAAAACCATATTCTTTGCTTGACTATAGTGCAACTACATTTGCTTTTCTCGGTCTTGCAACTCCTAACTTCTTTGCAGCCTTAATTGGTATTTACGTGTTTTCATTCCAGTTAGGTTGGTTCCCGTCTCAAGGAACAGTTTCAACGATCGGTTTGACAGGTTTCGAATTATTCTTTGATAAATTGAGGCACTTAGTTTTACCTGGATTTACTCTTGGGTTAGCAAGTACTGCTATTTACATGCGTTATATGAGGACTGAAATGATGGAAGTTATGGGTAGTGACTTTATTCGTACAGCGAAGGCAAAAGGTTTAGGGCCAAGACCTGTACTATATAAGCACACTCTTCGAAATGCTTTAATTCCGATTATTACGCTACTCGGTTTTGAATTCGGAACATTATTAAGTGGTGCCGTTATTACTGAAGCGGTATTTAACTATCCAGGATTAGGAACACTGTTTTTAAATTCTATTATGAATAGAGATTATCCGGTTATTATGGCGATCAATTTACTTTTAGCGGTAACGATCCTTATTGGTAACTTACTTGCTGATATTTTCTATGCTGTAGTAGATCCAAGAATACGTTACGATTGAGGTGAGCGCGATGAATAATACAACTAATGTTGAACAAACTCAAAAACCTGCAAAAAGTGCGAGCCCTTTACAGCTTGCAATGCGTCGCTTCCTTCGTAATAAACTTGCAGTTGCTGGGATTTTTATATTAATATTCTTTGTTTTAATAGCACTTTTTGCACCTTTTTTAACTACGCATGATCCTACCAAGTCTAATCTTATGAATGTAATGGCAAAACCAAGTGCAGAACACTGGTTAGGAACGGATAGTTCTGGACGAGATAACTTTGCACGTATGGTTTATGGATCACGGATCTCACTAACTGTTGGGGTCGCTGCCATGGCATTTACGTTATTGATTGGTGTTGTGTTAGGTTCGTTAGCTGGATATTATGGCGGTAAGATTGATAGTTTAATTATGAGGGCTGCAGATCTAATGCTCATATTCCCGTTCTTACTATTAGTTCTTACAATTATGGCTATTTTAGAAAAAATAAGTGTACCTATCTTTATTACAATCATAGCACTAACCACATGGCCGAATATAACGAGGATTTTACGTGGTACATTCCTATCTTTACGAGAAAAGGAATTTATACTAGGTGCTCGTTCAATTGGTTGTTCAGATTTTCGTATCATTGTAAAGCACTTCCTGCCTAATGCAGTTGGTCCAATTATTGTTAATGCGACATTAATGATGGCAACGATGATCATTATTGAGTCAGGTTTAAGTTTTATCGGTTTCGGTATTCCTCAACCAACTCCAACATGGGGTAATATGGTTACTGAAGCTAGAAGTTTGCGAGTATTAACTCAGCATCCAGAAGCATGGATTCCACCTGGTTTGGCTATACTATTTACAGTACTTGCTATTAACTTTATTGGTGATGGACTTCGAGATGCATTTGATCCTAAGACGAAACGTTAAAAAATCCCTGCTTATGCAGGGATTTTTTTCAACTTCATGAATAAGAAGTTGTTAGTGATTAATACTTTCTAATAGACTGTAGGAGAGAGGAATGTAAGGATGAGAGATAATAAGTGGAACAATCATGTGAAGAAGAGTGAGCTCCACGCAATGGAAAAAACATTTCTTCGGTGGGTCAGTGTTAAAAGACTTGAAGAAGAATTACAACAGCGTGGGAAGGAAAGGCCTTAATACATATGAACTGTGAATATTCAGATGAATACTTTATGCAATTAGCCATTGAAGAAGCAAAGAAAGCTATGCAAGTGGATGAAGTGCCCATTGGAGCAGTTATTGTTAAAGATAATCATGTTATTGCTTCTGCATTTAATTTAAGAGAAAAGATGCAACAGGCAAATGCACATGCTGAAATGTTAGCGATAGAAAAAGCATGTAAACAGTTAAATAGTTGGAGGTTACTAGACTGTACGTTATATGTAACGTTGGAGCCTTGTCCGATGTGTGCTGGTGCAATTGTGCAGTCACGTGTGAAGCGCGTTGTATATGGTGCAGTCGATCCTAAAGCCGGTTGTGCGGGAACTTTTTATAATTTATTAGAAGATGAACGATTTAACCATCAATCCGAAGTAACGAAAGGTGTACTCGAAAGACAGTGTGCGCAATTGCTCAAAGACTTTTTCAAAGCTTTGAGACAAAAACAAAAGATTCATAAATAACGGAGCATTATATGTGGTATAATAAATTATAAGAGGAACGTTTCTCATTCCCAAGGAAATAAAATCTACTCGAAGAAATGCATTACTATTGCATTTTTAATTAAAAACCTCTATACTAGATTATGCGTCACATAAGAGGCGCACTTAAAAACGTTATTAAATTTGTCGTGCTAGGTGGGGAGGTAGCGGTGCCCTGTACTCGCAATCCGCTGTAGCGAGGCTGAATCCCTTCTCGAGGTCTTGTTGTCGTAAGGTCTGACCTAAGTAAGTGGTGTTGACGTTTGGGTTCTGCGCAACGGAAACCCATGAACCCTGTCAGGTCCGGAAGGAAGCAGCAGTAAGTGGCCCCTTCCGTGTGCCGCAGAGTCGCCTGGGCTGAGCTAACTGCTTAGGTAACGCTTGGGGCAACTTGATCGAAGGAAGGTGCACGGCTTTATATTTATATATGTTATGTAAAACAGCTTTTTATAAGCTGTTTTTTTATTTGTCTTTTGAAAAAACAAGTGTAGTTAAGGTATAATGAAATCAATAGTGACCGAGGAGGAGAAGCCGTTGGGATATCAAGCACTATATCGTGTATGGCGCCCACAGCAATTGGGAGATATTGCGGGACAAGAACATATAACGAAAACGCTGCAAAATGCGTTAGTACATAATAAATTTTCCCATGCGTATCTCTTCACAGGACCTAGAGGAACAGGGAAAACCAGTGCGGCCAAAATTGTAGCAAAAGCAATAAATTGTGAACAAGCACCAGTCCCTGAACCGTGTAATGAGTGTAAGTCGTGTAAAGGAATTACGGACGGATCAATAGTAGATGTAATTGAAATTGATGCGGCTTCGAATAATGGTGTTGATGAAATACGAGATATTCGTGATAAAGTGAAATTTGCACCAAATGAAGTTCGTTATAAGGTTTATATTATTGATGAAGTTCATATGCTTTCAACAGGTGCTTTCAATGCGCTCTTAAAAACATTAGAGGAGCCGCCAAAGCATGTCATCTTTATTTTAGCAACAACAGAGCCTCATAAAATACCTTTAACGATTATCTCGCGTTGTCAGCGTTTTGATTTTAAAAGGATCTCAAATGATTCACTAGTGGGACGAATGAAATTTATCGTCAGTCATTACGATACGGATGTAAATGAAGATGCTCTTCAGATGGTAGCTCGGGCTTCCGATGGAGGGATGCGTGATGCACTCAGTTTACTGGATCAAGCGATGTCCTATTCGGAAGGAACGGTAACACTAGAAGACGTCCTTTCTATTACAGGAGCTGTATCGCAAAATTTCTTAACTGAAATTGTTAACGCAATTCAAGAAAAAGACTCTGTTCAAGCATTAAAATCTGTTAATTTGCTTCTTTCTGAGGGGAAAGATCCGCAACGTTTTATAGAAGACTTAATCTACTATTATCGAGATATTCTTTTATATCAAACGGCTCCTTCACTTGAGGCGATGTTAGAAAGAGCAAAAGTCGATGATGCATTCAAGAAGTTAACAACAGATATATCACCAGCTTCTATATATGAGTGGTTACACTTATTAAGTGAGAGCCAGCAAGCAATGAAGTGGGCGACACAAGGAAAGATCTTTTTAGAACTGGCGATTGTTAAACTATGTCAGTCTTCTTCATCACCAGCAGTAGAAAATGTTGATAATGAAAAGGTTATTTCTTTACAAACTAGGTTAGAAAGTTTAGAAAAAGAATTAAAAGCGTTAAAATCAGGACAAGTGATAACTGCACCTGCCGAAAAGCGGAGCGAGGGAAGTAAACCATTACAGCGTAAAAGTTCCGCATCTGTTGGAAGTAAAGGAGTACCCCCTCAAATAAAAGAGGTCTTAAAGAAGGCAACAAAACAAGATTTACAATTGGTTAGCAGTCAGTGGGGACAGGTAATGGACCAAATAAAGCAGCATAGTGTTCCTGCGCAGGCCTGGTTAAGTGATTGTAAACCGGTTGCTGCTTCAAGTGAGCATATTGTTCTTGCGTTTCAAAATGAAATGCATAGAGATATGATTGAAAACAAATTTCGATCTAATGTAGAAACTGTTCTTCAACAAGTTTATCAAAAACAAATCGGTTTCTTTTCTATTTTATCTATTCAATGGGATAAGATAAAAGAAGACTTCTTGAAGGAACAACGTGGTGGTGCATCGCAGCCAGAAGAAGACCCGATTGTTGAAGAAGCCATTAAATTAGTGGGTTCAGATTTAATAGAAATTGTAGAAAGTAACTAATATTTGGAGGTATGTAAAAATGAAAAACATGGGACAAATGATGAAACAAGTACAAAAAATGCAAAAACAAATGATGCAAGCACAGGAAGAATTAAAGGAAAAAACGGTAGAAGCAACAGCAGGTGGCGGAATGGTTACTGTTGTAGCAAGTGGAGATAAACGTATCTTAGATATTAAAATTTCAGAAGAGGTTGTCGATCCTGACGATGTAGATATGCTACAAGATTTAGTATTAGCAGCAATGAATGAAGCTCTAAAAAAAGTGGATGAGTTAGTTGAACAGGACATGGGTAAATATACAAAAGGAATGAACATGCCAGGATTGTTTTAATGGAATGTAGTACCTAAGGGGAGGTCAACTGTTTGCAATATCCTGAACCTATAGCAAAATTAATGGAAGGCTTTATGAGATTGCCAGGCATCGGCCCAAAAACAGCCAGTCGTCTGGCCTTTTTTGTTCTAGATATGAAAGAGGACGATGTCTTAGATTTTGCAAAAGCCTTAGTAAATGCAAAACGAAATTTAACTTATTGTTCTGTTTGTCATAATATTACGGATACCGATCCGTGTCGTATATGTGAGGATACGAAAAGAGACCGTTCGATTATTTGCGTTGTTCAAGATGCAAAAGATGTCATTGCAATGGAGAAAATGAAAGAATACTTCGGTTTATACCACGTCTTACACGGAGCAATTTCGCCAATGGATGGGATAGGTCCTGAAGATATAAAAATTCCTGAACTTTTAAAGCGACTGCAAGATGAAACGGTACAAGAAATTATCATTGCAACGAACCCTAATATTGAAGGTGAAGCAACGGCAATGTATATTTCTCGTTTAGTTAAACCTACAGGTATAAAAGTGACTCGTATTGCTCATGGGCTTCCTGTTGGAGGAGATCTAGAATATGCAGACGAAGTTACACTATCAAAGGCCATTGAAGGAAGACGAGAGCTGTAATTTTTTCTTTGATTGGAGCGGAGCGGTATGTTCTTTAAGAAAAAACATCGTATACGTAAAGAAGAAAACGAGAGACTTTTAATATTAATTGATCAAATGAAGCAAAAGCTAACGAATCAACAATTACTCGTAAAAAAAAGTTTGGATCCTTCACCAATGGTTCTCAATGAGCTAAAAGTGACTGAAGCCAAGTATATGTTTTTGTTACGAGAAGCGAGAATAAGACAAACAACAAAGAGCGATAAGGATTAATCTCCTATCGTTCTTTTTTTATAGCTTGTTTCATATATGTAGTAATAGAAACTTGGACAAAAATGAAAAACTGTTGATTAGAATTAAGAAATGGTAAGAAAGGAGAAGGTAAAAGTGGATCCTATTTTAATTGTTGCCTTAATTGGCGGACTTATTTTTCTGCTATTAATAGTAGGGGCTCCTATAAAACCACTGAGGTTTGCAGGTCAGGCGGCAGTAAAGCTGATGATTGGAGCACTATTTTTATTCTTTTTAAATGCATTTGGGTCTTTAATTGACTATCACATACCCATCAATATAATAACGGCATCAGTTTCAGGGTTGTTAGGTATCCCAGGTGTGCTGTTGTTAATTGCAATTGAACAATTTGTTTTATAGAATGAATGAGGGACTAAAAGTTCCTCATTTTTTATATGAAAAAGTATTGCATAATATATTCTTACGTGTTATATTATTACTTGTCGCTAACGAGTGACTGAAATTAATTAAAAAAACATGTTGACACTTCGGTAGCAACTTGTTATGATAATAAAGTCGCCATTGAGCGGAAATAAAAAGTTCTTTGAAAACTGAACAAAAAGCCAAGCGAAATAAATGAGATACATGATATCTCGTCAATGTTTTAAAAACGTCACGTTTGTGACAAT
>NZ_JBYCKM010000005.1:0-180162 GCF_057473385.1 Alkalihalobacterium sp. TH-98 | reverse complement strand
TTCACTCATTTTTCGGGGGTCAAAAGCTTTTTTGCAACCCCTAATTTCCGTTTCACTCATTTTTCGGGGGTCAAAAGCTTCTTTGCAACCCCTAATTTCCATTTGACCCATTTTTTCGAGGGGCAAATACTCGCGTCATTCCCACTTTTCCTCAACAACGAACTATAAACCTACCAAACACCTACATCCGAAAAAACACCAATTCAACCGCCACAATTACCATAATGATTAAAAAGGAAAGTCCCGTTTTTAACAAGTCTGACTTCGTTATTTGGCGTGCTTCACCAAAACAAAGATTCCCGTTAAATCCTCGCGACACCATCGCTTGAAAGACCTTCTCAGATCGATCGAGCGATTTCAATAATAACGCACCCGTCAGTTGTCCATATACCTTTAAGTTCTTTATGCTGACACCACCATTAAAAAAACGAGTCTTTAAAGCCAGTTGCATTTTTTGAATGTCGTCAAGAAACATAAACACATACCGATACGACAATAACAGCACTGAAATCATAATCGGCGGCACCTTTAAATGCGCGAGACTATTCATAAATTGATCAACAGATTGAGTTTCAAGAATAATCGTTAAAATCGTCATTGACGTCACTGCTTTTAAAATAATGAGCAGGGCAAAAGTAACACGGTCAGGATCAAGCGGAAATCCACCGCCAAAGACGAGAGGCAGCGTCATCAGTAATACAAATGGTGCAATGAGTAAATACCGTTTTAGTAAAGTAAGGACCGCAATACCCATCACAAATGAAACCACAATCGAGACCGAGTAAGCAATGAGTGCAAATGAAACCGTCTGAAGACTAATTACACCAAAAATATAAATAATTGCAGCCATCAACTTTGCTCGTGATTCCCACCCCAAGGCCCATTGGGAAATGCCCTCGAATTCTACTTGTGTCTCTTCCTGTCCATAAGGCATCGCTATCACCTATTTCATCAAAAATTTCGTGAGACATCTATCCATAAAAAAACACACCAACTCCAGCTACGTTTCTTCAAAGAATGTCGGCCGAAGCGCATATAAATATTTTACCGAAAAGCCGGTTAATACCCCTTCTAAAAGTGCAAGCGGAAAATAGGCAACGACGACGATGTTGATAACAGAGAAAGTGCCTTCCGTATACCGTTGATCCGACAATAAAAGCAGTAGAATTAATAAAAACACTCCTCCTAACACCGCACCAAAACCTGCAGTAAACCCTTTGATAAAATGTGGCATCCCTCTAAATACTTGACTCATAAAATACACGAAATAAGCCGGAAGAGACATTAACAATGTATTGGCACCAAGCGTACTTAATCCCCCGTGCTGGAACAATGCAGCTTGAAGGAGTAAGCCAATAAAGATCCCAATTGGCGCTCGTCTTCCTAAAGCTAAACCGAGGAAGCCGCTTAATAGTGGATGGATCGAAGTAGGTCCTACAGGTATATTAATTAAGGAAGAAACAAAGAAAGCTCCCGTGAGTAGACTGATTTTCGGGATTTCATCTTCTTTTATACCTTTTAGAGAATAGGCTAATATTCCAACGGCTCCCGCTGTTGTTGCTACTGCTACTGAAAAACTAAGTACGCCGTCTGCGACATGCACAACTCATCCATCCCTTCATCGGACACTTTTCTTGCTTATTTATATTGTTTGTATTCGTGAAGTATTCAGGTCTTTTTCTCCTTCAGTTACACTCAAATGCTTGTCCTTTCAAGGTCATGTTAAATACATAACAACCAGAAGTTAATGGGGAGGAGTTATCGACTAATGATGTGATCTACGTGATTTATTGAGCGTTCACGGGATGATGAGTAGGTGAGACGAGGTTAATTGAATGAACCTGATTATTAAGTCACAGGAAAAAATAGCTGTAAGTATAAAGAATGAATTCAATATTACCAGAATTAGGAAGAGACAACCCATAAAATGAAGATACGATCCCACTATTTCCAGCAACAGGAAGAATTCACTCATAAGGACAGTAGGAATTATATAAGCCACATCTTCAGACAACGCAACTCTAAAAAACCTCTTCTAAATCATTAGACTATTTCTAATGATTTAAAAGAGGCTAGGTGGTTATCTCATAATACCGAACATCTTCATGAGCGGGCTGACTTGATTGACAACACCCATTACTTGTTGAACACCATTACCAATTTTCGCTAAATCATATTGACCTTTATCATTCTTAAATAAAGATTGTAATCCTTGAGGATGCTGACCCGGACCAAGAAATTGTTGAGCTTGAAACGGATTCATTTGAGCTTGAGTCGGTTGACCTTGAAACGGCATCATTGCATTTGGATTGGATTGACCTAATGACTGCATCGGACTAGGGTTAGGTTGCGCTGACTGTGACTGCATCGGTCCTGGATTAGATTGACCTAGGCCAAATAGTTGCTGTAATGGACCAGGATTAGGTTGACCGAAACCTCCTCCTAATGGTTGCTGCTGCATTTGTTGGAAGGGTGAATTATTAAAAAATCCAGACTGAAAAGGATTTTGCTGTTGATAAAGTTGATTGGAAAAATCAAACGGATTAAAGCCCATTGGATTAGGGCTGAACGGGTTAAAACCAGACGGATGATTTCCAAATCCTGCTCCAAATTGCTTTTTCCCAAATGGAAACATAAGATCCTCCTTACTTATCTTTTTTCATATAATGAAATCGTCCATTAACATAAGTTATTCGTTCCACTAAACGACCGACACGGCATTTACCTAGATCTCTATGATAAGGGCGTCCAGTCATCTTACCAACAAAAATTGTAAAAGACAAAAAAGAGTACTAGGTTATTGAAAGGGATTCCATGCACGGCAGTTACCTAGTAGGCATACATATAAGTGAATAAGAACAGGGGGGTGCTTATGAATAAATCGGGTATAACGACAAATTGGGATCGATCTGTTCATGATTTGTTAGGTGAAGATTTTTCACAAGAATTTCCGGCATTCGTCAAAAACCATGCGGAAGTTCTCGCAAATATTTACGAATCAGGGAAGGAACTGATTTGTACCTTTGCCTTACCAGGTCTTAAAGAAGAAGAGGTGGATATTTACGTAGAACATAATCTATTAGAATTGAGAGGAACCTTATTTGTCGATGATCGTGACTTTCGATTAGTACAAGAGGGAATCCTACAAGGTCCAATCAAACGAACGATTGAATTACCATACCCTGTTTTAGAGGAAAATGTTCAATATAACTATGAAAGAGGATTACTGTCGGTGTACTTACAACGGAAACCTCGGTCCAAATCAAGAAAGACAAAGTTGCAATAAGCTTTTCCTGCTAAAAATCAACTTGTTAGGCTCATACTATTTTTAATAGTTGGTATGGAAAAAATTTCACAGAATATAATGTCAAAGTATGGATGAATAGGTAGAGCTTAAGACGAACCAGCAACTTAGAAATTCAAAAAACGGTGGTGATGTGAGTGGGTTTTTTTGATAACCACGGGTTAAGCTACAGACAGAAAAAAGCCCTGGAAAGTGAACGAACGACAGACTTACTCGGTATCGAACAGGCGGAAAAAGAAGCAAAGATACCTGAAGTAGAAAATCAAAAAATTCTAAGAAGATCTGTCGAGTACGGTTTAGAAGCAGCTCCTTCGATTGGCGACCGGACGATATCCACCTTTACGAGAGAACCTCGTCCAGCCTACGCGGGGATTCCTACGTTTTTAAGGTCTCCATTTTTAGAAGATGTTCGTAGAGTTGGAGAATATGATGTGGCCTTCATCGGAGTTCCTTTTGATATCGGAACAACGTATCGCGCAGGTGCCCGTTTTGGTCCTGAAGCAATGAGACGGATATCGAAGTTATACACGAGTTATAGTTATGAAAAAGGCGTCGATTTAGCAGAATCCTTAAATATGTGTGACGTTGGTGATGTATTTACTATTGCCAATATCGAAAAAAGCTTTGACCAAATTTACAAAGCCGTATCTCATGTGTTTGCCCAAGGTACATTACCTGTTATGTTAGGCGGGGACCATGCGATTGGTTACCCTTGTGTTCGTGCGATAGCCGATGTTCTCGGTGAAAAAATAGGTATAATTCACATGGACCGCCACTTAGATTTACAAGAAACTGATATGGACGAAAGAATGCATACAACCCCTTGGTTCCATGCCACAAATATTCCAAATGCACCACCTGAAAACCTAGTTCAAGTTGGTATTGGCGGTTGGCAAGTCCCAAGGGAAGCCGTTCAAAACGTACGGAAACTAAACACTACAGCGATTTCTATTTTTGATATTGAAAGATTAGGTGTAGAGAAAGTGGCCGAAATTGCACTTGAGAAAGCATGGCAAGGTGGCGCAAAAGCCGTTTATTTAAGTGTAGATATTGATAGTTTTGACGCAGGATTTGTACCAGGAACTGGTTGGCCAGAGCCAGGTGGATTTTTACCTCGTGAAGGGTTAAAGTTCTTAGATATCGTCGCTAGAGAAGGAATTTGTGGAATGGAGCTGGTAGAAGTTTCACCACCTTATGATGTTAGTGATCAAACCGCACTGTTAGGAACACGTTGTATCGCCGATGTGTTAGCATCTATGGTAGATGCAGGAAAGCTAGGAAAAAAATTCACATAATTAAGAGGGCCGGTGAAGCAGCCGGCCTTTTCGTATATGAAGTAAACAGCTTGTTCATTTTCTACCTTTAAAGTTATGTTAAGGGTGGGGGTGAATACAAATAATTGTAGAAGGGAGGGCAAATGAATGCATGCGATTGATATACAAGACTTAGCCTATGAATACCCAGACTCAACCAAAGCGATAGATGAACTTTCGCTACAAATCCCGATAGGTTCAAAGGTTGCTATATTAGGACCGAATGGAGCAGGAAAATCTACACTACTACACCATTTTAACGGTTTAAAATTACCACAAAAAGGTACCGTATCCGTCATGGGAATACCTCTAACTAAGAAAAGTGTAAAAATGATCAGGCAGAAGGTCGGGCTCGTCTTTCAAGACCCCGATGACCAAGTCTTTTCAGGAACGGTCTGGGAAGATGTCCAATTTGGGCCGAGGAACCTAGGCTTAACCGAAGAAGAAGTAAAAGAAGTATGCGAAGTAGCTTTAGGGTCAGTCGGTATGTTGGAATTTAAAACAAAAGCACCCTACCACTTAAGCTATGGGCAAAAAAAACGTGTAGCCATCGCAGGAATATTAGCAATGAAACCAGATGTCGTTATTTTGGATGAACCAATGGCTTATCTCGACCCTAAAGGTCAGGACGAGGTCGCTGGTCTTTTACAAGGACTAAATTTTATGGGGAAAACCATTATTTTATCGACTCATGATGTTGATTTCGCTGCGTCCTGGGCTGACATCATTATTTTAATGAAAGACGGAAAAGTATTGATGACAGGTGGACCTGAATTATTGGTAGATGAGGAATCGATTAGAAAAGCAAATTTACATTTGCCAAGAATTGCACGGTTATTTAGGATGATACCTAATTTTGAATTGGATCGGTTACCGATCAATGAACAGGAAGCTGTTCGTTTGCTATATAGTGTCATGCAATCCACAGAAAATGCCAATTATTAAACCGATTCCCCACCTTCTGATGACAAAACGGACAATTATATTTGTGCTTGAGGTTGATCAATCACATCAGGGTCATTCGCAATATTTGCATTGTTAAACTGCAATGGACTGAAGTTCGCATCGCCAGGTTGTAAATAACCGCTATTAAACTTAGAGTTTGCCTGATGTCCTTTATGGACGACGTTACCGAAGTTGATGGAAGCGTTATTTGCCGATTGATTGATTCTGATCCCAAGTATGTTATTCATATGTGTCAAGAACATAATCTCCCCCTAACTTCCTTGATACCCATATCGTATGTGGAAAAAAAAAGAATGACACTCGTTCATTAGCAATTTGCCTAAAAATTATGATGGCAACACACCCAAAGGTTGAATAGAGATATAGTGTTGTATTAAATATTGGGAGGTAATTAAATCGTGAGAACACATCATTGTCAGGCAGGAGAAACATTGTATCTTTTAGCGGATCATTATAAGGTAGACCTTGATATGTTACTAGATCTAAACAAACATATTCAAGATCCTGCAAACATTATGGCAGGAACACAAGTCTTTATCCCAGATCAAGTGATGGGTGGCATGATGCCTGACATCAATGCAGGCAAAGGAAATGTATGTGCACACGTTCCAGAAGACCCGGTACACTACGTGCAATTACAATACACTCAATGGCCGTCACAAGATTATGCATTAGGTTATGGGAGCCATACGACTCTTACACCAGGTTATTATGGCTGGGAGTCCATTCATCAACGTCAAGAGCAGGAAACAAACATAACCGATCAACGTGAGGCAACTGCTTCACAAGAAAGTCACCCTCAAGTGAACTACCAACAAAATCCGAATTATGCATACCCTTATCAACCACAGGTCAATACGGGCTACAATACGTACCCGAATTGGAACGGTCAATACATGTATAATCAGCAAAGATACTATTAAACGAAAACTATTAAGCTCAGAGTTTCTGTAGAACTCTGAGCTTTTTATGTGTATTTACTATCCTATTTAACTATATCTTCAAAAGGCACTTACCTTTGATTTTACAGATCCCACCGTTAACATAAGATTACCCTTAAATACATAGAAGCAGTATTTAAGGGCAACCCTCATTACAATTCCAATTTATCCATTCCGTAAATCATCGTTTAATAAACGTATGAAGCCCCGATGATTACTAAAAGGATAAATAAAACAACAACTAATGCAAATCCTCCTAGTGCTACTGGTGCTGCTCCTACAGGTGCGCCCATTTCACTACCTCCTTTGAACTCTCAAATACTGTCAATAGTATCGTATGAAATATAAAAGAAAGGGTTTGGGGTTTTGCCCATATTTCCCAAAAAGTATTAGGTTTTTCCCTTCATTAAGTACAGGCACCGCCCAAATAAAAAAACATACTAATACTTATAGGGAAGAACAGGGAGGGATTGAAGTGAATAATCATTTACCAAATGGGTGGCAAAAGATGATACCAAAGTTTCTTGGAGATGATTTTTTCTCAAACTTTGACCAGATCAACTTTCAAAATGTTGGCACGAAGGTGAACATATATGAAAACGGAAACGAACTTATCTGTGTATTTGCCTTACCAGGCTTAAAGCTAGAGGATGTTGATATTTATACTTATGAACGAACATTAGAAGTAAGAGGAACGATTCATTCAAACTTTAATGGCTACCGCTTAATTCAAGAGGAGTTTCCACAAGGGCCATTTAAGCGAACAATCGAATTACCGTTTCCTGTACGTGAGGATAAAATGGACGCCGCTTTCCAACGTGGTTTATTAGTTATTCATTTACACCGGTTGATCCGTCCAAATCAATTCAGACAAAAAGTCAACATTAAAAATTTAGATGATGAATAAGGATAAGTCACCTTGTCTTTTGGCTGGCTCTATTACCCGTTTATAAAAAAATATAAATTGTTAGTAAAAAAGTAAATTCTCGCGTAAAGGCTCGCCAATCGGCAGATTTTCTTTAAAAGATAAGAAAACATAAAGATTCATAAATGTCTAACTCAGCGTCCAGCGAGACATCGCTAAACGGGCGCTTTTTTGCTTTTCTTAACGCTATTAATAAATAAGTCATATCACGTATAGTACGGGAGGGTTTTAATGATAAATTATAACTCCTGCTCATAATATGAAAGTATAATGATCATTTGTGGGGGGATTACATGAGAAAATTTAAATTAATAATGATAAGCGGACTGATTACGAGTAGCTTAATTGCTTGTAGCAACAGTGAAGCAGGAACGGAAATAGTTGAAGACATAGAGACAAATGAGGAGGAAACTCTCCAGGAGGAACATCCACCAAAAGAAACCGAAGAGCCCCTTGAAAATGAAGACACAGAGATGGATGAAAAAGATGCAGACGAGGAAGAAAACGATGGGATCGGTCACCATCATGAATTACCGTATGAATGGCGAGGAAGTTATGATTTAGCAGAGGGTACATATACTTTACAGCTAAATAAAAATGAGTATGGGGATGAAACCATGCTGGTTGCATTCATTATGGAGAATAGCAATATTCATGATTTAGATCATCATGCAGCCCACTTGATGGAGGCAGCAGCAGAAGAGGTGAACGAGGAGGAAACGTTTGAAGCAAAACATGAGTACGTGTATCTATTGCCATTAAACGAAGACGAAACCACATTTACGTTTACGATATCAACAAGCGGCCAATATGCTCTTTACTTAGAACACGATGCTGAAGAATTCGACCTGAAAATACTTAATGATAATGGCAATATAGTTGCTGTAGAAAATGTAAGGCAGTACGAGGGGCATGATCACAGCCATGACCATGATCATAGCCACGATCACGATGGCCACGAACATGAGCATGAAGAAGATGAACATGATCACGACCATTAAAGTTATTCACCACGAGGCTGCTTCTAATGACAGCCTCCTTTTCATCTTTTACCTTACAAAGAAAGAAGGGGTACGTTATTAGACCTATTTGGACCTGTACGTTAATGTTATTTTTCTTCCTGTTTATTGGTTTTCATACCGTATCTGCTCATAAAATGATCATCATTCCTGAAGAGGAGGATGGGGCACTGAAGGTCCTCTATGAAGACGGGAGCTTCTCGACTCGAACAGTCGTTACCATTTACGATGAAAAAGGCAATGAGATAGATAGTGGCCCTTTAGACGAACAAGGTGCATTCTATTTTGATCCTAATGATGCGCACTTTTTTGTCGCAACAGATGGTTTAGGTCACCGTACCGAATGGACCGTTGGGGAAGACGTTGTTGTTCGATCAGACCCACACCGGTGGCTGATTGGCGGGGCAGTGTTCATTATGTTTTCTGCCATTTCGTTTTACTTTTACAGACGGACGAGAAAAGACAAAAAGAATGAACAGAGAGCATGACTGGTAACAAAGTGTACGAGATCACATAGACTATCGCATAAGACCTTTAAAGAGGAGTTTATGCTGAATGTCTTTCCATCCATATATCGCGCCGTTTCCAACAAAAAGAAGAATTCCTAACCAATCTATCGGTTTGTATGCAATCCCTTGGCATCCTTTTAACCCACACGACGTAGAGCTGCCAAAGTTTCACCAACAAAACCATACGATACAACATTGTTATCAGCAATGCCTTGCGTTTGGCTTTCAACCCGGAATGATAGGGTGGACACAGTGTCTACATGGTTGTCGATCCTTATTGGGTTCATTACTTGCTGACCCACAGTTTGTAGAAGATATGTTAGACATGGAATAAGAAACGAGATAAAAGTAAAAAAACTACAGCAAATGTATTGTCTTATATGGCAATACATTTTGCAGTTTTCGAGGAGAAATTTACTCGTCTTAACTGAAACGCTTAAGAAACCTGTTCATTTGTCTAAACCATTTTTGGTGTTTTTGCATAGGGTGTTAGTAGTAAAACGGAAGGGTGGTGTTAAGAATGGGTTACGGACATGGCGTAGGCGGCTTTACTTTAATCGTCGTGCTTTTCATCTTGCTTGTTATCGTCGGAGCTTCTTGGGGCTGGTAATAAACTAGAAAATTTGACTACAAGTTAAAAACACCAAAACGCTAAGACATCATAATGATGCTCTTAGCGTTTTAATGTATAACCACTTTTACTCATTACCACCGACGTTCTATAAATATGTAAATCTAAAGGAATTAACATTAGCTTTTACATTAAAAATTATTGCGGTGGCTGATTTGGAGGTTTCGGTTGGATTTCAAAGTTATCCAATTTTTCTAGCTCTTCCATTTCCATTTCGTTTTCTTCGACATCATTTACATTGATGCCATCAAAATCCTTCAATAATTTCTTTAAGTTTTCCGGATCCGTTAGTGCTGTTATCCCAATATTCAATGTCCCTGATAAATCTTCAACAGCTAATTCCTGAATTTTATAATTGATATTTTCGATGTTAATCGGTTGAAGGTCTTCTAACTTTTCCTTTAATTCTTCGTTTTCTTCCTCGACCTTTTCGACTTTTTCTTTCAGCTCTTCTAACATTTGATAAAAGTTAGGCAGCTGGGGCTTCACTTGAAGATTAGGTTTCACTTCGTTTTGATCGTTATTTTCTTCTTCATTATGATGGATTTCATCACTCATATGATACATTTCATTCATTCCCGACCATTCATTCATCCCGGTTGATTGAACCATTGGATACGCCATATTATTCATCTGAGGTAGATTATAGTTTTGTAAGTAGGTTTGTTGCTGCGCCCACAACTGTTTAGGACAGTAATAGGAAGCGTATGGAGAATAGTTCCGTTGGCAGTAGTAATAAGGCCGTTGATAAAAATAGTAAATAAATATCACCCCTTTATAAGAACTCCTTACCTAAGAGTATGTTCAAGGGGTGATAAATTTGCCAAACAATTTTCGATATAGTTTTCGTTTCGTTTGTTTTCATAAGACCAAATTTAGCCTGGAGGTAAGTTGATCGGGGGAAGACCAACAATTTCAATAGGGTTATTTTCCTCTTCTTCCTCTTCCTCATTATTCGGTTCAACTTCTTCATAATAAGGCTTCGGTAATTTGAAGGTACTGGCGCGGTTATCTGAAAAGATTTGTTTGCCAATATTAAGTGAACCAATGGTACTCATCGAATTAATCCGTATGTTCCTTATATTAATTTGCATGTTTTTCAGTCCTTTCTTGACATGATTAGATTTGTGCCTGTGGTTGATCTTTTACGTCTGGATCATTCGTTATATTGGCATTATTAAATTGAAGAGGACTGAAGTTGGCATCACCCGCCTGATAGTAACCTACAAACATTTTGATGTTTGCTTGGTGGCCTTTATGGACTGTATTTCCGAAGTTAATGGATGCATTACTAGAGGCCTTATTAATTCGAATACCCACGATATTATTTACATGTGGCACACTGACGCCCTCCTGAATTTTGTCTTTACTCTAATCCTATGCCCAAAATTAGGTGAATGTCACAGTGTACAAGTGTAAAGTGGAAGAATTGTAGCAGACCAAACTGATTATTACTACTCGCCTCGTAGCGCCTTGTAATAACCTTCATAATTAAGAGGTTCATTTTTTTCTAATACTAATTCAATATATTCCCTTAACCGCCTGTTTTGTTTAAACATTTGTTCATTAGCCGCTGTTAAATATTCGATTTTTTTTTGATATGAACTCGATGAATCAATTTCACCTGCTCCAGTCGGTAGAGTTTGTGTATGTTGTAATTGTTGGATGGCTAAGTGCGTTTGATCTAATTGTTCGATTAAGAATTCTTTATCTTTAATATACAGTTTTTCAAGTTGTTCAACACGCTTTTCTAGATTTGCCAAACATGTATCAGACATTAAAATAACCTCCATTATACAGATGTCTTCTTTTTAATGATGTATGATTAGGAAAAGCCTATTATTCATTGAACCTAGTAAGTGAAGGGTTATAACACTCATTTAAAAATAGAGTACGCTTTCACATAAAATGTATAAAAATCTGCTGAAAGTAAAATTCTTTTTCTCGCTTCGTTTTAGTAGGACAACAATCTATTTTGCTAGGATTTAGGGGGCTTTACCTACACATGGTTGTCCGTGTATACATATCTTATACAAG
Organism: Alkalihalobacterium sp. TH-98; assembly: GCF_057473385.1. Classification (NCBI taxonomy): domain Bacteria; kingdom Bacillati; phylum Bacillota; class Bacilli; order Caryophanales; family Bacillaceae; genus Alkalihalobacterium; species Alkalihalobacterium sp. TH-98. The sequence goes on along the minus strand of NZ_JBYCKM010000005.1, from coordinate 168,517 downwards.
AGACAAGTAGGAGGAGGCGATCATAAGATGAGGAGGTATGGCCCTTATACAAAAATCGGCAGCTTTAAGATTAATGAAGTGTCCAAAGGAGCCTCAATTAACTTCGGTCCAAGCATTCATAAAGGACTTCAAGCAAATTCAAAGTTTCAAGCAGCCGAATATATTATTGGTGATGAAATTGTGTTCGACTTCAGTAAAGGGAACGGAGAAGAAAACGAAGACGAAAATGAAAATAACGAAGAGAATGAGGAATGCCCTAAATTTGAAATGAACAAATATGTCATCAATAAATTTGAAGATGAAGATGAAGATGAGGACGAAAATGAAGATGAAGATGAAGATCCTGAAAAAGAGGATAAGAAAAAATATAAAATGAAAAAACCACCTAAAGAAAAATGTAAAGTAAAATGGAAAGAGTTTGAACCCGATATGGATCAACACTTAGATAAATTAAAAATCATATGTAAGAAGAAAAAGAAAAAGTGATGGAAGAGTTGCTCTTAGCAGCTCTTTTTTTGTTCATCACCATCTTCCATCTGCGTAAAATGTCAAAACTTCAGTCGTTTTGTAGGATATTTATTTTAGCACTTCTTTCCATATAGATCATTAGTAGCTTACCACTAACATTTAGAACCGTTACTCCTTCCTCATTTTTTTGTTTTTTGATAAATTAGCAAAAAATTAAAAGGATAAGTATTCCTGATAGTGGAATTATTTACCTTGCGTTTGAGTCAAGTGGATAGGAGGATCTTGTAGTTTTATATTTTAATATCCTTGAAGGGAAGAGACGAAAAGTGAATAGTCCAAAACAAAGAATATTCATTATGTTGCTAGTAGCTATTTTTCTAAGCGTATCATTTGGAGGAAGTGGATATGCGAAATCAAATTCCAAATTACTAAACAGCCACATGTCACCCATGGAAATGAAACAAGATGACAAGGAGATTATAGGTAAGGTAAGAGAAGGCATTCATGCAACGAAAAATGCTAGGCTTCTAATTCAATCTAAAGATAAAAACTCAAATTGGAAGTATGTTATGACTGATACAAATGGAAACTTTCAAACGAAACTGACAGACGGGAACTATGCTGTTAGAGCCATACAGACGGACGACCAAACTTGGTTTAATACCGAAGCTACGTTTTCTGTTGAAGAGGGGGCAATAACTTCATCAAAGAAAAATGAAATTCAAATTCCAAACAAAAAGAAGCTATCATCTCCTCAGTCTAAGTCAGGACTAAACGTTCAAGGTCAGTTAAATGATGGGGAAAAAGGATTAAAAGGTGACCTCTTAATCTTTAACATGGAAAGTGAATATGAGGAATTTTATACCGTTTCAAGTAAAGGAAATGGAACTTTTGCAGCTTCATTACCAGATGGAAACTACTTGCTCTTCGGGGTTAGTATCGACAAAGGATACTACCCATATGATCTTCCTTTTACCGTAGAAGGTAAGGATACTTATATTTATGATGAAATCGTATCATCTCTAGATATTCAACTACCTAAAAGCATATATAAGGGAAGTGTAAAGGATAGCACGAAACCAATCTCTCAAGCTTCCATTATTCTTGAACAAGTACTAGACGAGCAACACTACGATTATGAATTTATTGAATATGTAGTTACTGATAACAAAGGTAACTTCCACCTTAGGCAATTATCAGATGGTCTTTATACGATTAGTATTTATCACCAAACTTACTCAGCATGGGAATTCTTAAAATTCGAAATAGTTAACGGTGAAATAATTATTGAAGGTAATGCAGTTCCTTCACTTGAAATTACAGTACCTGATTTAAGCTTAAAGGGAACCCTCCTAGATGGAAAAAAACCAGTTACAAATGCTTATGTAACTTTTGCTGAATATGATGGGGAAGAGTATATCGAATGGTATGGTGCTCCAGTCGATGAAAACGGGCAATTTAAATACCGCTTAAATGATGGCTTCTACCAAGTGATCTCAGTAGATGAAGCAACAAGAAATAATTATTTGACTATTCCGTTTGAAATCCGAAATGGGAAACTCATTCAAGATGGAAACGGAAAACCATCACTCAATATTACACTACCACCTGTTACTTTTACTGGGAAGCTAATTGAAAATGGCCAAACACTCGAGGGACATGTGTATGTGGAACGAAAATTAGAAGAGGACGATGATTATTACGAGTCCTTCTTTGCTTCTACGGACAGTAAAGGTTTGTTTTCTTTACGTCTATCGGATGGTTTCTACTCAATCAATGGCGGCTATCTTTATGAGGAAAATGGGGACTTTGCCGTTTACGCACCTTTTGAAATCAGAGACGGCAAGTTATATGTTGATGGAAAAGAACAATCGATGTACGAACTATATGTACCGCCAATGAGTTTACATGGCGTTGTCCTCGATGGCGGTGTACCTGTAAACTTCGGTGATTTAGTCATTGCTACAAAGGATCGTACTCAACATTATTGGAAATGGCTCGAAGCAGATGGCACGTTTTCGATGCGCTTGGCCGACGGAGACTATTTAGTTGAATCGGTTTACCTGTATGATGACACAAGTGCACATTTAAATGTACCATTTACCATCCGTGACGGAAAGCTTTATCAAAACAATAACTTACAAGAAAAACTAGTAGTCAATGTTCCACCTATTACGTTAACAGGTCTGCTTTTGGATGAAGGTGAGCCGGTTTCAGGTGGAGTCGAGGTCATGTCGATCGGAGATGCTGATGAAGTGAACTTTTACTGGAGTTGGGCAGAAGACGGTGCATTTAAATTCCGTTTACCTGATGGCGAGTATGAAGCCATATTTGTTTATATATCAGATGGAACAACGGATTGGCCTGCAATCCAGTTTAGTATTGTAAATGGACAATTATACATCGGCGGTGAGAGGGTAGATCAGCTTGAGATTACAGTTGCACCAGTGACATTGACGGGTACCATTTTTTCAGGGGATAAAATTGTTAAAGATGGATATGTAGCTGTCCTGTCTGTAAATGATCTAGGTGAACAGATGAATTGGTATGATAGTTGGATTTATGATAATGGTACTTACAAGTTCCGTCTTCCTGATGGTGATTATCAATTATACTACGTTGACACATTCGGGGATATCATTTACTTTAACAAGCTTTTTACCATTTTAGAAGGGCGATTACAGGTCGATGGAGTACCAATTGATGTTCTTGATATTCAATTGTTAGACGGAATTTCAGAAAGCGAGCAAAAAAATGCAGCTTAAGTAAAATAGGAAAAGGTATGTACAAGCTTTAGCGTACATACCTTTTTTTATTCCGGAAATGAATGTTTTAACGGAGATTTCAGCGATTTCGTCCCGAGTGAACCTCTTTAGCTGTAATCTAGTATCACTTGGATATGCTATTAGAGTTTATTCAGTTAATCACAGTAGTCTATTGTCTGCAACCACCAGTATATTGTCGGAATTCGCTAGTTTATTGTCCGTTTTTTAATTTTATTGTCCGGTTTGAAAGATTTATTGTCCGATTTCACCTATTTATTTGCCAAACTGTGTCCACAACAAGTTTTGGACTATCTATCCTGCTAGTAGAAAACAATAGCACTACATCTTACAATAATGACCAGTTTAATCTACCACTTACACTTTTACATCCAAAAATCTGCTTTCCTGACGAAGTGGTTGAATGCCATAATTAGTAAATTCCACTTTCGCTGTGTATGTTGTAGCTTGCTTGTCTGCTTTTTCAAGAACACTCGGTTGTTGTTTCTGTTGACGACGTTGACGCTTATCAAATGCAGCTAATGTGTGCTTCGGTTTTCTCACTAATGGTTGTCTTGGGGTAAACATCAGGTTTGATATCATCGTTTTTTCTCCTATCGATTGTGGATTTTTTTATGTAATTCATATGCCTATTTTTGAGATCTCTTTTCAGCATTCCAACTTAAAAAAACTTGAAGAAATGCAGGTCTTTTACATAACTATTCGAATAGAAAAAATGATTTTAGGGGGTAAAAGGAAAGATCGTTAATAATTGAGAATATAGTAGTAGCATGGGTTTTAATTGGAAGGGATATGTAGTAAAAACGTTTAATGGAAAGCTATAACTAATTACCTAATGGCCAAAACAAAAATTTAAAAAAGCGATAACTAAAGGGAAAGAGAGGAGAGAATACGTGTGGTTCACATACCAGATCTTTAATTAGGGAGAACTTTCTGTGTAAACATGGTAGAATGGAAATGAAGAAATTTATGGTAAGGCAGGAAATGACACATGGGAATTTATTCGATATTAGTCGCTGTCATGTTTATCATCAATATGCTCTTTGCGGGAGTCATTATCTTCATTGAGCGGAAGGATGCTAGTGCGACGTGGGCATGGATTTTAATTTTATTTTTTATTCCTTTTCTCGGATTTATTATTTATCTGTTTCTCGGGCAAAATCTAACACGAAAACGATTGTTTGATACAGATGGAACAAAGAAGATCGGTATAGATCGTGTGATTGCAGAACAAATCAGTCAAATTAAACATTCGGAGTTTCCATTTGATAACGAAACGACAGAGGCATATAAAGATTTAATTTATATGCACTTAAATAATAATGACTCAATGTTAACAAAGGGAAATGACATTGAAATTCTTGTTGATGGACGTAAGAAGTTCGATACATTATTGGAAGATATTCAGCAAGCAAAGGACTTTATCCATATCCAATACTATATTATTAAAAATGATGGTCTAGGAAAACAAGTCATTCAAGCACTCGTGGAAAAAGCCAAAGAAGGTGTGAAAGTTAGAGTGCTATATGATGAACTCGGTTCACGTAAATTAAAGCGAAAACATTTTTCGGAATTAATAGCAGCTGGGGGAGAGATCGGTGTCTTTTTTCCATCGAAGCTCGCACCCATTAACTTACGTCTTAACTATCGAAACCACCGGAAATTAGTAAACATCGATGGGTATGTCGGCTATATTGGCGGTTTTAACGTCGGCGATGAGTATTTAGGGTTGAACGAAAGGTTCGGATATTGGAGAGACACACATTTACGAATTACTGGACCGGCTGTTGACTCGATTCAAAAAAGATTTATTTTAGATTGGAACCAAGCATCCAAGCAATATTTTATCAATTATGACCCTCATTATTTTCCAAAGAAAATCGGTACCGGGAGAGCAGCGATGCAAATCGTCTCCAGCGGACCAGATTCTGAATGGGAGCAAGTAAAAAACGGCTATATTTATATGATTATGTCCGCCAAACATTCAATCTATATTCAGACGCCTTATTTTATACCTGATCCAAGCCTTCTTGATGCCTTACGAATCGCTGTTTTATCAGGGAAAGATGTCCGTATAATGATCCCAGACCGTCCCGATCACCCGTTTGTTTATTGGGCCACATACTCCCATGTGGGTGAACTTTTAAAAACCGGTGCGAAAGTATTTATTTATGAAGAAGGATTTATCCATGCAAAAATGTTAGTCGTTGACCGTAAAATTAACTCCGTCGGTACAGCAAACATTGACATGAGAAGTTTTAAGTTGAACTTTGAAGTAAATGCTTTTATCTATGACAAGGAGACATCCGAACAATTAGCCGATCAGTTTGAAAAAGATATGGAATTGTGTACCGAGTTAACGCAGCAACTATATGATCAGCGTTCGAAAGTGATCCGTTTTAAAGAGTCGATTTCAAGATTGTTGTCACCAATTCTATAGTAAAACCTCATATTAAACACATGAGTATAAGGCGCTCTTTCCGTAGGAGGTAGGCGCCTTTTTTAATACGAAAATTCTCAGTTGATGTACAGGAACTTACGCAACCTCCCATTCATATAAGTAAGCAAACGTAGTAAAAGGAGTTATCGAAATGTACATGGATGCACTGGCGAAATTAGGGGTGGGAGGAGCCCATCCAGGTGGGTTGTCCTTAACGGAAAATTTAATAAAAGCCGAAAAAGTCGATGCCCATTCTCATGTGTTAGATATAGGTTGTGGGACAGGTCAAACTTCAGCTTACTTTTATAAGAAATTTCAATGTCACATAACAGCATGCGACATTCATCCGCTAATGATCGAAAAAGCTAATGAGCGGTTTAAACAATTAGAACTACCTCTTCAAGCGGTCATGGCTAACTCAGAAGCTTTACCTTTTCCAGATCAACACTTTGATTTTGTGATCTCTGAATCCGTTACTGCTTTTACGAACATTGAGCAATCGCTAAAAGAATTTTATCGTGTGTTGAAAAAAGGCGGAAAGCTGCTTGCGATTGAGATGACACATGATGGTACATTAGCGACTTATGACTTAAAGGAAATTAAAAAATTTTATCTACTAAAAAAAGTAATGACAAAGGAAGATTGGAAGAAAGCACTTAAAGATGTTCAGTTCTCAGCCATACAAATTGATCGTTTTAAAATGGACGAAAGCAATGCAAAAAATACGACCGACTTTCAACCATCACCTTCGATTGATAAAGAAGTCCATCAAATTTTTACAGAGCATGAAAAGTTAATGATCTTCCATCAATCCAGCATCTTTCCTAGCATTATAAAAGCTAAAAAGTAAAGTAAGGATCTTCTCATTCAAGTCTTCAACAATAGATCGTGGATTCCACCGATTGTAAGTAATTAAAGATCTGAGAAGACATAAGGCAGTTTCAAAACATACATTGAAAAATAGATCCGACAAATGTTGAGCGGATCTTTTTCGTTTTTGCAAAAATGTTGGTACTTAATCACCTCTGGATTCAATTCATATAAACCAACATTAGATTTACAGATTTTGTGACTAAATTATGGATAAATTTTCTCTCCATACTTTCTCGATACTTTTTTGCTAAATTCAGTAAAGGATAAATAAAAAACGACGAAGTTAGGGGAGCTTGAAAATGATGAATTATGGGGAACATTTCAATTGGATGATGAGTGGAATAGGTACAACATCTATGATCATGATGATGTTGTTTCACATTGCCGTTTTAGTCGGGGGTATCTATTTTATTATCTATCTAGTCAAGACATTCTCAAAAGATAAACCGATAGAGAAAGAAATAAGTGGGGTATCTATTCTAAATGAACGGTTTGCTAAAGGTGAGATAAATGAAGAAGAATACAAACGAATGAAAAAAACATTAGAAACTGGTGTTTAAGTCCAAATATTACCCCACCCACGTTACAATAAACTTTATATGTTACTTCACCTGTAACAAACAGGTATTCTAGTTTTTATTGACATACCATACTGGGGTATAGTAAGTTTGAAGCAACACGACATAACAACTATAACCAAATCAAGGTGGGGTATTATATGGTAAAAGAAGAAAAAATGATAAAGCTGGCTGTCAATGCCGGAGTTTCCTTTGGGGCCAAATTGAATGCGAAACAATTGCTAGTGATCGCTGAATATATGGATGATCATTCTGAAATCGAACTAACTACATTTCAACAACTATACATTGAAGTGCCAGAAAGCAAAAAAACGACAATCGAACAGAAATTTAATGAGGTAGGCTTAGTCTGTTATCCTGTCGGAAATTTCGTAAAAAGTTTACGAACGTGTAATTTTTGTAAAGGCGCTGAAGAGGAAGGTATGCCTGTAGCAATTGAATTAAACAAACGAATCGCAGGGAAGCCCGTACCATTTACTTTGCGTCCTGCTTATACAGGCTGTGAGGTTGGCTGTGGTGAACCGCTGATCAATGATATTGGTGTAATGAAAGTTGGCAAGAACGAATACGACCTCTATATTGGCGGAAAGACAAAAGGTGCTGATGCCGAAACAGGAAAATTATTTGAAATGGAACTGGTACCCGATCAGCTTTATAAAGTTGTTGATCAATTATTAGACATTTATGCTGAACACGGCAAAAAGCGAGAACCTTTTTATAAATTTGTTCATCGTTATGGTTTTGATCATTTACGAAACCAAATATTCGAACAGTAATTTTAGCATTAATCAATTGCTTTTTACAAATACCCTTAAGAGGTATCTAAAATTGAAAATCAACATGTAAAGGAGGGAATTTTAATGGGCAAAATGCTTTTTACTATAAAAGGAATGACCTGCGCGTCTTGCGTGAACCGCGTAGAAAAAGTCATAGCTAAGGTAGACGGAGTCGATGCAGTCAATGTAAACCTAGCCTCTAACCAAGCTCAAGTGGATGTGAATGATCAAGTAACAGCCGAGCAAATCCTTACAGCTATTGAGAAGCTAGGCTACGATGCGAAAAGAATAGATGACGAAGAGCCACAAAGAAAGTTACTGTTTTCTATAAAAGGAATGACGTGTGCATCTTGTGTCAATCGAGTCGAAAAAATGATCTCTAAGGTCAATGGAGTTACGAAGGTAAATGTAAATTTAGCTGCTCATCAAGCTCAAGTCGAAGGAGAAAAAGGAGTTCTTGAGGCGGACGCAATTATTCAAGCAATTGAAAAAATCGGCTACGAAGCAGCGTTACTTGATGAGCGTAATGAAATGGATGAAAGAGATGATAACGAAGAAGAAACAAAAACATTATTTAAAGATTTTTCAATAGCCGCTGTTTTAACTACGATCGTTTTAATTGGAAGTATTCCTCACATGATGCACGGTTGGGGTACGTGGGTACCGGACTTTTTAGCAAATCCCATTTTCCTCCTAGTCTTAACGACTTATATCCAATTAGTACCAGGTTGGCGTTTTTACAAAAACAGCTACAAAGTGTTGAAAAATAAATCAGCAGACATGAACGTTCTAGTAGCCATGGGTACAACTGCGGCTTGGCTTTACAGTGGCGCGATGACCTTGTTTCCAGCCCAATTAACGGAAATGGGGTTTCCTTATCAACTATATTACGATGTTACAACCGTAATCACTACGTTAATTCTACTTGGCCGGTATTTTGAAGCAAAAGCAAAAGGGAAAACATCGACAGCTATTAAAAAACTAATGAGCTTACAAGCTAAAACGGCTAGAGTGGTTCGTAATGGAAATGAACTTGAAATTTCGGTAGAAGAAGTGAAGATTGGGGATCACGTGCTCGTTAGACCTGGGGAGCGAATTCCAGTTGATGGTGTCGTCTTAAAAGGAAAATCTGCGGTCGATGAATCAATGCTAACAGGAGAATCGATTCCAGTAGAGAAAACAGTGGGAGATCATGTGATTGGTGCAACCATTAATAAATCTGGAAGTTTTACCTTTCAGGCCACCAAAGTAGGAAGAGAAACGGCTTTAGCTCAAATCATTCGAATGGTAAATGAAGCTCAAGGATCAAAAGCACCGATTCAACGAGTTGTCGATTTAATTTCCGCTTATTTTGTACCAACTGTTGTCATCATTGCTCTTCTTTCATTTATCGTTTGGTATTTTGTTGGTCCAGATCCAAGTCTTATTTTCGCTCTAACAACCTTTATCGCCGTGCTTATTATAGCTTGTCCCTGTGCCTTAGGGTTAGCGACCCCAACAGCCATCATGGTTGGGACAGAAAAGGGAGCAGAAAACGGGATTTTAATCAAGGATGCTACGAGTTTAGAAAGAGCTCATAAAATTAACACGATTATCTTAGATAAAACCGGAACCATTACAGAAGGTAAACCAAAATTAACCGATTTAATTACAGCAGGCCATTTATCTGAGCATGAATTATTGACTATGGCAGCATCCGTTGAAACAGCTTCTGAGCATCCATTAGGGGAAGCAATCGTTGAATCAGCAAAAGAAAAGGGAATAAAGATGGCTGAACCTGATTCGTTTGAAGCCATTGTCGGTCATGGACTGATCGCTTCCTTAAACAGTCAAGAAGTGTTAATCGGGAATATTAAGTTAATGCAGAAGTTTAACATTGAGCTCGAGTCTTATGAACAAACAGCAATTACTTTAGCTGATCAAGGAAAAACACCAATGTATGTTGCGGTAAACGGCCAATTTGCTGGGATCATTGCTGTCGCAGATACATTGAAAAAAGGAAGCCAACCTGCGATCACAGCGCTTAAAGGTATGGGTATTGAAGTAATCATGTTAACGGGTGATCATAAACGTACCGCAAGAGCAATAGCCAAAGAAGCAGGGATCGATCATTACATTGCTGAGGTACTTCCTGAACATAAAGCTGCAGAAGTTAAAAAGCTGCAAGATCAAGGGAAAGTCGTCGCCATGGTTGGTGACGGGATTAATGATGCTCCAGCTCTAGCTCAAGCTGATGTTGGGATTGCAATAGGGACCGGAACCGATGTGGCGATGGAAACTGCAAATATTACCTTAATGCGCGGAGATATTTTAGGTGTTGTTACTGCATTGCGCCTATCTAAAGAAACGATGAAAATGATTTGGCAAAACCTCGGTTGGGCGTTTGGCTATAACATCGTTCTCATTCCAGTTGCCGCTGGGCTATTATATCCTTTCTTCGGGATACTACTTAACCCTATGTTAGCTGGGGCTGCCATGGCATTTAGTTCCGTATCAGTCGTATTAAATACTTTACGACTAAGAAAGTTTAAATCAAGCACTGTGTAATAGGAAGATGGTACTTTATCTTATTGATAAAGTACCATTTTTTTGATGGATGGTCCAGTTAATGAACTCACTGGAGCTAATGCCCACGATAAATATTAATACTTTGTGTCATTCATGAAATACAGGACCACCTCGATAATTTCTCCATATTTTGTTGGTAATTTGTAGGTAAGGAATTAATTTATCATATAAAAGTGAAGGAGAGGAATTTATTATGAAGGATGTAACTATACCAGTTGAGGGAATGAGTTGTGGGCATTGTGTTTCAACAATTGAAGAAGCCTTAACACAGATTAAGGGAGTCCAAAGAGTACAAGTCCATTTAGCAAATAAAATGGTAACCGTTCAATTTGCGACTAACGATGTAACCATTCAAAAACTGAAAGAAGAAATTGAAGATCTAGGTTATGAAGTTCTTTAAGGTAAGAAGATCGTATTGTAAAAAGACATGAGAGCTACTGGGGGATTTGTGATGAGAAAAATTGGATATGTTTTAGGGAGTCTATTTTTAAGCAGTACAATACTTATAGGATGTGCTACTTCATCCTCTACAGCAGATGTACCTGTTTTTTATGTAGCCAATGCTGGAGATGGTACTATTTCCGTAGTCGACATCAATAATGAGGATACACAAAAAGTGATCGATTTAGACTATGAGCAACTTTCTCATGGGATTGCCATTTCACCAGATGAAAAAACCATTTACACAGGTACAGGTTTTTCAGGAAAAAGTGTTTTAGCAATTGATGCTGAAAGTCATAAGATTATAAGTGAAGCGAGATTTGAAGAAGGAGTTCACGGTATTGATATCCATCCTTCCGGAAACTACTTATATATCTCATTAATGGCTGGATTAGGAGAAGAAGGTGGGTCTTTAGCTGTAATTGATACTGACACGTTTGAAACTACGGCTTTTATTAGTACAGATAATGGGCCAGCGCACGTTTCTGTCTCCGTTGATGGTTCCCAAGTGTGGGTTGCAAATGTAAATTCAAATACAGTAAGTGTGATCGATGCTTATACTTTCCAAAATCTAGCTACGATTGATGTAGGAGAAGTTCCAAATGAAGTAGCACTAAGCCCGACCCTGGACTATGCGTATTCTGCCAATGTACGTTCAAATAGCATTTCAAAGATAAATATGTCTACATTTGAAGTCGTTGATGAACTACTTGCTGGTGAAGGAGTACATGGAGTGAACGTTTCCCATGACGGTAAACAAGTATGGACTGCTAATAATGACTCTAATAATGTGACCGTAATCGATAGTGATTCTTTTACTATTTTAGAAACAATCGATACAGGTAGTTACCCTAATCATATCTCTTTTTCAGTAGATGGTACGTGGGCATTTGTAACACACCGACAGTCCAACGACCTTTCTGTTATCGACACCAAAAAACGTCAAGTTAAGAATAGCCTTCCATTAGGAAAGGAACCTCATGAAATGACATTAAAAGGACTTGTAAAGAGTGACATAGATATAGAAGTAAGAAAAGATACATTTTCACATGAAACCAAACAACATATCGATGGTGTTGATCTTGAAGTAAACCTACTTTCACCTTATATAGATGACGATGTCTTAAAGATACTAGATCAGACAACTCTAGATTTGTTTGATTATTATGCTATCCAGATTAATTTAACAACACATTCTGGTGATTTAACTACGTTACCGTGGACGGAGATGATTTCCCTTACAAATGGGAGCGATAAGAACTTGGCTGTATTTGAATGGTTCGTTTTAAATAACGATTCACATCATCCTATTTTTTTAGCCATCTTTGAGAAAACGATGGATCATACACCATTACTCACTACCGCTGATGAACGCTTATATCTAGAAATTTCTTCATTTATTAAAACAGAAAAAGTTGAGATTCCTTTATTTGAATAATGAATTACTACTTACTAAATAGAACCCTCTGTTTTTAGAGGGTTTTATTTTATCAGACATTAAGCTAATGTTTTTCAAGTCATTCCAATCCCAGGTCATTCTTTTAAAGTTACAATTACGATGGACAAGAAGTAAACACCCCCTCAAGGATCATGAACTCCATTTATAACCAATTCCCCATACCGTTTTTAAATGATCATCAACAGGAAATCCTTGTTTACGTAATTTCTCCCTTAAATTTCGAATATGCGAATCAATCGTTCGGTCTTCTGTATCTACTTTTAGACCCCAAAGTGTTGACAGGAGATGCTCTCTAGAAAAGACTTTATTTTGGTACTTTAAAAATAATTCAAGAAGTGCAAACTCTTTCGGTGTCATCGGTATTTTTATGTTTTTATAGTGAACTTCGACGGTTGTAGGATCAAAGGTTAAACCAAGGAAAGATAAGGTATCATCCTCGGTGTCACGACTCGTTCGTCGAATAACTGCTTCCATTCTAGCAAGTAGTTCTTCTTCATCAAAAGGTTTGGATACATAGTCATCTGCACCAGTCTTTAAACCTTTTACAATATCACCTTTATCATTTCGAGCCGTTAGCATAATGATCGGAACATGGGAAAAATCACGAATATGTTTTAACGTAGTCCAACCATCCATTTCAGGCATCATGATATCCAATAAAATAAGATCTACACTTTGTTCCTGTACTACCGAAATGGCTTCTTTTCCTGACGTTTTTTTAATACACTTATACCCATAAGGGGTAATATATAATTCTAAGAGATCAAGCATCCTCTTTTCATCATCAATGAGTAAAACTGTCTTCATCAAAACTCTCCTTCAAACGAATAGTAAAACAAGTGCCTGCACCTAATTGACTTTCTACAGAAATCGTACCATTATGGGCTTCGACTAATTCTTTTACAATAGACAATCCTAATCCAAATCCACCTGTTAAACGAGACCGTGATTTATCAACTCGATATAATCTATTAAAAATATAAGGTAAGTCTTCACTAGGAATTCCTTGACCTTCGTCTTTAATTGAAATTAGAATATCATCGTTGTGTTTCTTCACGTTGATTTTCGTAACAGAATGTTCCTCTGAGTATTTAAGCGCATTATCTAATAAATTTAAAATAATTTGTTCAAATCGACGAGGATCGACTTCGACCGTCCAGTCACCTCGACAATATAATTCAAGTTGGTGACCTTGAGCTAAAAACACGTGACGAGCTTTATCATAGATCATAGATACAAAATCGTTAACACGGACTAATTGTTTCTGAATAGTAAACATATTTTCATCCATTTTAGCTAGTTCAAACAATTCTTGTAACAACTGATGAACATGTTCTGATTCTTCATGAATGATGGTAAGGTAGTGCATTCGTTCGTCTTCTGATAACGTTTTTCTTCTTCCGATGTCTGCATAACCTTTAATGTACGTTAGTGGTGTCCGAAGCTCATGAGAGATACTAGCTAAAAATTCATTTCGCTCTTTTTTTAAGTAACTTAGATCATTCGCTAGAGTCTGGATCGACTTCGATAATTCACCAATCTCATCATTAGACTTCACTGGGAGTGTTACTGAAAAATCACCGGTACTTAATTTCTTGGTTGCTTCTTTCATCGAAATAAGTGGTCGAGTTAACACCTTTAGTAACAAAATAATCGTTACTAAAAGGAAAAAGAGAATGAGTGCAACAGCTACTAAAAAGTGATCATTTAACTTCCCGATAAAAGCTTGAATCAGATTATTGCTTTTTAACATGTATACATACCCTTGATTTCCTTGAGAATCATCAAATGGTGATACTGTTGCAATATATTTTTGATCTTTCCAGTCGGCTTGAAGTACTTGTCCATCTCTAGGTAGATTAACGAATTCTTGTTGCAAGATAAATTGAATTCCATCATCAATTTTACTAGAAGCTTCCACAACTTCCCCAGTTAAGCTAGTAATCACTACTTCGGTATCTGTTTGATCTTCCATCATCGCGATGTGATGAAGCGTCTCATAATTAAACGACATTTCTAATACATCACGATGGCTATTTCCTCTTGCCTGTAATGAGTGAAGCTCTTCGTCTACGAGGGATTGAACGACCGTGTTATGTAGAAATAACATGGAAACAGACTCAATAATGAGAATACAAACAAAGAACCATAAACCTAATTTAATCGAGAATTTCATATTATTCACCTTTACCAATGGCTTAGTTTTCATTGAGTATGATCAACAGATGCACGATTTAGCACCATCATCCTCTTAATAAGACGACTAAGACTAATTTTAGCTGGAAAATGTCAAGAAAATATGCAGCAAACCGAAAAGACAGAACCAATATATAAAATACTATAATTTTACTACTTAATCTGCACATTTTCTTCAAGGATTATTGTTAAGCTTATTATAAATATTTTTAGTATTAAAGGTGATTTAAAATGAATATTTGTAAAATATCGAACCGAGGTATCATTAACTTTTCAAAGAAGATTCGAGACCAACTCAATTTGATGAACGGAAAATTATACTCCGTTTATATTCATCATAAAGATAGATCAATTATAATCGAGCCATCCAAAGATGAGACCACACATAATCAGTGCGTTTTTCACCAAGGAAAAATCACGATCCCAAAGGAAATTCGAAATCTATTAAAAATAAATGCAAATGAACACTTTATCATTGAAGGAATAGGGGAAAAGGTGTATTTACGAAGAGATCGTTAGGCAAATAACCTTAGAGCCGTTTGACAAACAAAATAACTCGGCGACAATTGACATAATAAAATTTGCTATGGAACACGTGAGAATAATTCCCACGTGTTTTCGCTTTATTTATACTGACGCTAATCTAATTATTTACTATTTATTTTAAAACTCCCACTGCATGTACACCGATTTTCTGTCATAAGTATAAGCAAGGAGGGGGTATCTTGAACCCATTTTATATTTACATTTCAATCAGCCTCTTACTTATAACAGTGCTTATTATCATCATCTCATTTATGCTAAAGGACAGACTGCTCCCGATGTACAAAATGGTTCTAGCCATGACTTTTGCGATGAACATCGGCTTAACCGTTGGTGTCCTATTTGGTGTCCTCTATCAAGGAAACTTATTTCTATCTACTGTGCTTTCGATTTTTATTGGTATAACGATAGGCGTATTATGCGGAATATGTTTTGGAATCGTGTCATCGATTGAAGGAGCAATGGCTGGTTTAATGGGAAGTATGATGGGAGCCATGCTCGGGGAAATGATCTCTGTACCTCAAGCCTCAACGATGTTAATGATCTTGTTAACGTTTTTAGCTTGTTCGATTCTATTATTCTTTGTACTAAGTCCCAATGAAAATGAAGGACGAAAATCGAATAAGATCTCGTTACTATTAACTCCAAGCCTAGTGATAATTGGGCTAGGTAGTTATTTACTATTTGGCTTTGAATTAAGTAAAGATAATGCTCGTACGGAAAATCATTCAGAACACCACCACGAAGGACACCAACATGACCATCTACAACGAAATCATTGACATCGATACCATCATGAACACCCCTGGTTTTCCTCCAACCTTAACTGTTAAGGAGAGAGAACTGAAGACATTTCTGTTGCCCGAAAAATATTAACAGTTTAAACTAAAACTATTAAACTTGAAAAATTTGGAGGGCAACATGAAGATCGATATCAGGCAAGATTTTAAACTTCTAATATGTAAGGGAAAGTATCAAAAGCGATGTCTAATAACAAAGAACAAACATTAGAAAAGAAACTCTCTCCTCGGGTAGAACCATACATACATTCGCCTGAAAAACAGCGACAATTATATAAAAGAACATTAATCATCATTGTGATTTCACAGATTTTTGGTGGAGCAGGACTTGCGGCGGGTATTACAGTTGGGGCACTTCTTGTGCAAGACATGCTCGGAACTGACAGCTATGCCGGTGTTCCCGTCGCTTTGTTCACCCTAGGTTCCGCTGTTGCCGCACTGCTCGTTGGACGGTTTTCGCAACGTTTTGGCCGCCGTTATGGGTTAGCATCAGGATTTATAGTCGGTGGTATTGGGGCGATTGGTGTTTTAATTGCAGCAGTATTTGGCGATTTAATTCTCCTTTTTGCATCATTATTTATCTACGGTGCCGGTACCGCTACTAATTTACAAGCGCGTTATGCAGGAACTGATCTAGCCACACCGAAGCAACGAGCGACTGCTGTAAGTATCGCTTTAGTTGCTACTACATTCGGTGCAGTTGCTGGACCGAACTTAGTTCATGTGATGGGGGAGTTTGCGATTTCGATCGGTATACCTCCATTAGCTGGTCCATTTATTTTAGCTGCTTCGGCCTACATTGTAGCTGGTTTAGTCATTTTGTTTTCCCTTCGTCCAGATCCGCTGATTGTTGCAAAGGCACTAGCAGAGTCGGCAGAAAGGGATACTCTGGATGTCCCTGAAATTAGGGAGGAGGAAAGCATACGAAAAAACCGCGGCGTCATTGTTGGAGCTACGATCATGGTCTTAACTCAAATTGTCATGGTGGCCATTATGACAATGACCCCTGTTCATATGGGACATCATGGTCATGGGTTAAGTGAAATTGGTCTAGTCATTAGCATTCATATCGGTGCGATGTATTTACCTTCGCTCGTTACAGGAATTCTGGTTGATAAGTTTGGAAGAATGACAATGGCCGTTGCCTCAGGTGCTACTTTACTTGCTGCAGGTGTTGTGAATGCTTTAGCTCCAGGTGATTCACTGTATGTCATGATTATTGCTCTCGCTTTACTTGGCCTTGGTTGGAATTTTGGCTTAATAAGTGGTACCGCACTGATTGTTGACTCGACGAACACGTCCAACCGCGCTAAAACACAAGGATCGGTGGATGTTTTAATCGCCTTATCCGGAGCATCAGGTGGGGCCCTATCCGGTATGGTTATGGCTCACACTAGCTTTACTTTTTTATCGTTAGCAGGAGGAATCCTGTCCCTCATTCTTATTCCAGTCGTTATTTGGTCACGCCATACGAAACGAGAGAATGAGAAAGCTCCAACTTAATGTTCATTCAAAAGAAGCCGGTTTCCTAGGTTAAGGAAATCGGCTTCTTTAATTAGATGTGTTACGAAATGACAAGCGCTGTCCAAAATGCCTCTCAATTGTTCTGAAGTGAATAGGTAGGCCCTTCAACTGCCGGCCTCGGCCGAGCCGCTTTGTACCATTGATAACATAAAATGAAAATAACCAGGATATCCACCGCATCTCCACCGTAATACATC
This sequence comes from Alkalihalobacterium sp. TH-98, assembly GCF_057473385.1. Classification (NCBI taxonomy): domain Bacteria; kingdom Bacillati; phylum Bacillota; class Bacilli; order Caryophanales; family Bacillaceae; genus Alkalihalobacterium; species Alkalihalobacterium sp. TH-98. The sequence goes on along the minus strand of NZ_JBYCKM010000005.1, from coordinate 150,871 downwards.
AGCATTCCGCCGGTTTGAGCTTCGGCTGTAGCGATACCAGCAGGAGGGTTCGCGTAAATAAACTTGGACAATATACCGTGAGCTGCAAGTGCAATAATTAACACAATCGAGCGGTAAATAAAGCTGGTTCGATGGGGAGTCGGATCAATGTAAATCATAGCAATTGTAAAAACATACCCCGCCAGAAAGACATGAAAATGGATCAAAACATGGAGCCAACTATATTCATGCATGGCAGTATATAAATGGGTTGTATATAAAATCCATAGCCCGCCGACATTGAGTAAAGAAGCGACGATCGGATCTGTGACAAAGCGGACGTATCGACTTTTTAACAAACGAGAAACCCGTCTAGCAAAAGGAACAGGAAGTGTTCTTAAAATAAGCGTCATCGGTGCCGCAAGAACCATTAAAAGGGGAGCGAGCATCCCGAGTAGTAAATGTCCTACCATATGTACACTAAAATCCAGATGCGCCTGTTCCGCTAATGGCCCCGCTACAGCTACTATCGAACAAACTGCACCAGTAACCCAAAGAGCCGTTCGATAAACAGGCCAAGGTTTACCTCTACGACTAGAGACAAACACCGCCATTAAATACACGACTAATCCAATGATAAAAGGGAGCGCCAAGACAACTTGTGGTGCAAGACCAATCGTATGGTGCAGATGACTCGCATCCGTATGATAATTATGATTATGATGGGTCATTTGATACTGTTCCTCCTACCGTTTCTTTTCGTCTTGTTTTAAAGGTGAGAATAACACCAACGATGATAAGAGCAACAGCAAAAATGTTCCAAATGATATCATAAATAATGACATTTTCTACATAACGGATTTGATGAATTCGCATGATCTTATGTTGAATAATTCCATCGTATAGCTGAAATACACCGGCGCCAAGAAACACGCCACCCCACCATCTAGTCACCCATAATGCATTACGTCGCCTGAGATCGGCAAACAAAAATAATCCAGCAATTGTCGCAAACCAACTAAACGCATGAAATAAACCATCGGAAATTAAACCAACACTTGTTGTTGATAAATCATAAAAATGATGCCAATGCAGCAGTTGATGAAACACGACTTCATCGAAAAACGCAATTAAGCCGAGCCCGAACAAAATACCTGACCAAAGATTACGCCTAGAATAAAGGTGTCTATTTATTTGCTTCGAGGCTTGATGAGAATTGGCTATATCTTTTTCCATAACATCCTCCAATGCTGTGTAGTTCCTTAAAAAATAGGTCATCTTCACATCATCTACCTATTTTCTCCATGTTTTAAGAAAATAGTCAGGTCTCATGTTGTTTTGAGAACAGCCTAATAGGAAGTTAACGCAACTTTTTTATATTAATCAATATATTGGCGCAATTCCGGATATATCGGCGGAACACAAATTTACGACGAAACTCAAAGATTAGAGACGTTTCGCTAAACTCTTATATACCCCCACTAGAAACCTAGTGAATTTTTTCATGTAAACAACGATGCACAAGAATACTGTATATTTACATATAATACTTGTACCAAAATCCTATTTTGCCAAGCACTATAGACCTAAAATCTATCAATTATCCCTAACATAACACTGTCTCAAAAAAGAAGGGCCAGCCCCTAGCACTGCAACAAAGTAAATAGTTACTAGAACTATAACCTTATTACAAATTAGTACTAGGGACTGACCTTTAAGGTTGCTAACTATCCTATTACTCTTCTGCCTCTAAAGCGTTGCCCAAACCAATATTTCCGATAGCGTCTAGAATTCCAGTCAGAACTCCAAGTAATTGTTGGATTTGATCTTGTGTTAATTCACCAGCAGGAGAACTTAATCGTACACAAGGTAATTCTAATTGAAGTTCAATCCCTAGTAACACAATATCGATCGGACATGGAATTCCAATACATAGAATTTCATTTCCTGTACAACAGCTGTCTGGACAACCGTTATTGTTATTATTGTTATTATTGTTATTATTGTTATTTCCCATTGACGTAACCTCCTTTCTCTTAACATAGTTCCATCTATATGATTTCTTTCTACTGTCGCTTGTTCTAGTACCTAGAAAATACTAGATGTTCGTTTGAATTAATCAAAATAAGTCAAATGTAGTAGAAGTCTTTGTCTAAACCTTAGTTATTGAAGTGACATATGTTATATAAAGAGAGGAAATTAATATACCAATGGTGCTAAATTCCCTCTGATTTAGCTAGCACATGAAGAATAAGGGGGTTCTTGCTGTGAAACAAAAGCATGATCAACACCAGGAGGGAGCATTATGGGAAACGAGGAAAATCGAACGATGATGATTGGAATTTTAGCAGCGAAAACGAATCAAACATTAAAGAAAAGACTAAGCTGTCTTATCGACCTTGCCGGAACATCTCAAGCTGGACAGGTTGTTGCCTTCTCGCTAGAAGGAATCAAACGTCAGCAAACCCTTATCTATGGATTTTTATACTGTCTCAAACTAGGAAATTGGATAAAAGTCACCTGTCGAATGCCACATGCTATCATCAATCAAATTTCACTAAATCCGAAATGGCAACGCTTTTTTAATAAAAGGGTAGGGGGAAAGATGATTAACAATTTTACCGTTTCAAAGTGGAAGGTGTATAGATGGTTATCCACCCACCATAGATTGTGTAATCATATCCCTCTAACGAAGAAGGTTAACACTGTGGATGACATACTGCAGTTTCTAGAAGACCATGAACAAGCGATAGTAAAACCGATGAACAAAAGCTACGGGATAGGAATTTATAAAATGAAAAAGCAAGAAAACCTCTTTCTCATAACGTCTCAAGCGAAAAACCAAACTATAAATAAGTATTTAAATAAAGAAGAGTTCCTTGATTTCTTTAGAGATAAAAGATTTAACCGTAAATATATCATTCAAGAAGTCATTAATTTATATGTTAACGATTATCCGATCGACTTTAGACTCATTTTAGTAAAGAACGGATTAGGAGAGTGGGAGGATATAGGGTTAATCGCACGAAAAGGGATAAAAAATGGAATTATTACGAATGATGGAATCTTAAAACTGGGTAATTCGGCATTACAAAACTTACTTTCCTTACCTAGGTCCGTTGCAATCGATCTTAGAAAAACCATCACACAACTCTCAATTGAAGCTGCCAATTATTTAGAAGAAAATGCAGGATTAGGTGCTAACTTAGGGAACCTAGGAATGGATATAGCCATTGATCGTAACCGAAAAATATGGATAATCGAAATGAATCATCGAAACCCACGACACCGCATGGGGATCGATGCTGGAGATAGTGGTATCTATTATAAATCTAATGACCTGCTCATGGATTACGCCTGTTACTTGTCTAGAACTTGAAAAGGACTAGTTATTTCCTCTCATTTTGTTCAATCTTACTTATTATCCCCTCTATTAGCCTAGTTAGGCTTTATACGAATTGCATATTATGGTTTACACAAGTTAGAAGGAGGGGATCATTTGTTTATATCTTGGGTACAGACCAAAGAAAAAAATGTAATTTATTTGCCTATCCATTTTCAAAAAGATGGACTAGGTTTTAATAGAAAAGTAAATTTCAGCTTCGGGTCCTGGCAAAAAGAAGTTTCAATTCAATTTAATGAAGACCTCCCTAACGAAACTATTGGTCTTTCAGAAAGTTTGCGGTCTGAAGTATTTATTCCTACAGAGCTCTCATATCAAATAAATGTATCAGAAAATAGCGTCAGTCTAGGACCCGTTATTTTATATTTATTGCCTAGACGATCGATGAAACGTTTAGACGAATTAAAAAGACGTATAGAGCAATATGTTTCTTTAAACGGAATAATTATAATTAGCACTGTTTCCAAAATTGATACCGCAATACAGCAAATTAAAGGATATTATTTTCAACCGCGTACAGAAGCAACAGAAGCAAAATGGAAGTCTGGAACTTTTCATTACCCGGATGTCATCTTTAAAAGAGTAACCGTTCCTCAAAAGATCAATCAACACCTCTTTGAACAAATGAACGGTCGAATATTTAATTCTCACTACTTTAATAAATGGGAAATGTGGGAATGGCTATCTCCAAATGAGCAAATTCGAAAGCATTTACCTGAAACGCAAGAATTTTATAGTATGGCAAAATTGAAGGAAATGTTAGTTAAATTTTCGTCCGTATACCTTAAGCCTAAAAGGGGATCAAAAGGGAAAGGAATCATCGAAGTAAAAAGGAATGATTTCGACTTTCAAGTGATTGATAATAATAATCAAATGACCAGAGTAGAAAAAATAGAGGATCATCCCTTAATTCAGAAAATTGTTACAGGTAAAAAGAAATACCTTATCCAACAAGGAGTTTCAGTGAAGCACAACTCAAGACATGTTGACTTCCGTATGTATGTTCAAAAAGATGGAACCAAACAATGGAAGTTTTCAGGGATGGTCGCCAGAATCAGTAAACCAGGGAGCATTACGACCAATTTACACCACCTTAACTACCTCGTACAAGGAAAAGTTGCATTCCAACAGCTTTTTGATTTAGATGAACAAGAAGCAGCGCTTCTAGAGCAAAAAGTAGCAGATGTAGGTATTAATGCTTGCAAGCTTCTTGATGAACACGGATGTTTTGGTGATATTGCCATTGACTTTATATTAAACCACCAATTCCACGTATGGATTTTGGAAATGAACAAAAGGTATGGATATGAGAGCTTTCCACTAATAAGAGGGGAAATCATACAAAATCCATTTCTATATGCTAGTGCACTAGCCGGCTTTGAAACAGGATGAAAAATATATATTACTTGATAAAAATGAGAACGTGAGTAAACAGCTACAAATAGGCAACCTATCAAGTCTCCAGAAGTAAAACCGACATTCGAAGAACAAGTTCAACCTCGACAATGTCATGAACATGACTGATATTAATGAGCGTAATAAACCCGTAATTAACAGTAAATCCGATATTAATAAAAAAGATGATGTATAGTGAAATTAAGGACCCTTTTTCAAGGGTCCTTTTTAGTACTACACAACCTTTCTACAAATGACAACAATCCACGTGCAATCTCCTCATTATTTGTAATAACGAGGGGAGACAACCATACGTTCATACATCTCAAAACATAAGATAAAACAATAGGAAATGCTAGAAATATTCATTGTAACCAATTTTGATTGCGCCCATAAAATGTAACTAAAAGTATGAGCGGATATTCCTTTAATCAAAAGTAAAGGAGGGTGAACATGGCTACTGTTCAAAAGAGTGTAGACAGTTCAAGCTTAGCTGAAGTAATTGATCGAATACTTGATAAAGGGGTAGTTATCGATGTGTATGCAAGGGTTTCATTAGTCGGTATTGAATTACTTGCCATCGAAGCACGTGTTGTCATTGCTAGTGTAGATACATGGTTACGATATGCAGAAGCGGTCGGATTATTGAAAGATGATGACCCCGAAGAGTAAAACGATTACCAAATAACCAAGGCCTATGCCTTGGTTTGATATTTGGAAGGTAGGTGGGACGATGGAAATTATTAAAGTGTTGGAAGTAGTAAAATCTTTTTTTAAAGAATATCTACTACCAGTCCACAAAATTACAGCCATAGAGGAAACAGAAAAAGGGTGGAAAGTTGTCGTTGAAATTATTGAAGAAAACGAATACATGAAATCTCATGCCAAAGACCAAATGCTTGGTGTGTACCATGTCCAATTAGATAAACAATTGGACATCACTACTTTTAAAAGACAAAGTATGAGGCCGCGCAGCGCGATACCTACTGATGGTTAAGGAGGGAAATGAATTGGATCAAAAAGAGGATAAACGATTAAGCCCTATCATCCTTTCCCCTCATTTAAAAAGTATCGTCCATAGGGCAACAACCTATATTGAAGCAGGATTTCCTGTACATTTGATTGGCCCTACTGGTGTCGGAAAGACTGAACTAGCCTTTTATCTTTCAAACAAATTAAACCGACCTTATACGTATATTCAAGGAAATCATGAACTAAGAAATTTAGACTTGATAGGAGGGGTCGCCGGATTTAAGAAAAAGAAAGTAATAGATAACTATATCCATACCGTTTATAAATCAAACGAAGAAGAAAAAGAATTATGGGTGGATGGACCATTACTAGAAGCTGTTAAAAAAGGGGCGATTTTTATATATGATGAATTCAATCGCTCAAAGCCAGAGACAAATAACCTATTATTATCTGTACTTCAAGAACGATATTTACCTTTATATGGTAAGAAAACAAAGGAAAAATTAATCTCTGTTCATCCCAACTTTTCAGTCATATTTACTAGTAATCCAAAAGAATATACCGGTGTAAACCCAACCCAAGACGCACTCTTAGACCGAATGATTACTTTTCAACTTCAAAGCTACGACATGGAAACCGAGGTATTAATTCTTACAAAGAAAACAGGTGTAGCCCAAAAGGACGCTCAAATAATTGCAAAAATCGTAAATTATGCGAGAACCGTATTAGAAACAAAAAATATCCAAATTCCTAGTATTCGATCATCTATTATAATCGCAACAATTGCACAAAAAACGAAAATGACAATAGATCCTAACAACAAAAGCTTTCTAATGCTCTGTAAGGATGTCTTATTTAAACCAATTTTTAATTATAATACAGAAGAAACAGAACAAGCCCTTATAGAGTTGATGGACACTCTAAGGAGGTGGGATCTTGAAAAATAAAACAGGAATCTATACGTTCTGTTCGATAAAAACGGAAGACCCGACTACTTTTCAATCCGTCAAGTTCGATTTAAAAGAAACGAAAGTCTATACACTACACTATAAAGACATTGCCATGGTTGTTGCCAAAGTTCCACTAAAAATTTATACACCGAAAAAAGAAAACCTCCTTGCTCATCAATCTGTCATCTCAACCGTTATGAAAGATCACTCTGTTATTCCAATTAGTTTTGGTAACGTTTTTAAATCTGAAGAAGATGTATTGGTTCTATTAAAAAAGCTTTATCAGGAATTTACAGAAATTTTTCCGAAAATTGAAAACAAATTCGAAGTCGGATTAAAAATTATAGGGAACAAAGAATGGCTTAAACAAGAAGTTGAACGAAACTCTGAAATAAAAAAATTAAAAGAAACGATTGAACAAAAATCAAAGAACGCTGCTTATTATGATCGGATCAGGCTAGGGGAGCTCACTAGAAATTTTTTCCTCTCGCTTCAGGAACAAATAGTAGAAGAAGTCTATTTGCCATTATCGGTGCTAGCTGAATCCTCCAAAGAAAATGACATTATTAACGAAAGAATGCTCTTAAATGCTGCATTTCTCATAGATTCTGGGGTCGAAAGTGAATTCGATAAAAAAGTCAATCAGCTCTACCAAAAATGGGTTGGGAAAGTAGAGTTTAAATATACCGGGCCATGGCCCCCGTATAACTTTATTAATATTAAGTTAAAGGTGGAGGGATAGCGATGCTTCATAAACTTTTTACTCTACCGTTAAAAGCAGTTATCAAAGTAGGAGAAAAAATTAAAGAGGAGGCTGATCGAGAACTTTATGATCTTGAATTTATCCAACAGCAATTGGTTCAGTTGCAAATGTTATTAGAAATGGATGAAATCACTGAAGAAGAATACGAAGCAAAAGAAGAAGAGTTACTTCTACGCTATGAAATCGCGATGGAAAGAGAACAAAGTAACGCGGAAGAAATAGAAGAATAGGAGGGCTCCTATGACAGCTGAAACAAAAAAAGATGGATTGATTTATGTCTATGCATTAGTTCCAACGTCTGAAACCAACTTAATTCATTTAAATGAACAGGTAGGAATAGATAGTAAAAACTACATTTCTCTTAAAGAATTGGGACATTTGACAGCTGTAATTTGTGAATTAGAGAGTGAAGAACTCTCCATTAATCACATAGAAAAAAATTCACAAGATCCAAAATGGCTTTCCGTAAAAGCAACCCATCACCATGAGATCGTCTCTCTTCTTCATACTGATTGTACAGTCGTTCCTTTAAAGTTTTGTACCATTTACTCAAATATGGACCGTTTGAGACAAGAACTGGAGCAAAAGCAAGATGAACTTATGCAATTACTTACACGATTTAAAAACCGAGCTGGCTGGAATGTGAAAATCTACTACCAAAAAGAAAAGTGGCTCTCGTTCTTAGAAGAACAAGACCCTACGATACTAAAGCAGAAAGAAAAGATCGCAAAAATGCCACCTGGCACTCAATTTTTAATGAAGAAAAAATTAAAGCAAACATTAATCGATTCAGTTGATCATCATGTAGAACAAGAGGTTCAGAAAATTCACGATTTATTACTTAAGAACTCTGATCATTATAGCCCTAAAAAATTATGGAATAAACAAGTGACTGGTAAACCAGAAGAAATGGTTTGGAATGGGGTTTACTTAGTTCATAACGAGGAAGCTATTGAAAACTTTAGAAGGATCATTGAGAACGTTCAATTAGACCTTGGACAGTACGGGATAAAGGTCGATTTAACCGGCCCCTGGCCACCCTATGATTTTCTCGATATAGATCGTGAGGGGATTGCTATTGGATGAGTTACGATTAAATCCAAATAAGGATATTAGTTTACTGGATATTTTAGATGCTGTACTCGATAAGGGAGTAGCGATACGTGGTGAAATCCTCATATCTGTTGCTAACATCGATCTCGTTTACGTCGATTTACGACTTCTCGTTACAGCTGTGGAGTCTTTAAATCGTAAAAAATCAATAAGAGGAGAAGAACAGACTATGTAAGGCTACGGAGGTATCAAACATGACGGAGTCCATACTACCTAGTGAAAAATTGAACTTCAACTCTGAAAATGTTGAACAAGGTTTAGCAAAGCTTGTATTGACTGTTATCGAGCTCTTGAGACAACTAGTCGAACGGCAAGCACTTAGAAGGGTAGAAGGAGGATCATTATCTGACCAACAAATTGAGGAGTTAGGAGTTACATTGATGCAACTTGAAGAAAAGATGGAAGAATTAAAACAGGCCTTTAATTTAGAGGGCGAGGAACTAAACATTGACCTTGGACCGCTTGGGAACTTGCTTTAACTAAAGGAGGAGCATATGGCTATTCAACATTCCGCTCAATCGAGTAATGTCCTAGAAATTTTAGAAAAAATATTAGATAAAGGTGTTGTGATTGCCGGGGATATTAAGATTTCCTTAGCAGATGTTGAGCTACTGTCGATCAAGATTCGGTTAATTGTTGCATCTGTAGATAAAGCCAAAGAGATTGGCTTAGATTGGTGGGAAAGTGATCCTTACTTATCGACAAAAGCAAAATCGTTGGAAGAAGAAAATCGTTTATTAAAAGAAGAGCTCGATCAGTTGAAAGAAGGTGCAGAATTTGAGAGAAATACTGAAGTGGATTGAGAAGGACTTGAAACATATCGTTAATGATTTAATCGAACACGGTAAATCTATTTCTGTTGGAGAAATCCAAGACGACGAGAAGGGAGTTAAAGGACAATATTACATCAAAGCTAAGCTAGGACTTGATGACGAAGATTAGCTAATAGGCTCGATATTGTTTAATAATTGGCTGTAAAATGAGTGCATCTTTCGTATTTTTCGCTTTCATTTAAAGGGGATTAAGTGTTTAAATTACGATTTTAGAAAAACAAGGGAATTATAACCATTAAAAAGTTGAGAAGGAGCGTTTCTACAAAAATCGTGGAGACGCTTTTAATATATATTAACATTACTAAACTATGTGATCTAATACATAAATGGACTATTCATGTTAGTATTAGTAGGTCGAAATTGTTAAGTAAAAAGGTTATGTGGAAGAGCCTTTTTAATATAAATAGGAGTGAAAAAAGCTGCATACATATAAGTTTTCGAACATACAAGTTTTTAGTCTAATTCTTATTACTCTACTAGGAGTTTTACTATCCGTGAGCTTTGATAAGCCTTTAGTTTTTGGATTTTTACCAGGCTTTATCAGTTTAGTTCTTATTGTAAAGCGTAAGGGCGTCCCGTTTCATGCTATCGGGACTATTTGTAAAAAAGGGATTAAGAAAACACAAACCGTCGTTTTCATCTTGTTGTTAGTCAGTTTTGTATTACCGTCTTGGTATATGGCAGGAACGATTACCCAATTAGTATCGATATCACTGCATATTATTACACCTGAATACTTTTACTTATTTACTTTTTTCATCGCGTTAACTTTCTCTATGATACTAGGGACGTCTGTAGGAACGTTAAGTGCTGTCGGAATTCCAATCATGAGCAGTGCCTTAGCTATTGATCTTTCGCCAGGGATTGTAGCTGGTGCTCTTATATCTGGAGCTTTCGTAGGGGACAGAACCTCTCCATTTTCAAGCTCTCATCAATTGTTATCACATACAGTGGAGCTTCCAGAAAGAAAACAACTTCGCGCGATGTCTATTACCACAATTATTGCCATTATTATCGGGATTGGTTTTTATGGACTATTGGATTATCAAAAGGAAATAAAGGCGGAGTATTTCATTGAATTTTCCTGGAATGAATTATCCATCATTCAATTTCTTCCACCGTTGATTTTAATAGCTATTGTGATGATGCGGAAAGGAATTATTTATGCATTTTTAGCAAGTATCTTAACAGCTGGTACCATTGCATTAGTCCAAGGGAAAAGCATTTCTGAGCTTTTCAGTGTATTAGTATTAGGCGTTGATGATATGGGTGGTGGTCTTATTAATATGTACTTACTCTTACTATTTCTTGCGTTAGCAGGTGCCTATAATGGTTTATTAGAGGAGTATCAAATTATCCAACCGATATTAGATGGGTGGCTTGAAAAATCTAAAACATTAGTGGAGGATTCACTTAAAACCATTGTCGCCACACTTGGGATTTCTTTAATCTCTGCAAACCAGACGCTCCCTATCATCCTAACAGGTCGAACGTTCTTACCTCATTGGTCTAAAAAGCAATCGAAACAAGAGTTAGCGAGAGTGATGGCTGACTCAACGATGATTTTCCCCGGAATGATTCCGTGGAGTGTGTTGGCAATTATGTGCAGCACAATTATAGGGGTGCCTATAATTTCATATTTACCATATGCAATTTTTCTATGGATTTTACCTCTGTTAACGATTTTCGTATCTGCATTAAAACAACTTCAACAGGTAAAGAGCGAGTCAGCTAAGAAAAATAAGACCAATATTTCATAAGGGAACATAGTAATAATAATACGACAAAAAACATAGAAAACCGGGTTTAGACTCGGTTTTCTTTTCTTGATGTTCACACTGGGCGACAGGCGCCAGATTAGGATCACGATTTAATCTAAAAGATTTATTATTGTTCGTTTTTCTTAGCAACATCTACTGTACCATCGACATCAATATCAGCGGTTTCTTTCTTAACAGTTGCCTTTACTTGTTGCATTTCTGTAACTTCTTGTTTGGAAATCGAAACATCGTTAAGTTTAACAGGGTGTTTAAGAATTTCAATTTCTTCTTCTTTTAAAGGGATACGATATTGTTCCTCATCGCCAGCTTCAATGACCATTTCTTGTCTCCGGATCGGAACGGTAATCGTTTTCACATCTTCAACGACTTCTTTATGAATTTTTACTTCACCTGTTTGTACTCGTTCTTTTTCTATGTCGAGCTCTTCTTCACGAATTTGTATGGTCTGTTCTTCCTGCTCATTTATTTCATCCAATTGTGTGGTTGTTCTCTTTGTAAGTAATGAAAAGATAATCCCCCCAGCAATTGCACCGACAATCATCCCAGAAAATACTGTAAATCCCATGACCCATCCTAACAAGCTTCCCAGAATAGCTCCAATCAGAATTGACTTTCCCATAGGACCTCCTGAATATATTTTTATTTTAGATTGCACAGTTTAGGAAAGAGTATGTATAGGAGGCTGCCCCTTAAGCCAGCCACCTATCTTAATTATTTGCGGTCTTCATTAATAACGTCAGCAGTACCATGAGTTTCAACGTCTGCCACTTCTTTATGAAGGACATCACGAACTTGTTGTGTTTCTTCAACTGAACGTTTATGAGCAGAAACTTCACCTGTTACGACCGTATGCTTATCGACATCGATCTGTTCAGCAGTTACTGGAATATGAACCGTTTCTTCATTTGTGATCGGCTCATCTGTTGGTTCGCGATCAACTGCTTTTCTTTCAACAACTACTTGATCATGAGCAACTGGAACATTGACTGTCTGTTCTTCTTCGACGATATCTTTGTGAAGCGTCACATCTCCCGTTTCAACACGGTACTTGTCAATGTCTAATTCTTCCTCGCGAAGATCCATATGCGCATTTTCACTAGCAAATTCTGTATCTGTAACGCGGTCTACATTACGTACTTCTTTACGTTTTTCCTTCTGAGTGTTTTCTTCTTCGTTTAACCAATCAAAAAATCCCATGTTTAAACCCTCCTAGGAAAATGTGTGTTAGACCAACTTACACGTAGTATTTTATCCGACAAAAAAGCAAACTATACGGTCTGAGGGATGGAGGAATTATACAATCATTGCAGATCACTTAGGATGGAGGCATGAACCTTCCCATAAAAAAACAACGCGTTACTCACACGTTGTTTTCATTCACTTAAGGGGACACTGTCGGCTCGATAACCGTTAGCGTATTTTCAGTTGTATTTAAATTAACTTTCGCCCCAATCGGAACGGTGGCTTTATATAAACCGTGTCCCGTAGCAACGTTTGTCATTAATGGTTTCCCTAAAGGTACTAACCATTCATTTATTAGATCCTCGTAGGAAGTTCCGTAAGAAACGAGACAATTCGTACATTCTCCCATCACAATTCCGATACAATCGTCGAATTTTCCTGCCATCAATAATTGGACCAAGTACCGAAGTATCATCGTTGTTGGTGCATTAATTTCTTCTAGAAACAATATCTTACCAGCTGTATCAATTTCATAAGGCGTTCCAAGCGTATTGACTAAAGAAGCCATGTTGCCACCTACGATTGGGCCTGTTACATTTCCTGAAACTACACTCACTTGAGACATATTTGGAGGATCCTCGATTACCCTAGGAGATATAAGGGTAGAAGTAGCTGCAAAAAACTGATTATAATTATATGTCGGGGTGTCCGGTCTAAAGTCAATCAACATTAAACTATGAAACGTCGTTAAGTCACTAAATTGATACAATGTATTTAGAAGAACGGTTATATCACTGTAACCTGTAATGATTTTAGGATTTGCACTAATTTCTTCAAAATCGAGATAGGGGAGAATTGTTTGAACAGAAGTTCCTCCTCGAGTCGGTAGGATCATTTTAACCGTTGGATCTCTAAACATCGTCATCAAGTCTTCGGCTCGCTCTTGGGCAGGAGCAGCTGCAATTCCTTGCCAAGAATATACGTGTCGACCATACGCAATATTAAAACCCATATTCTGAAGCATTTGTATTCTCGCATTCGTAATATTCGCATCCAGAGGACTTCCTAGTGTAACTAAACCAATCGTATCGCCGCTTTCTAACCGAGGCGGGTATATAGGCATATGATCCGCTCCTTGTCTTTCTTATGAAAATCAATCCATCACACGTCTAAAACGTCTCCAAGAAAAACCGTTCCATTTTTCTCCTATTTTATGAAATGGATAATCTTATAATTACAAATTATTGATCTTTCCTCCAAGGAATACTCACCTTTGCTTTTTAGGGTTGATAAGTAAAAATGTCTAGGAATAAACATCAAGTATATTTACCCTTAACTTAATTGGTGGTTTTTGAACGTCGAGATCAGGGTTTAACCTGATTGGTTATAAATAGGAAAAATGTTACCTTTTGTATAGGGGAGTAACGAATATAACTAGACTAGGAGAGTGAATGATGAGAGGAGATATTAATAAATTAGCAATCTCAGGAACTCCAGTTGAAAATAATTTAAGCCACACGATAGTTAGTCATAACGAAACTTCTTTTGTTCAAGATGTTCATTTGTTAAAAAAAATAACACATATAAATAAACAAGGAACTCCTAGAGATATGATTTGTTCAAAAGGTGCGGGTGCACATGGTTATTTTCAAGTGACAAACGATGTGTCACATTATACAAAAGCAAATTTTCTTTCAGAAGTAGGAAAGCAAACCCCTTTATTTGTTCGATTATCTTCAACGGGGAAGAATAGCAACTCTGCTGATACTACACGTAATATTCATCAACTTTCCATGAAATTTTATACCGAAGAAGGTAATTACGATCTGGTTGGATATAATTTACCTGTGCTTTCTGTTCGAGATGCTATGAACTGCTCCAATTGGTTGGACAACGAGCAATCCCACCTAAAGACCCTATTTGAAGATCCTACTGCTGTTTGGGAATATTGGTCTTCGTCACCTGATGCACTTCATCAAATAACTTATCTAATGGGCGATCACGGCCTACCCATTACTTATCGGCACATGAACGGATATGGAAGCAGTACATACAAGTGGACGAATGGTAATGGCGATCAGACTTTGGTAAGGTATCATTTTAGAACGGAGCAAGGTGTTAAAAACATGTCAGAAAAGATAGCAAATGATCTTGCTGCCAAAAGGCCCAATTATTTTGCAGAAGACTTATATTATGCGATTAATAAGCAAGATTTCCCGTCATGGAAACTTTTTGTTCAACTTATGCCACTTGAAAAAGCTAAAACAAATGGTTTTGATCCATTGGATATGACAAAAGTTTGGTCAGCTACCGATTACCCGCTAATTGAAGTCGGCCAAATGATGCTAAATAGAAATCCGCAAAATTATTTTTCAGAAGTAGGCCATGCCGTGTTTTCAACTCACGCTGTAGTTCCTGGTGTTGACATTTCTAATAATAAAGAGTGGTGGGTAAATCCATCTCCTTATCACAGTGATGAGTTCAGTCAAGCAGGTGATTTGTACCGACTGATGAAGGAGGAGAAACGAAATCGTCTTGTGAACACAATCGTTGCGTCAATGAAACTCATAAGAAATGAAGAAATTAAACTTCGTCAAGTCCATTACTTTTTGAAAGCAGACCAAGAATACGGAACCAAAGTAGCAGATGGGTTAGGCTTGTCCATCTTACAACAGGTTTAAATGCTAATCCTTGATTTTTACTCTCCAAGAAACGGTAGAATTATCACCAATGTCATTTAGTTCACCAAAGACTCCCAACTAGTAAGCTTTAAGATATAGACTAAAAAATAAAAAACAGTGGAGGAATTAACAATGAAAAAAATAAAATTATTCGTTGCAGCAACACTACTTATTGGAGCACTAGCAGCATGTGGAACTAGTACACCAGAAGAAGAGGCTCAAGCACCAACTGACGGTGAAGTTGTAGAGACACCAGGTGAAGGAGAAGCAGAAGAACCAAATGATACTGAGGAACCTGTAAACGATGACGAAGAAATGATCCTAATACCTGAAATGAAGGAGCTAGAAATAGAAGTCGAAGGACAAGTCGAAAAGAGAATTGCTCATTTAGAAGTAAGCGACTTAAATTATTCAATGTTTGTACTTGAGGGATATTCATTAGAAGCGGAAGAGCCAGGTAAAGATGTACTTTTAATGGACTATGATAATGAATTTTTTGTAAGAATTGAACCTCAAGGAAATGGTGTTAATGCTGAGGAAACTAAGAACCATATTATCGAGTATGCCCAAGGAACAGTAGAAGAAGAACATACTGTTCCATTAGCTAATGTTGAGTACGCGGTGTTAGAGGTAGTCGAAGATGGAGCAACAGCTATCATTCATACTGCGAAAGATTTCAATGGAAACTTATTTAAATTCACGATATTCTTACCGAATAAAGAAGCAGCTGAAGGAGCAGCACCAAGCTTCTGGGCTATGCTAGAAACGATTTCTGCTGGAGAATAAGAAAACCCAATCACATAAACCGATGAATGAAAACAACCTCTTAGAAGGGGTTGTTTTCTTTTTTTTGGCGCTGTTTTTGTATACATCCATCAACATTTGGAATTTATTTTATCACCCCTCCCCCCCCACTCTAAAACTCTACCAAACTTTTCTACTATTATTTTTGTGAGTATAGTCTTATTATCAATCTTAGTTATTATTTTTTACCTCTTTTTCATCCAAGAAATAAAACTATTTTACTTACTAGTATTAGGGGGACTTTTACATGTTTTTCAAGAAAAAGGGGTTAGCCGTTTTAATGGCAATGGTTCTTACTTTAGGAGTTTTTCATCCTACTTTTATCTTACCTGGAAAATCACAACAGGTAGAAGCTTCTACCATGTTTCGACCACTTCCTTTTGAAAATACAGAGTTAGGTAGAAACTCTCATGCATATATGGGGAGAATTCAAACAACTACACAGCAAGAAAGAATAAATTTTGTTAACGAAATTACCACATATGGGATTAAAGCAAGTGAAACAAGTGGCATTCCAGCTAGTGCAATTATCGGAATGTCCATCATTGAAAGTGGTTACGGCACAACAAGAACAGCCCACTTTGCAAATAATCTTTATGGGATTAAAGTGTGGGGATATAATCCTCCAAACGCATGGCAATTAAAAGGGCAACCTGATGAGGATTTCGAACCGATCCCCGTAATCGCTAATTACGGGTCAGATCGTATTGTTTTTGATGAAACGAAAAGACGGGATAACTGGTATCGGAAATTTACTTCATACCAACATTCCGTAGATTTTTTAACGGGTACATTACTAGTTAATCAACGTTATCGATTTGCTATACAAAACTATCAATCTAGGATTAACAACGGTTGGGATCCTCGTGAAGCATCGAGACAATATCTATTTGAAATTGCGAATGCAGGATATAACCACCTAGGTGGAAATTATTACAGGGACGTTGTCGGAAGAATTATGGATCAATGGGACTTACATCGACATGATAAAACGGCAACGGTAAATGAAACAGATCAAAAACCAATTTACGGGATTTACCACACAGTTGTATCGGGGGATACAATATGGAAACTGTCTCTTGCATATGGAACTACTGCTCAGGCTATTACATCGGCTAACAACTTGACTACGGATGTCCTTCTTGTAGGACAAGTTTTATTCATCCCAGTGTCTCAACAACCCGTTACCGATTCAGTGAAGAAAGAAGCGAACGCAATACCCCAACCTGTCGCTACTCAACCCACTATACAGCAACCAACAACTCAACCAATCCCAGCAAGTAATACCGTTAAACCAGCAAGAGTTGGTACACAAGTGACAGCAAGGGTCAATGTTAGTGTCGCAAATATTCGAAGAAGTGCAACAACGAATTCTGCTATAGTTGGAAAAGTTCGCTCAGGTCAAAACGTTAATATTCTTGGACGTACTGGTAACTTCTATAGAATACAGTCAGGATCAACGCGTGGGTTTATCCATGCCAACCTACTCACAATAAATCAAACTCTTTCTGCTAATGGTCAAATTGCTGTAGTAATTAACGGTAAAGTTGCTAATGTACAAGGTAATCCACTAACACGAAACAAAACCGTTTATGTTCCACTCAAAGGGGCAGTTGAAAATCTGAAGATGACTTATAGATGGAACAAAACAACAAACGCAATTACTGTAAGAGACACGAAAAAAACGATAAATATGACAGTAAATAGTAAACAAGCCAAATTAAACAGAAAAAACATTACACTTACTCGTCATCCCGAAATCCTTCATTCCAGAGTCTATGTTTCAATTCGAACTCTAAATGAAACACTTTCGTCAAAATCACATTGGGACTCAAAAAACAGGATTGTCTGGATTCATCAATAAAGTAAAGAAACATTTATATTTTGAACCCAAATAGGAGATCGTTCTATGAAGGATAAATTGTTTTTTTTAGAGCCAAATAGGTTCGAACATACAATAGTGACCAAGTAGAAACGATCTACATGGTCATTTTTTGTAAAAAATTAACAAAGACACCGTATGATGAAAATGAATGATATTATGCTACTAGGAGCGTGACTAAAAGAGGCTGTTGTGAACGTTAATTTTTTCAAAATGATATTGACAACTTTGATTTGGAGGAGTAAATTAATCTCCATAATAAAAATAATTAAATACCTAGTACCTTTTATTCGCTGAATCTATATGAGCGGGGGAACCAATTTTGACATAGCAATATGTCTTGGGGTGAATCTTATTTGTGAAATAAGAGGGGATACTCTCAGTCCCTAATCCGACAGCTAACCTCGTAAGCGTTACTTTTCTTGTTAGAGAGAAGGGTCTATGGATAAGCCAAAGACCATTCTATTTGTGATGGTCTTTTTTTGTATGGGGTACGGTGGTAAAAGGAGAGAAGAGAAATATGAGAAAACAGTTTGCAGTTATTGGCCTTGGCAGGTTTGGGAGTAGTGTTTGCAAAGAATTGTATAAGCTAGGCCATGAAGTCCTTGCGATAGACATGAATGAGGAGAAAGTGAACAACATGACACAATTCTCAACCCACAGTGTAATCGCAAATGGTACAGACGAACACGCTTTACAATCATTAGGAATTCGTAATTTCGACTTTGTCATTGTCGCGATCGGGGACAACATTCAATCTAGTATTCTATGTACATTAATTCTCAAAGAGATGGGTGTGAAAAACGTCTGGGTAAAAGCTCAAAATTATTATCATCAACGTGTACTTGAAAAAATCGGTGCAGATCGGATCGTTCACCCAGAGCAGGATATGGGTATTCGAATTGCTCAACATCTCGTCTCAGAAAAAATAATTGACTATATTGAACTGTCAGATGAATACAGTATTGTGGAATTAATAGCTAGTGAAAAAGTAGCAGGTAAATCACTTGCTCAGCTAGATATCCGTGCGAAATATGGCTGTACGATACTTGCAATAAAACGAGATAAAGATATTAATATATCGCCTTTCCCTCAAGACCTAATTGACAAAAACGATATATTAATTGTTATAGGTCATAAAAACGATCTCAAGAGGTTTGAAGAAGAGGGACTGTAATGAAAATGTCGAACTTATTTTCTTCAAACCAAATGAGAGGGAAAGTTATACATCTTTCACCTCCACAAATTTTAGCATTAAGCTTTCTCGTTTTTATTGCAATTGGAACCATCTTATTAAAATTACCCATTGCATCTACCACCTACATCTCGTGGTTAGATGCCTTATTCACAGCAACGTCTGCAATTACCGTTACAGGATTGGTCGTCGTGGATACAGGAACTGATTACACGGTTTTCGGTCAGGTTGTCATCATGGGCCTCATTCAACTCGGTGGTCTTGGGCTTATGACTTTTGCTGTGCTTATAATAATGATGCTCGGAAAAAAGGTTGGATTACAACAGCGGATCTTAATTCAAGAAGCTTTTAACCAAACGTCCATTGGGGGATTAGTTCGTTTAATTAAAATCTTAGTCATATTTACACTAATTATAGAAATTATTGCTTTTGCTATACTCTCGATCCGATGGGTACCCGAGTATGGGTGGCAAGAGGGGATGTACCAAAGTCTATTCCATACGATTTCCGCTTTTAATAACGCTGGGTTTTCATTATGGTCCGATAGTCTTTCAGGTTATGTTGGTGATCCTGTTGTTAACCTGGTAATTACAGCTTTATTCATTACAGGTGGGATTGGATTTACCGTACTAGCTGATCTGTGGTATAAAAAGAATTTTCGGCGATTATCGTTACATTCAAAGCTTATGATTGTTGGAACATTTGCTACGAACATCATTGCGATGCTTGTCATTTTTGCTTTAGAATATGCAAACCCAGCCACTTTAGGGAGCTTGCCACTTTCAGATAAGTTATGGGGAGCTTATTTCCAAGCTGTGACCCCTCGAACAGCAGGATTTAACACACTTGAAATCGGCGATATGACAACCGCCTCAATCTTGCTCATATTGTTACTGATGTTTATCGGAGCAGGAAGCGCATCAACAGCGAGCGGTATCAAATTAACAACGTTTTTAGTCATGATATTAGCAACTATTACTTTTTTAAGAGGAAGAAGCGAAACCGTTGTGTTCGACCGAACCATTAAACAACAAACAAAAATCCGAGCACTTGCGATTATCGTTATCAGTATTTTGTTTATCTTCCTGACGTTGTTCATCTTAACCATTACTGAAAACGCATCATTCCTGATGATCGTCTTCGAAGTATTTTCAGCCTTCGGAACGGTCGGACTTTCGATGGGACTTACTGGTGAATTATCACCGGTTGGGAAGCAAGTCATCATCCTGTTGATGTTCATCGGACGAATAGGACCACTTACACTAGCATTTACACTAGCAAGACCGAAAAAGTCGAATATCCGATACCCAGACGAAGAAGTCTTCACAGGCTAAATTAAAATCGGTAGCAGGTACCTTTAGCGCAGCAGCGCATTAAAGGTACCTGCTACCGATTTATTCATTATTTATTGACTTTATATGCTTTAATATTTCTTATTCTAGTGATGTATGACTTATTTGATTTTTTGATAGGTTGCTTTATTACAGATGATATATAGTTCTGCTTCAGCGGGTATCGGTTCTCCCAATTTTGTTAGTATATTAAAATCATTTCGATCCGATATGAGGTTTGCGCCCGCTTTCTTTAAGTCTTCGAAAGCATCATTATAAGTTTTCCACTCTTGGTGTTTATTGATTTTCCACAGATCAACACCGCTTTTTCGGCTCAATAATTTCATCACAAGCTTGCCTGATCCTCTATGTACAGCTGATTTTGCCATTAAATCTGATAGTGCCTCGTCAGCGAGTATAAACTCATCTACATTAGCATGTTCAAACGTTGGAATATGCTTCTCCTTCAGTATTTCAACTAATGTATAGATTTCTTTGTTCTTTTCCTTCGCATAACTTTCAATTGAGGAGACAATGATTAATGACTTTCCATCCGCAGCAATCGAGTCCATTACATTATCTTTCGTGAAAATTAATACCGCCTTGGCATTCAGTACATTTGCTTTCTCCAACACCTCCTTGTCAGTAGGGTCGCCTTGGATATAAAATAATGTTTCCTCATCCATAGGAGATTTCGGCATAAGGTCAATTAAAACAATTTTTGAATGATCATCAATAGCAAGTATTTCTTTCATCGTATGCTTTGCTTTATTAGACCACCCAATAATGACATAATGTCCTGACCCTTTATACTTCAATTTACCTTCCTCCTTTAATTTACGATAAATCCCAAAGCCTTCAACAATTTTTCCGATAACGATACCAATTAAACCAATACCAAAAAAATATAAAAAAAGCCCAAAAACCTTACCTACAGTTGTTTCAGGAACGAAATCTCCATAACCAGTAGTCGTTACCGTTGTCATTACATACCAAAACCCAATAAAGGGAGTGGAGAAGACTTCAGGCTCAATCCAATGAATGATGTAAGAACTACCTATTAAAAAAATAATCGTAATGATAATTAAAGTAAGCTTGCGAATTCTTACAACCACTTTCATTAGTTCAAATATCATCAACATTCTTCTTATACCATCCTTTCACCAGAAATTATTACCAATTAAAAAAACAAATAACCTAAACAACCAACAAAAAAACCACCCACGCTTCAAAAAGAAGGTGAGCGGTTCGTACAATAAGCTTTCCAATTTAATGCAATTAACCAGTTTAAGCCATTTCATAAACACTCACGAACGTTGCCATGTAACGGACAAATCCATGGAGTGCTATGATTTCTGCAATTTCTTCTTTAGTCGTTCCTTGTTCTTGAAGGGAACGAAGCGACTCACGATCGACATTTGCCGGGTTAACAGCTAACGTTTTTGCCAGTTTTGCCAATAGGATTTGCTTATCACTCATCCGAGCCGGGTAGTTTTCTTCTAATAGTTCATCAAATTGTTGGCGGTTCCAGCCATAGCGCTTTAGTATCATCAAATGTGCCACGAGCAGCTCTTGAATCCCGAGAGTGTGAGCGACAACCGAAGCACAAATTCGCTTATCTTCATGGGTTGCTGCACCGGACTTGAACGTTTCTCCAGCTAATGCCCAAAGTCTCGGTAAAAGTCCAGCGTCTGCCACAGCATAATACGTCATTGGTATCGTGCCATAATATTCCTTCACTTCTTTCAGCATCCGCTTCGTTTTATCATCATAATGGTCCATGTCTTCACACCCTTAATGTTTTTAGAATATTAAGAATTATAATACCACATCTTCACCTTTTGGGTATAGAAGATTTTAACTATTTACAGATAATTCACAGAATTGACTTTTTATGAACCTGAGCCGACTAGATATAAAATAACACTCCTTACTATTCTTAAAGATTTATTCACAACGATTCCGACAACGCTAAAAATGAACCTTAAACTAAACAAGATTTAAATAGTAATTAACGGTATTTAGAATTCTTCACATGATTTGTAAATTAATTGGTAATTATATATGTAATGAGTGAGCTACGAATGAGAAATGATAAAGCGAGGATCATCATGAAAAAGAACCAGGTTATACTAATGCTCTTTACACTAATTCTTGCAACAGCAGGATCCTTAAAACATCTACCCAGACACTATAAAGAGGTAGGGTTCATCAGTTTTTTTAATGCTTTTTATTACTACATCTGTAAGAGGTATCTTTTATGGGAATTCCGACCAAGAGGAATAGATTGGCGTATCATTCGAGCCGTTCATACATTTGTTACTACACCTTTGGTTGTTTTATCAAGTTTAGCTAAATTCCCTAAAACCTCGACGGATCAATTTGTTCATGTGTTAAAGTGGACTTTTATATCTACCTATTTAGAGCATGTGGTCGCTCAACAAAAATTAATTCGATTTAAACATGGATGGAATATTTATTGGTCAGGCTTAATTTATTTAAAAATGTATATATACAGTTATTTGCATACCAAAAATGCACCCTTAACATGGATCTTGTCGATAGGGACAGCGATCTTTTATGTACTGAGATTTAAAATTCCTTTAACAAAACGACTACTCAAAGGTCCAATCTTTCTAGTCTCAAAAAAAGATCCGCCATTCAATATAACAAACATTAGTTTTATTAATTCCTTGTATTCTAAAATTTTTAATTAGACGCTATCCTCGCATGATTACTTTTATGAGTTGTCGTTAACCAAGTAGAAACCTATTTCTTTCTCCTTTATCATGAGAAAGTTCACGAGCAACAAGTTTATGATAATAATACACAACGACTGTCAGCACGGACAGTCGTTTTCTTTTTCTTATATCGTGGTCAGGTCAATTACTTTATGATATTTGGCAAGCCAGTTAAAATTTATACTATTTTCATAGTGGTAAATCATTGATTTCTCTAATTCAGAGTACTATCATAAAGGTGCAACTAATTTTATCCAAGTATAATGAATTAGAGATAATTCTGAAAAATGAATATGTAATGGGTTACATATTGGAGGTTATCATGGAGGAACAATTGAAATCTTATGATGTTGTTGTAGTAGGTGGAGGTCTAGCGGGTCTAGCTACGGCTGCATTTTTATCCTTTAACGGAAAAAAAGTAGCACTATTAGAACGTGGAAAGCTTGGAGGGAGAGCAGTCACTCTTCCCATTAAAGGGTTTAATTTTAACTTTGGTGCACACGCCATTTATGGAAGAGACACTTCGATTCTTAAAAATTTTGAAAACGAACTTAAACTTAATATTGAATGGAAAGATTTTAATCCATATAAAGCTAGATACGACTCAGGTGAAGAACTAAGTCATGTGCCTTCTAATGTCCGCGGTCTTTTTAAAACGAAAATCCTTTCATCTCCTGGTAAAATTGTCTTTGCTTGGGAAGTCTTTAAGACGATGTTGAGTATCGACTCGGGTGTACCACACCAATCGATCGGAAAGTGGTTAGAAAAGCAGAACATCGGTGAAGACGTCAAAAAGATGATGTTAACACTCGCATCATCCAATTTCTTTACAAGTGAACCTGAACAAATACCTTCAGAGGTGTTTTTCCAATACTATAAAAGGATCTTTACTACAAATAAACCGGTTGCGTATATCGGCGGCGGGTGGCAGGCGTTAATTAATGAGTTCGTTCGCGTCATTAAAGAGAACGATGGGGAAATATATGAAAAAGCAAAAGTTCAACAAGTTGAAACGACCAAAAATAAAGTGACGAAGCTTATGTTTGGTGAAGAGCAGTTTGAAGCCGATGAGTTTGTCTTTGCAATTCCACCGAAAGAATTACTGAAAGTTTTTAAAGATACTGAGATTGAAGATTGGGTCAGTCATTATGCGAAATATAAATCTTCAAACGTATTCGTTTATGATATTGGGCTTTCGAAACGAGTAGAAAGTCCATTCACGTATATTTACGATCGAAAAAATCAAATGTTTATTACAGATATATCGTATTACGATGAAACATGTATACCGGAAGACGGACAACTCCTACAAGCAGTTGCTTACCTAAAAGATGAAGACATCGGCAATACCGAAGCTTTAGAAAAATACAAGCAACAAATCGAAGCGTTGTATGATAAACATTTTTCCGGATGGCGGGAAAATTTAGCTGTTCCACGTATTTCAAAGAATGCAGTTGTCCAAGAAATTAAATGGAATATGAACCAACAAGCGATGCCGATTTACTTCCCAGATTATCGCAATACCTTCTTTGCTGGAGACTGGTGCCAAGGACAAGGCCAGTTATCTGAATTATCATTCTCAAGTGCTTATGATGTATGTAAATTAATATTAAATAAATAGGTCTAGGTTAGAAAGCATTCATCATTGAGTGCTTTCTTTTTTTTATTTCTTATCCTAACCACAAAATTATTATAAAAAATAGTTTTAATTCATAGTTGACAACTATGTTTAGTTTGAATAATATAATAATTAACAAATAAAATACGAGAAGCTGATTGGAAACACCAAAGGCTAATACTTTCAAATTATTGAAGTATTAGCCTTTTTTTTATCTTTAATCCATACTAAACTAATAGGTTTTATTGATTTAATATTAGATAGGGGAACAGGCAGCTACTACTGGAGGCGTGAACATGACTTTTGAAATTGCATTCGTTATTTTTGTTGTACTTGGAATGTTGGTGTGTCTGATCCGAGAAGTGGCACGGCCAGACTTTATCGTCGCATGCGCCTTAGCTGTATTATTATTAAGCGGGATTTTATCACCTGCCGATGCATTAAAAGGTTTTTCCAATGAAGGGATGTTAACCGTCGCCCTATTATTCATTGTCGCTGGTGCGATTAAGCAAAGTGGGGTATTAAATAACATTGTTACAAAATCATTAGGTTCTGGAAAAAGTGAACGAAAATCATTGCTGCAAATGATGGTACCGATCTCAAGTTTATCTGCGTTTCTAAACAATACACCGATTGTTGTCATGTTTACGCCAGTCATCCGAAAATGGTGTAAAGAACGAAACATTTCACCTTCTAAATTTCTCATGCCGCTATCTTATGCAACGATTTTTGGGGGAACGTTGACACTCATCGGAACTTCGACGAATTTAGTTATTCATGGTTTTATGCTTGAAAAAGGGTTTGCTGGTTTTTCGATGTTTCAATTAGCGATAGTCAGCTTGCCAGCAGGACTGCTTGGTATTTTATTTATGGCCACCATTGGCTATAAACTGTTGCCGGATCGAAAATCTTCAGAAGATACGTTTGGAGAGGATGCGAAAAAGTATTTGTCAGAAGCGACCGTCGAAACAAATTCACCACTTATTGGAAAGTCAATTGAACAAGCTGGTTTACGTAATTTAAGCGGCTTATATTTAATTGAATTGATCCGGAATGGAGAACGAACAACATCTGTTCCTTCGTATAAAAAATTATTGGCTGGAGATCGGTTAATTTTCACCGGAGTTTTAACAACGATTGTCGATATTCAAAACATTAAAGGGCTAAACGTTGAAACGGGAACGGATCTAAAATTAGAAGATTTACAAAACGGCAGTGCATCTTTAGTTGAAGCTGTCGTTTCCCACCGATCTTCTCTTGTTCATAAGACAATTAAAGAAAGCAAGTTTCGCAGTTTTTATGGGGCAGGGGTAGTGGCTGTCCATCGAAATGACGAACGGATTAATGACAAAGTCGGGGATATTAAGTTAAAAGCTGGAGATACTCTCTTACTTTTATCGAATAAAGACTTCGAGCCGAGGTGGTCTAATTCTAAAGATTTTTACTTGTTATCATCGCTTGAAGAACCCGAAATCGTTGACTCTAAAAAATCGATTATTGCCCTTACTACTTTGTTAACTATGATTTTACTTGCGTCTTTTAATATTTTACCAATGTTTAAAGCTGCGGTATTAGCAGTCATTGTTTTATTTTTAACTAAAACCATTACAATAAGCGGCGCTAAAAAATATATACAATTCGATGTCCTATTATTGATTGCGTGTGCCATTGGTA
Organism: Alkalihalobacterium sp. TH-98; assembly: GCF_057473385.1. Classification (NCBI taxonomy): domain Bacteria; kingdom Bacillati; phylum Bacillota; class Bacilli; order Caryophanales; family Bacillaceae; genus Alkalihalobacterium; species Alkalihalobacterium sp. TH-98. Next base: position 124,574 of record NZ_JBYCKM010000005.1, on the reverse strand, counting down.
TTGGTACCGCACTTGATCAAACAGGGGCTGCAGCTTGGATTGCTGACCACTTTATTCAACTCACAAAAGGGGCAGGTATCATAGGCGCGATTGCAGTTGTTTACTTATTAACAACGGTCTTTACCGAGGTGATTACAAATAATGCAGCAGCCGTACTGATGGTACCAATCTCTCTTGCGATTGCCACTCAACTAGCGGTGGATCCAATGGCATTCTTTGTAACCATTGCAATTGCAGCGTCGGCAAGCTTTGCAACACCGATCGGTTATCAGGCGAACTTAATCGTCTATGGCCCAGGCGGCTATCGCTTTTCTGACTTTTTAAAAATCGGGATACCACTTAACATTCTATACATGATTGTTACAGTTATTATTGTGTATGTCGTATGGATTATTTAATACAAGATAGAAAGAAAACTAGTCTTAAAATAAAGAGGTGGATAATGAAAATATCAAGTAAAGGTGAGTACTCACTACGAGCATTAATTGCATTAGGAGAAAATGCGGGAAAGGTGATGACCGTTTCTGAGATCAGTACGATTACACAAGTCCCGCCACCTTATTTAGAAAAAATATTAATGCAACTCAAGCAGTTAAGCTATATTACAAGTCGCCGTGGCTTCGGCGGGGGCTATCGACTAAGAATAAACCCTAGTGAAATATGTATCGGTGAAGTGATCCGAAAACTGGAAGGGCCTATAGCACCCATGAGTTGTGTCAGTGTAACATCCTATGAACCTTGTGAACTAGAAGGAAATTGTAGACTCCAACCATTATGGGGGCTCGTTCGGGATACGGTTGCTCACATATTAGAGAATATTACTTTAGATGACATCCTAAAAAATAAAGTGATTGAAAAAGAACAACTTCTTAATGGATTATGGGGTAATCGAAGGGATGTTCGAATAGATACTGAATAGATGTACTTAACTAAATAAGAATTTTTTTCTCAACTGAAGAAGAGAGGTAGTTAACAACTCTTTCTTCTGATTTCTAAACTATTTTGATTTTTATACTATCAACGAACCTATACTTAAGCTAAAATAAAGTTATAAAGTGCCACTCATGGGATTTATTGAAAATACTAATTATTAAGATTATGACGAGAGGTATAGCAACCACTCCAAGTAGATATAGGTGATGACATGTCTTATTTCTTTACAATAATAATACCAAGTTTATTATTTTGGTGGCTCTTCTTTTTAGTTCTCGCAAGAATTATGAGCAAAAGTACAACAAACAGTTGGAAGAAAGATTTAAAGCTTTCATTTATTCAAGCTGGACTTCTAATCGCACTACTACCTCTATTTTCTTATTTTATAGATTTTATTAAGTAAAAGTAAAAGATTAGTGTCATACTCCAAACTTTTCAACCTGCAAGAAAAGATTGTTGTAATATTCTAACTCTAGATATAATATTACAACATATCGTAAATCTGTTTTTAGCCAACAACTACATATTGTATCCAGGAAGTATAGGTGTCGAATACGGCTTAATAGGGAATCTGGTGTAAGTCCAGAACTGTCCCCGCAACTGTAAGTGTGGATGAAATGAGATAACCACTGTATAAGTAACGCATTAGCTGCTTGTATGGGAAGGCTCAAAGTAAAATGAAGCACAAGTCAGGAGACCTGCCTTTACTTTCAAAAGTTTCAATTTCTTCGGGGAGTAAGAAGATGAGACGGTACAGGCAATCTATATCTTCTTTTCATCATAGGTTTAGTACCGTTAAATTTGTCATTACTCTTCCGATATCGGGAGAGTTTTTTTTATTGTCCTAAACATAGAGTGTGCGGTTTAACTTATCAGTGATTCAACTTTCAAAACAAAAAGGAGCAATGACATGAAACATCAAATACAATTGGTTTCTGACCTTCAGTCAATTAACAGATATATGAGCGATTATCCCTTCCATCCGGCATTAAATCGTTTTCGAGAGGCAACAGAACAACAAGATGCGTTACTAGCCACTCTTGAAAGAGGGAGTCGAATTTGTATTGCAACAGATGAGGACTGGATAGTTGGCTACACGTTAATACTTGATCCAGAAGAAAACGAACGTTGGAGTGCCTTATCGTACATTAAAGTACTTGGAGCAATTGAAGTAGCACCTACCTATCGAAGTGAAGGGATTGCTAAGAAATTACTTCACGGCATTTGCAACGAACCACAATTAGAGCAATTTATTATTTTATCCATCGAATATGCTTGGCATTGGGATCTTCAAATGGTAGATGGAGACCTTCAATTATATAAAGCTTTACTAAAACGCTTATTGCAATCACAAAGGTTCAATGAAACGGTAACCGACGATCCAGATATCACACAGTACAAACATAATTTTATGATGTCAAGATTTGGGGAAGGGGTATCTAGTGATCAAATCAATCAGTTTATGAGACTGGCTAATATATACTCCATATATTAAAAAACACCCGACCTTGGGGTGTTTTTCTTTCACCATATCCTTACACAACTTACTTTTTCTCCAATTCTTCCTCGAAGAAAAAAGTGGCTGGCTGTTCTTTGACGGTGTATGAATATCTTTTCATGTTCTTGACATATTGGGATTTAGAGACGGTTACTGTTTCATCCGTTGCTTTAATTATCACTTGTTCACCGCTAGTAAACAGATTTTTCTTCATCAAATCACCCTCTCTAGATGGATACTTTTATTATAGCTCAATTTTCATAGGAATAATAGGGGAGAAGCAGTATTAACTTTGTCAAGGGAATTCTTCGTAAACTTTGTTGCCTTTATTTGTAATAAACATCACACTACTGAAAAGGGATGCTGCTCACAAAGAAATAGAAAAGAGCCTAAAAAAGAAACAGTTACTTTTATTAAACAATAGTATTGACATATGCTAAAATAAATTAAGCAATTTTCTTAATTTACTGTTAATTATTTTTTATTTACTACTTACTAAGGAGGTATTCATATGGGAGAACAGTTTTTTAGGCATTATCTTGCAACTCTATCTTATCGGGCAACTGTAGCAATCAAAGATGCACCTTCACATTTCCCTGAGTTTAACGCAGGAAAGGGAGTCCGCACACCAGTCGAGATTTTATCCCATACGTCAGACGTACTAACACTAGCTTATTCCTGGTTTCAAGACATCGAGAAAAAGAAAAATGTCGGCAGCTGGGAAGAAGAAGCGGAGCGTTTTTACCAGTTGTTGGAAAAGTTGGACCGAGTATTTACTGAACACAAACCGATGAAAGCAACGAATGAACAGCTTCTACAAGGACCTTTAGCAGATGCAATGACTCATGTTGGCCAGTTGATCATGCTAAGGAGACTTGCCGATTCACCAACAGAACGCGAAAACTATATTAAAGCAACCATTCAATCTGGAAGCCTCAGACCAAAATCCACTGATATGAACGAATGATAAATCGGCTCTTCAACCCAATTGGTTCTTCAACGCAATGGGCGATGTGGAGCCGGCTGTTACTCTGGCTAACTAGTAAAGGGATGCTGCTATTTTTATTATCTCATCTTTACTTAAAATATAACTATAAATTTGATACAAAACGTGGTCGTCCATCTAGTACAGAAAGTTTTCACCCGTATCATCTACATGTCCAATGTACCCAATTCTGTCCTTGATTTCAATTTTTACCCAACTATTGTTTCAGGCTGTTCATCTAAACCACCTAAAGAAGCATTCTATAACAATATACACACAACTGGAAAATACCGGATATACATCAATAGAACTAATGGAATGATGTGGAAAAAGGGGTTTTAGACAGTAAAGCGTGATCAGGGGATGTTCATATGAGATAAGGGATTGTACGAGTCATATATCTCACTTTACTCTTAAAAAAAGTGGACTAGAGCTCATCGTTTCCCAAGGCACTCCTTTCCTCACGTAGTTCCATCATCCTTCGATTAAAGCAGGTGATTGGTAGGCCTTTTTATAAACGGTACCAATTTTAAAGAGGCTGATACGACTTCCCGTAACACAATAAATGAGCCACGATATACAAGATAAAGAAAATCGGGAGTGAATAAATATGTTCCCATGTGAGTGGGTTATAAAGGTCGATCCAGATAAAGAAAGGTTCTGCGGCATAAGCGGAAATGAGTGCAAAAAGGAACCCTTTAATATAACGGCTGACATGAGGCTTTATTTGCAAAACGACCATTGTCATAACAGGGATTAAAGACAAATCCCAAGGTATGAATGCAGGGATAAAAGGGATGACCTCATAATGATATTCCCAAAGACCTAATTGGATTCCCAATGAATCTAACCAAGACGCGATGAACATCATAAAAAAGCCAGCCGACAATAAACGCAACGTACTGTCTTTTTTTCTATAGATAACCCAGACAATCCACGGAATGATTGTAAGTCCCAGACCTAACCACCACTGCCAAGTAAATAAAACATACTCAGTCCATAATTGAATATGCTCGTTGTTGATTTCATGAAGTTGTTTAAATAATTGGGATATTTTCTTAATACCGTTAGTTTTCATAATGGATAGGTTACCTCAATTTAACAAAAATCATGTAACTGTAAATTTATTTGATTATATTTCCTTTTGATTTAATACTGCACCCGTGCATGCTTCAAAGAACTAAAAGACTTTTTCACAATATTAATCGTAGGAGGAATTCCATTGAAGATTGATCAGAACTTTATTATTCAATCGTTTGAGCACGCGGTTCATAGTTACCGTGAAGCGACTCACCAAGTAGGTCTATGGGAATCAGAGAAATATGTATTTACAAAGTACTTTAGAAAGGAAGATAAAATTTTAGATATTGGCTGCGGGACAGGCCGAACTACATTTGGATTGTACGAGCTGGGTTATAAACATTTAGTTGGCTTAGATTTATCACCACATATGACCGATGAGGCATTACGTATCCGAGATCAGTTCGGCATGAACATTGACTTTATTCAAGGAGATGCGACGAAATTAAGTTACGATGACAACTCTTTTGATCACGCTTTGTTCTCTTTTAATGGATTTATGCAAATTCCGAAAAAAGAAAATCGCATCCAAGCCTTAAAGGAAATTAATCGCGTTTTAAAAACCGATGGACACTTTATTTTTACAACCCATGACAGAAATGGCGATAATGATTTTCAAGAATTTTGGATTGAAGAAAAACGACGCTGGAAAGAAGGCAAACAAGATCAAAGACTATATGAATTTGGTGACCGCCTTATAACAACGAGCGAGAAAGAACGTGACATCTATATCCATATTCCAGACAAAGAGGAAGTCATTACCACCTTGCAATCAGCTACATTTACAATCGTGGAGCAATTTTACAGAAGCGATTTATTTGATGAGCCAGAACCGGTTAAACACTTTTCAACTGATTGTATGGTTTGGGTCGCAAAAAAGACAGAGTAGAAAAAAACTTCTAGATGAGGCAGGCGTATTATGAGGTAACAATTCTACTCTAGAACCTATTGAAATCTTTCCCATTATAAAAGTAAAGTACCTTACAAATGCCTATTCAAAAAATAGTCTATAGTGTGAAAAGCGATTAGATATCTAATCGCTTTTTTATTTCAATTAATAAACTATCCTAAACAACAATAATACAAAAGTCATACAGGCATTTATTATAGGATAAGAAGCAGGATTAACAACTTACATATTCTGTAAGTTTACAGGGTATACTAGATTTGCTCGACGCCTGAAATTACATAACGAGGTAGTGTACTTATGAAAAAAACCGAAGCAATTATGTGGAGTATCGCTCTTCCAGGCTTTGCTCAAATGTTAAGCAAAAACTATTTGAAAGGAGTTTTATTTATTTTCTTGGAATTCCTTATAAATGTACAAGCGAATTTCAACGAAATCATTATGTTAAGCTTTCTCGGTGAAACGCAAGCAGCTATTGAACGAGCAGATTTCCAATGGCTTTTATTTTATCCGTGTCTTTATTTCTTTGCGATGTGGGACGCCTATAAAGATGCAGGAGGGGGGAAAGGGGACTATTCATTTTTACCACTCGTCTTCGCCGCATTTTTTGTCACCGTTGGAACGATGTATTCACCGAAAGTCATGATCTTCGGTGTATTACCAGGACCAGTATGGCTGCCTATTCTCTCAGTCATTCCTGGTTTATTGACAGGATATATCATCCGAAGAACAATTCTAACTATACAGGCTGCCTAAATTACATCTTTTCTTTATATACACCGCACCCTTAAAACCTCAAAACAAATGGGAGGAAAGCACTTATGAACATACTACTACAACAACAGCGTAATACTCCCCATTTGTTTTCTCCATCTACACGAAACGACCTAATCCCATGAAATATATTCCAATTACAAGATTTTTATGGATTTAAAAGGAAAAATCATTCATACTATAGAAATGGTAGTATAGTATTCTATTTTATACATTTCTTGTAAAAGAGGTGTAAATATGGCATATCAATTTGCATTACTCTTAGCGTTAATATTAATAGGATGTTTTTCCTGGATGGTGTATATAATCGATCAGAGTCAATCTAATAGACTATTAAAATATGTTCCGACGATTGTTTCAGCTCTAGGTATCGCATTCTTCTTCATCAAATTACAGTACATTTCAAAAGGCTTTGAAGGAATTAATGATATGATCATCATTTTTCTGGCCATTACATGCTGTACTTCCTTAATCGTTGCCTTGGTACTAGAACTAATCAACAAAAGAGGAAGAAATGAATTTCAATAAAATCTGCCTCTTACTGATTGGAATGGGAAGGGACGACTAAAAAAACTGGAGGGGTTTCAATGAGTGTAAACAAAACAGAACCAAATTATTATGACGGAAGAGATGTTTCAAAACTAAAAATTCAATTGAATGAGAACCAAAACATTTCTAAACCGCAAACAGGTACGCTTCTAAAGTTTCCTGTATTTCCTAATTTAAATATGAAAAACTAAATCGTAAGACAAAAAAAGGGTGACCCATACTCAGTGAATCACCCTTTTTAAAGCCATTAATTATGATTTTAATATATCATGATCCACGTAACGTTCGCCATTTAATTCACTAACAATATTAATAGCTACAGAAGCACCATGACCTGCTGTAATAATCGTGTGAACACTTACACCAGCTATCGTTCCAGCAGCCCAGATCCCGTCTACGTTTGTTCTGCCGTTAGCATCGACTTCGACAATCGTTTTAATTCTCGGTTCTGTACCATCAACTAGCTTGACACCAATTTTACCAGCTAAGTCTGTTAATGCCCCAGTTGCTAACAATACATGCTTCGCTTGAAATTGGCCATTTTCTTCTGTTGCAATAGTAAAAACTTCGCCATCTTTAGCAATCGTGATAACCGTATCCTTCACAATTTCAGCACCTTGTTTAATCGCTTGATTTTTCCCTAATTCAAGAAGATCAGGTCCTTCAATCCCGTTTACACCATAGTGGTTCTCAACCCAGGCACGGTTTGTCATACTTTTATCATTTTCAAAAACAACTGTTTTCTTTCCTGCCTTTGCTGTAAAAAGGGCAGCACTAGAACCCGCTGGACCTGCTCCAATAATCGCTACTTCATACATATTTATTCCCCCCTAGATTTATAGTTTTTATTAAATACTAGAGTTTTAGTTATAAAGTCTCTAGTTGTAAAACATTAGTTACACTTAAAATTCTCTTGCTGCTTTTTGCGCTTTTTCAATACCTTCCGCAATGATCGCTTCCGCTTGATCCGGGAACTGGTTGTGACCTTCTACGATAATCGTAGTTGGGTCTTGGATCCCCCAGAAGCCTAGAACATTTTGTACATAATTTACAGCCATCTCTACAGATTGAGCAGGGCCCTCTGAGTAAACTCCACCACGAGCATTCAACAGAACTACCTTTTTATTTGTAATTAAACCAACAGGACCTTCAGCTGTGTATTTAAAAGTTTGGCCCGCTTGAGATAAGTAATCAAAGTACGTGTGCAGAACTGCAGGAACTGTAAAATTCCAAAGAGGGAAGGCAATCACAATTTTATCTGCTGCTAAAAATTGATTTAAATATTTAGTAACAATTTCAGTTGAGCGTTGTTCTTCAGCAGTTAGTTCTATTCCTTTTGCCAGCTTAAACATACCATTGATCATATTTGTATCGTAATAAGGTAGGTTTTCATTAAAAAGATCCAGCTCAGTAATTTGATCTAGTGGGTGAGACTCTCTATAACTGTCTAGAAATGCTTGATAAAGCTTCACACTTACCGCCTGGTCAATTGGTCTTGAATTCGCTTTAATAAATAATACATTCGACATGGTAAAACCTCCAAATATGTGTTTAATTTAAGATGTTGGTATAGCAACTAAAGTACTATAAAGTTGATACAACAACAATTTTAATATGAGATGTTGCTATATCAACTATTATTTATAAAAATAACTGTTTTTAGCAAGAAAAGTGTAAGCGCTGAGCTCAACATTATAGGCTAAAGTCCCCTGAAGAGATCAGAAAACACAGCGAGTGTTCATTTATCGTTAGGGGACTAACCGTTTGGATAGCATTTCATTTATAAAAACAGTCTACATTTTTACTCATTTTAGCAAGTGTCTTTTCTAATTGTTCTAATTCTTCTTTTGAAATATCTTTAACAACTACATCATTAAACTCCTCTGTAATTGGAATGACTTTTTCACCCAAAGCCTCACCCTCAGTTGTTAAAAATAACTTCACTGAACGACGGTCATCATTACAATTCACTCTAGAAATGAAACCTTTTTTTTCAAGGTTTGAAGCCATTCGTGCGATGTTTGTTTTATCTTTGTTTAGCTTTTGGGAAATCTGATTTTGTGTTAAACCGTCTTGTTCCCAAAGGAGCATCATAACTAAATTTTGCTCAGGCGCTAAATTAAAGGCTTCAAGTTTGGCTTTAATATAACTCGTTAAGTGTAAGTCAGTTTGATGAATTTTAATACTAATGTAGTCATGCAAAGATAGTTTCAAAAGATTTACCTCACTATTTATTTTAGTTGCTATACATACTATTTACAGTTTCAAATTATAAAGAAGAGGAGAGACGGTGTCAAATTCTTTGCTCTTTAATCCGAATTAGGAAATTTACCTAACTTTAGGTATTAGCCCGCTCGCTTTTCTAGGTATTTGCATACAAAGGAAGAGAAGTAAATTAAAAAAGGATGGTTTTTTTCATGGAGAGAAATTGCAACTGTAAAAATAAGGGTATGACAAAACCAGCAGGATTAGATAATATGATGCCAAGTATGCACGGTCATGAAATGATGGGGCAGCCAGGAATGACAATGCCATTAATGGATCAACACCATATGCAGCCTATGATGCCACATGCTCACCATCACCAGATGATGATGCCATCATGTCAAGGAATGCCGCAAATGATGCCATTTCACCACCAGCACACTATGATGCCGCATGCACAACATCAGCAAGAGATGATGCCATCTCATATGATGCCTCATGCACAGCATCAGCAAGCGATGATGCCATCTCATATGATGCCTCATGCACAGCATCAACAGGCGATGATGCCATCTCATATGATGCCTCACTCACAGCATCAACAGACGATGATGCCATCTCATATGATGCCTCACTCACAACATCAGGCCATGATGCCTCATACACAACAGCAGGCGATGATGCCGCAACTGATGGACGATCAATTTATGGAAGGTCCGATGACGCACCCATTTCCATCAGGTGATGTGTATGAAACACAATTTCAGCAGTTTCCATTTCGTAAACAATAGTTGGATTTAGCGAGTATACTCGTTAAATCGGAGTCAGTACAGTCGTCTTAATATTAATTTGTCATTTAAGTAAAAAACTATGTAACAAAAAGAACCATTCAGCCTTTCAATTGCCGAATGGTTCTTTTGATATTAGTGAGGTTAAATTTCATTTATTTTAATAAATTCATGTCCATCATGGATGAGGTTAGTGGATTTAGAACATATTATGGTAAAAAATGAAAGCACAGAATTCTTTCCCAACAGCACGGGAATTGCACAAGGTGAGTTAAATGACAAAAAAACTGCTAATACCTTTAATTATTTTGGTAATACTTGTTAGCTGCCAATCGAACCCGAACCCATCAGTTCAAGATCATCCTACCGTACTTCAAACTCATGTTTTCAATAAGATAGACATAAAAGGAATTGAAGAATTGACAGTTACAATCGGTGCGATAGGTGATGTATTACTTCATCAACGCGTCTACGAAAAAGCAGCCAAAACAGACGGTACCTATGATTTCAACCCAATGTTCAAAAAAGTAGCACCTTTATTAGAAGAGCCTGATTTTTTAATGGCTAATCAGGAATCCGTACCGGGTGGAGTTGAACTCGGCTTATCCACGTATCCATCATTCAATAGCCCAAAAGAGATTGTTACCACCTTACAAAAACTCGGGGTAGATATGGTCATTGGTGCTAATAATCATGCTCTTGATAGAGGAATAACAGCCATAGAAAGTGCACTTGATTTTTATGATGAGATCGGCATGAAATACGTAGGGATGTACCGAAACAAAGAAGATCGAGAAACGAACCGTATTGTAAGGGTCGATGATATGACAATAGGTGTACTAGCCTATACTTATGGTACAAACGGTATCCGAATCCCTATTGGACACGAACACGTTATTGCAATGCAAGACCGAGAGCAGATGATTGAAGATGTAAAAAAACTAGAGGGCAAAGTCGATCTCTTAATCGTTCATATGCATTGGGGCAACGAGTACGAACGTCAACCGAATGATCAACAACGAGAGTTAGCACAAATGTTAGCTAAAGCCGGCGTCGATCTTATATTTGGCCACCATCCACACGTTTTACAACCGATCGAAAAAATCACTCTAGAAGAAGGGCATGAAACACTTGTATTTTATTCACTAGGTAACTTTTATTCAGGACAAAAATACGAGTTCACCGACATTGGTGGTGTAGCGACTGTTGAAGTTACTAAGATAACAGATGGTGACGAAATAACTATTCGCTTCGATTCTCCTAAAATAGAGCCGACAATAGTCATTCAAAAGGAAGATGGGTTTTATGTGATGCCGATGTATCTTGTCGAAAAGTCCTCCATTACAAAGACTACGTATGACCAAGTAGTCGATCATACATTACAGTATTTGCATAATCGTAAATAATAAAAATTAAACTTCTTATGTTATAAATAGATGATTTCGCTAAAAGTAATAAGTGTATATGTCAACACAAATACAATGGAAATCATCTGTTTTTTTATGAAGGAGGTTTTTCTTTTGCTGCATTATCATCGTCAAGGTACAGGAGAACCTCTCCTCTTAATCCATGGATTTTTAAGTACGAATCGTGTATACGATAAGGTTCGTTCTCATTTAATTGATACCTATGATGTCATTTCGATCGACTTGCCAGGGCACGGAAAGTCACCGCTAAAGAACGAAAACACGGTGTATGACTATGCTCATTCTATAGTACAACTGTTAGACTCTTTAAAAATAACCAATGTGACCTGGGTCGGCCATTCCATGGGTGGCTATATTACAATGGCTGCTATAGAAAAGTATACTCCTTATGTAAAACGAGCTGCTTTTGTGTATTCGTCTCCTGTCCATGATAGTGAAAAGGATAAAGCGCAACGAGATGAGCATATCGATTTAGTCAAGCGAGAAGGGGTGGCTGCACTTGCCAAGAAGCGTATCCCAATATATTTTGCATTTCAAGGAGAGCCTAAAGATGTCAGCGAAGCGTTTCGTCATGCCGACCAAACGACACCCGAAGGAGCAATTGCTGCCCTACACGCGATGAAAGAACGGCCAAATCAGGTGGACATGCTTAACCGAGTAGATCTACCTTTATTTTTCTTAGAAGGGACAAAAGATTTATCAGAAGCACCGTTTCACGCAACCTCATCTCGGATTTCAAAAGCATCAACAGACACTTCACATATGGGAATGCTCGATAACCCAAACCATTTCATCACTGAACTCAAAAACTGGCTCACTTTATCACGCTAAAGGTACCTGGTACCTAGAAATGGCAGTAGTAGTATCTTATAGAAGTGCTCCCTATCCTGTATATATTCGATGTTTTCTAAGGAAAATATCTCTAGAATATTCATCGAAAGGTGGGGAGCATGACATGAAAAAACGGACTATATTCATTCTTATTGTCTTTCTTGTAGCACTGGTTGTTGGCACGATTAATATTATCGAGCCTGAATACGCCTACATGCCTCGAAAAGGTCAAATCTTAAATGATGCACGTTCTAACGTCGGACACGGAACAAGTTATGACGTCTGGGGAGTAACTGTTACACCCGAAGATGCAGCCAAACTCTTACAAACAGAGGATGGAATGGAAATGCTCTCTCCTTCCAATGGAGCAGTAGAAGTAGATGAAGACTTTGTGGAACTTGGTCGCGAAATCTTTTATAAGGAAACTTTTGATAACGAAATATTTATTACCGATATTTTAGGTATGTTAGATGGACCAATCACAGTCACTAATATCGCAAAAGCTATACTCGAACTACAGGGTGGACACACGGATAACCTCCGAGTTGAACTCGCTGAAAACGTAACAATCGGCGGTAAAAACTACGCAAAAGGGGAAAAAATCGATACTGGGCTAGATGTTCCAAAAGGTGCATTGTCTCCGCTTGGAATGCCTATTTCTTATCAGGATGGAAGATTAAAGGTCGGTGTAAGCTGTGCAGCCTGTCACGCTACTGTGGATCGAGATTCGGGAATGATTATTGAGGGCGCACCTAATTTAAACTTTAACGCAGGAATGATGCTAGCACTAGCTTCAAACTCAGCTGCCTATTTCACAAACACAGATGTAGATGCAGAAAAAATAAAAGCTTTTATTGAAGATCATGATCGGACCGTAGAAACGACAGACGGGAAACACGAACCGTTACCAGATCCCCAAAAGCTAGAAGAAGCAGTCGATGAGATGCTGGTCCAGTGGCCTCCAGGTAATTTTGACTCGACGGTTGACCTAGTAAACAACCCAGCACAAATTCCAGATTCATTTACATTAGGGGATCATCCATATGGCTGGAATGGGTTTGCGGCAATTGGTCCATTTAAGGGTCTTAGCTCATTAAATAACAATGTTCACGCGCAAAACTCCGATTTATTGGCTCAAGCTGATCAAAGTAATGAATTATTCGACATTGATAAGGAAGTGTACATCGGAACGATCTTACAAAATGCAGCCAACGAAAATTATCGCTACGATCCAAATTCCGGCATGAAACCATCGGAGTTCATGAAAATGATTGATGAAGAGCCGAATGTTCCAGGGGTAAATGAAATGGTTAAACCACCGACCTTCCCAAAAATATCTATGTTTTCACCAAACGGAACGGTCATTAGTTCTCCAGGCTTTCATTTCGGTGAGCAAATTAACGCGATGTCCGCTTATCAAAACTCGCTGATACCGCCTAAATATGAAATCGATGAAGCGACTAAAGCACAAGGTCGGGAAGTGTTTCACCGAGCAGGATGTATTTCGTGTCATGCCGGTCCTGCATATACAAATCATCGAGTCATCGATAATGATGTAGTAAAAGCACAGCCTTCTAGAGCAAAAGCGTTCAAAGATGCAGACAAATTATTAGAAGATTCATGGATCTATTCTTTTGATACACCGGTACCCATTCCAAAAGAAGCAAAGGCCATTCGTGTACCAACTGAGCATGTTGATGAAGACCAGAAAAGGCTAACACTTGCTCAAGATGAAAATGGCAGCGGCGGTTATAAGGTTAAAGGTTTAATTGGACTTAAATGGTCACCACCTTACTTGCATGATGGCGGGGTTGCTGTTGGTCCTAATGAAAAAACAGACCTTGGTATACCGGGAACCTTGCATAAAGCCATTAATCCGGACCCATATAACAGTTTAAAAGCGCTTGTTGACTCTAATTTACGTAAAAAAGTAGTAGAAGCAAACCGTAAATCAAAACCACTTCAAGAAGCAAACGTGGAAGGGATCGGTCATGAACATTGGGTCGATCAACCGAATGGTTTCACAAAAGAAGAACAAGATGCGTTAATTGAATTTATGCTTTCCTTAACTTCAAGTGAGGAATAAGTGCGTAGTATTAAATTGAAAAACCTAAGAAATATCTTAATTATCTTAATATAAAAGACAGCCCACACTTTTGCTAAAAATGTGTGGGCTGTTTTTACATACAAACTTACTATGCAGCTTCTTTACCAATGAACCTTTTAGACCCAATCGGTTGAGGTACTTTAACAAGCTTGGCCATGACAATGGCGATGACACAGATAAAGCCAGCGATTAGAAAGGCCTGTGAAAAGGGTAGAGTTTTTACAATAAATGGTCCTGCAAAAGCAGATAGACCGTATGCTTGATACATAAATCCATAGTTGCTGCCGATATTTTTCGTTCCATAAAAATCTGCCGTGACAGAAGGGAAGAGGGCCAAAAATCCTCCGAAACAAAACCCTATCAGTGAAACAGAAATTAAAAATGACCAATACATCATTTCACCGAAACTCATGTAAAACATAATAGCCGCAGTTAACCCGTAGATAAGCATGAGCGTATTTGTTCGACCGAGACGATCTGAGAGGTTACCTAATATAATTCGTCCTGCTGCGTTAAAGAGTGCAATTACCATTACGGCGTTAGCTGCTTTTTCAAGGTCAAGCTTCACCACCTCGATCCCGATATCAACAGCAAAACTAATGACCATTAAACCAGCCATACTTCCGAATAAAAACATTACCCATAGTAAATAAAATTGATAGGTAGACAACATTTGCTTTGGTGAGAAATGAGTGTTTGAGTCCAACATAACTGAATTTTCTTTTGTTGCTGCTTGCTCCAGTACCGGTGGATTTTTTAACAACTGTGCACCCATGACAACAAAAAACAAATAAATCATTCCTAAATATAAAAAGGAAGATGATATACCAACAGCGCCGATTAAATATCCGATAACCGGCTTATAAATTAACCCACCTAAACCAAATCCAGCAACAGCGACACCACTAATAAATCCTCGTTTTTCAGGAAACCATTTTACGCAGGCCGATAACGGGCAAACATACGTCATTCCAATTCCTATGCCGCCAATCACACCGTAGAAGACATAAAGATGCATAAGTGTTGTTGCTTGACTGGACAAAATTAATCCAACCCCGAGAAGTAATCCCCCAATTGTGGCTACCCATCTCGGGCCAATTTTATCTTGAAGCCTTCCAGCGAAAATTGTAGTTAATGCGAACGTCGCAATCGTAATGGAAAACGTAACAACTACATCTTCACGAGCCCAGCCGAATTTATCGATCAGTGGCTGGTTAAATAAACTCCACGCGTATACCGCTCCTAAGTTAATTTGAATAATGATGGCACCTAGGACGACTAACCATCTATTCATAAGTAAAACCTCCTTAATATGTACATAACCTAAAAATTCATTCCAAAAAAAAAGAGGCCAATGATGATCAATTAATAATCAACATTGGCCCCTTCAGTACTCACACATTGGTATTTACAAAAAGTTTCCGTATATATAATATTTAAAGTCATTCAATTCATTTCAAAAACAAAGATAACTTAAGATGATTTCTCTTACCCTTGCAAAAAGAAAGGCAACAGCTCTCATGAAATTCTATTTTCTTGGTGTCACTTTCATTATTATGGCATAGTTTTTTTCGAAGTCAACCAAAAAATAAAATGAATACGATTACATTCAAATGTAATCGTATTCATTGCCAGTTAATCAAGTATAGTTTCTTAGACCAACATTTCCTCTTTTTTATCACGATCTAATGCAGTAGATCCATTATTCTCATATAACTTTTGATGTATGAACTTTCCAATAGCCATACTAGCGACCTTTGTAACGAGTGAAGCTGTATAAAAAGTCGGGTAGGAATATATTTTTATAACTTTTGCTTTAATTAACAAAGTTTCTAGCAAGATGAAAGAAACGACCGTTACCGTAGCCCTGCTTTTTATATTCTTTAATACAGCTATAACAAAAAGGACCGAGCTAAGGCCACTGTATAGAGAAGACAACGTAACGTGGCTTCGATATCGATTTTTATAGAGAGGAACATTAAAAAAACAAGTACGAAATAGTGAAACATGTAAGAAGTTCAGCGTTGAGTAACAGACAAATACAGAAAAGAAGATTGTCAACACTTCAAATACTTTGTTCTTTTTATCTATAATTTGAATTGTCCAGTATTTAGCTATTATATAAAATAATTGCAAACCAACCGTTGTAAATGGAGTAGCCCACCAGTTGAGTTTAAATATTTTTTGTTTAATAAAAACCTTCTCAATACCAACAGACAGTAGTAATGCAAAAAAAGTTGACCATCTCGCTTTTAAATTCAGCATATTCAAAAACAAGCTAGTCGTTGGAACGACAAATAGTTGTGAAACAATTGAGCCAAATACATTATCAAAGTATTGCCTTTTTAGAATTTTTGGATCATACTCATAGGCTTTGCCAATCACAAGAACAAAGAATTCAAAAAAGTAATTGAGTCCGGTAAATGTAACATAGAGAGGCCAAAAGTACCTCTTGTTTTCCTTTTTGGTTCTTCGAAAGGTATAGATTAATAAAAGTATCGAAAAGAAATTTAAACTTAAATATAAGAGCCTATTTTTCATAAATTTAAGCCACCTAACCGCGTCTTTCGTAAATTATAGATAATATTTAAAGTAAATAAGGATCTTTTTTATTCACTTTCAAGCTCTAATTTGAGACTATTACTCATTAGAATAACCAAAGAGTCACAGTCTCATGAATTCGTTCGGAAAATGAAAAGAGCAGAGAAGATCTAATCCTAAAAATTAAAATAACGGTTAGGCTTCTTATTATATCTTTTCGTTCAACTTTTTGACTTTATGGGTAAGAGCGTAACGATAAAAATAATTACAGCTAGCACGTAAGTAAGGTTAGCTAACGATGGGTAAGCAGATTGGTTTTGAACACCGATTCCAACAATCGCCCATATGAAAACGAGTGGAAAAAGACGATCATTTTGATGGATCCTAAAATAGACAGCTAACAATGTCGCTACAACAAGCATGATAATGGTCCAAGTCACTTGTGATAAACCAAATCCACCCCAATTGTATTCCACTAAAACATAGCTAATATTTGCTATGGTTGCGACACTGATCCAGCCGAGATAAATGGAAAAAGGAGCTTGGTCGATTTTCGCTGGATCGGTAGCCTTAACCTTTTGGTAAAGGAAGATGAGTGTAAGAAGCAAACTAACCATGACTGGGACGGTCCATAAAAATAATTGATAATGCCAAAGAAAGATCCATGCCGTATTCAATAGGCAACTTAAGATAAATAGGGAACTTGTTTCTGTATATAAGGAAAGATTTCTACGATTTTTAGGAATTCCCCTGACAAGCCACACACCAAGAAGCAAATAAATTAGACCCCAAATCGAAAAAACATAGCCGGCTGGAGTAAATAACACCTCAAGTCTGGCTGAAATTTCTCCTGTTGTTTTCCCGCCGATCGGAATAATGTTGGCAAGCGCGTTCACGCCGACCATCAGGAAATAGGCAAGCCAATTGAAAATAAGCACCATCTCAATACCTCCTATGCAAATTCGTTCTAACCATGGGTGATAGGTGATAAACCTAATTATAAATAATATGAAAAAGACGCACCAATCATGTATGGTACGTCCAACTGTAAACTTTTCAAAAAAATGCGCTTCCACACGCGCTAAGTCGAATGATAAAGTGAACGGGATAAATTATCCTTCCATGTTGGCAAGGTTGTAAATGGCTCTTGCATAAATGGCCGTAGCTTTTAAGAGATCATCGACTTCAATATATTCATCTTTTTGATGAGCTGTCATTTCTTTTCCAGGGAAAACAGCACCGTAGGCAACGCAATTCGGAAGCAAGCTAGCATATGTATTACCGCCACTTGAAAGCAAGGTTGGTTCATTACCGGTTTCTTCTTCATACGCTAATTGAAGGGAGCGGATCATCGGTGTATCTTTATCCACATGATGAGGGTTTTTATTACGAATCTCATCTACCGTGAACGCAGTAGCTTTTAGGGCATGTTGAATTATACTTTCAATCGTTTCAAACTGAGCTGTTACAGGGTATCTAATATTCAATTGTACGTATCCTTCTGTTCCTTCGTATTGAAAGATGGCTGGATTGACTGTTAAAGCTCCTGTAATTTCATCCGAATGATTAATACCTAAGTTTTTGCCGTAATGATCTTCATAAAAGGTAGTATCGATAAATGAGAGATATTCTTTTCCGCTTGCATCTAATGATAACGTATTCAGAAAGTGCGCTAAGTGAACGGCTGCATTTTTTCCTTTATAAGGTTCCATGCTGTGAGCAGACAGCCCTTTCAAGTTCAAGGTGATTGCTTCGCCATTAATTGCACTTTCCCCTTGTAAATCATTGCTATCTAAAAAGGCAGTAAACTTTGCCGACAGGGTTGAAACATCTCCACGAACGATCGCTGTTGCCGTTTCAGGAACCATATTCGCTCTAGTTCCAGAAGTAAAAGAGAGGAGTGTAAAAGGACTTTGTAACTTATCATCAGAAGCACTAACATTAGTCATTCCACACTTCACATGAATTTGTCCTTTCTCTGCATTAATGATTGGGAAAGTAGCATCCGGTGCAAAGCCGGCAACTGGAGATTGTTCTACTTCACGATACGTCTTCAAACAACTCATTCCACTTTCTTCATCTGTCCCAAATATAACCCGAACGTTACGCTTTAATGGTAATTGCAGTTCGTTTATAAGCTTTACCGCGTAGAATGCTGCCATCGTTGGTCCTTTGTCGTCAATGGCTCCTCGCGCATACAATTTTCCTTCACGGATCGTCGGTTCAAACGGAGGAGAGGTCCATTCTCCCGTTGCGGGGACAACATCGATGTGACAAAGCACCGCTACATGTTCATCATTTGTTGTACCTTTTAATTCACCATATCCATAAAATCCTTCATGATTTTTTGTAACCATTCCTTGTTGAGAAGATAGATGTAACATATAGTCAAGAGCTTTAGCTACATTCTTACCCATTGGATATTCAGACGAAACCGTTTCTGGATCTTTCGTACTTTCAATTTTGAGCAAGTTCGTTAAATCCAATAGTAAATCGTCTTTCCGTTTCAGTACCTCTTCATACCAATTCATTCTGAACAACTCCTTATTTTGTATTATGTAGTAAAGAAAGGAACATTAAAAACTTTTTAGTAACCCGAAATATATACTTCATTTCTATTATACAGATCTTTTTTATAGCATAGGGAGGTTTTGTAGAAAACATTACGAATAGAATGTTTATCAATGTCTATTTATAAGGAATAATGATTGTAGGAGAAGGAGGTTAACCATGAAACCTAAATCTGTAAAAGAATCAAGAGTGATAAAGACACACTTAGTATTACCGAATGAGACGAATAATCACAATACATTATTCGGTGGTATTTTAATGAGGAATGTAGATGAGGTAGCTTCGATCAGTGCGAGACTTCATAGTCGAACTGATGTGGTAACAGCATCGACTGATTCGGTAGATTTTTTAAATCCTATTTATCAAAGTGATGCGGTATCTTTAGAGTCGTTTGTAACGTGGACAGGGAAGACGTCGATGGAGATCTTCGTAAAAATTATTGCAGAAGATTTTAATTCTGGAGACAGAAGAATGGCTGCTACTGCTTTTCTAACGTTTGTTAGTCTAGGGGAAGACGGACGACCCATTCCAGTTCCAGGAGTAATCCCAGAAACAGAAGAAGAAAAGAAATTAAATAAGACAGGCCATGAACGAGCAAAGATTCGGATTGAACGAAGAAAACAAAGTAAAGAAATGGCTGAATTTATAACGACCACGAAGCCGTGGGAAAAGTGAAATTGGCAGGGATAAAGTGAAATTTGACATTATTGTAACGCCTCTTTACTTTTTATAAATGGTATTTATGTTATAATTTGGGCTGAATATTCTATTAAAATTGTAAAAAAAATTCACAGATATTAGAGGCGATAATCATGGCAAAAGTAATCTTATTTGACTTAGATGGAACACTTCTTCCAATGGATACGGAATCCTTTATTCAGACATACATTAAGGAACTCGCTCCACGAGTTGCACATATTGTGGAGCCGCAACGCTTTGTACCATCCCTATGGGCCGGAACCGAAGCGATGATAAAAAACTTAGATCCAACAAAAACGAATGAACAAGTATTTGAAGAAACCTTCCTCAAGGCTGTAAATGTAAAAAAAGAAGACATTTGGCCGACATTAGACCACTTTTATGAGACGGTTTTCCCGACTTTCTCTCATTTAACAAAGCCAACGCTAACAGCGAAAAAAGTAGTAGAGGAAGTTGTTTCACAAGGATACCGAGTGGGAATTGCTACAAACCCAGTTTTCCCAAAAGTAGCGATTCATCATCGTTTAAACTGGGCAGGCGTTGCGGATATGCCATTTGAAATGGTGACGGTGTACGAGGAGAGTACATTTACAAAACCACATACCCATTATTACGAGTCGATTTGTAATCGCCTAGAAGTAACCCCAAAAGAATGCATTATGATCGGTAACGATGTCCAAGAAGATATGGTCGTTAGCGAGCTAGGAATGAAAACTTTCCTCGTCGAAGGCCATGTTATCGACCGAGGTGCACCAAAATATTCTTTTGATGAGAGTGGGTCGTTAGAAGATTTATATGAGAGGATAGTCAAACGCCAAGGAATATTTGCAAAGTAAGAAAGTAACTTTGTGGTATTAAAACAGTACTTGAGTATGTAATACAGAAAAGTGTAACTAATTAACTAAAGCTAAAGACCCATTAATATAGAGGATCTTTAGCTCTTATTTATATAGCGTTTTTAATTCTCCCCAAAAAAATTGCTCTAAAGGAAAGGGCTAGGAAGAACGAGACTCTCTTCTAATATACGTTTCATACCCTTGTGCTTCTAATTCTTGTGCCAATCGCTTCGCATTTTCTTCGTTTTCAAATGCCCCTACTTGCACAATATATAGGACAGCGTCTTCTTGTTCGTTATCCTCTATTTTTTGAAGGGTGAATATATCTACTAGGCCATCAACGTGAGCCTGGGCGATCTCAGTTAGAAACGATGGATTGCTTAATTTTTCAGCTTCTTCGTCATTATCGACAAAAAGGTTTTCTGTTAAAATAGCAGACATCTCCGTTTCCCGCAGTACAGCAAAGTCCGCTTCTTTCTTACCTCGATCAGTGACATCGAGTGTATTTACGATGACACGATGCATCGTCTCCCGCTTATCTTCAGTTTCTTCAAAACGATTAGGGTGAATATAGGATTCAAAACCAGAACCCTCGCCGGCATTAACGTGAACAGAAATAAAGTAATCAGCCTCCCAATCATTGGCCATTTGTGCGCGTTCTGAAAGTCCTACGGAACGATCATCTTCACGACTAAGCCGAACCTCTACATCTTGATAACGATTTAAGATCGATTTCATCTCTAAAGAAATGGTTAGAACGAGATCTTTCTCAATTAACCCGTTGCCTTCAGCTCCAGCGTCGTCACCACCGTGCCCAGGGTCAATAAAGATTTTTACCATCTTACATCACCTCGTTAGTCATTCTATGTTTCGTTTTTTTTGTCCGTATAGACAAACAAGGAATCTTACTAGAAATGGTTAAGTAGTTTACCCTTGGAGAAGAAACTCTCATGAAAATGTTTATCTTGGTCAAACTAAGTGTACATAGTGGAAAAAGGAGAAGATCTAGGTGAGGAGAGTTATCATTGACACGGATACAGCTTCAGATGATGTCGTTGCCATTATTATGGCCCTTCGAGAACCAAGCATTAAAGTCGAAGCAATAACGGTCGTTGCGGGCAATGTTACAGTTGATTTAGCTTCTAAAAATGCCCGTATTTCGGTTGAAAGAGCCAATACGTATATGCCTCCTGTATATAAGGGGGTAGGAAAGCCGTTCATGAGAAAGTTGTTTACATCAGAGTTCGTCCACGGAAAAGATGGCATGGGGGATATGAATCTTTCGGAACCAAAAGTAACAGAAGAACAAGAGCATGCTGTTGATGCGATCATTCACCTTATTATGAGTAACCCTGAAGAAATTGAAGTAGTCACACTTGGCCCTCTAATGAATTTAGCACTAGCTTATTTAAAGGAACCGAGAATAGCAGAAAAAGTGAAAAAAGTTGTCATTATGGGAGGAGCTGGGCTTGGTCCTGGAAACATAACTCCAGTTGCTGAATTTAATATGTACGTCGATGCAGAAGCAGCTAGTATTGTCTTGCAGTCCGGAATGCCCATAACAATGGTTGGTTGGGATGTTTGCTTAGGAAAGACGTTTCTTTCTGAAGAAGACATCGAATACTTACAGGAACAGAAATCGCCGATTGCTGATTTTTGTGTACGTTGTAATCAATCCGTTGAGGCATTTGACGAGAAGCGTTTTGGTAAGAGAGGTTTTGACCTCCCCGATCCAACGGCAATGGCCGTCGCGATCTCAGATGAAATCATATTAAAAAAGTACGAGGCGTATGCGTATGTTGAAACGAAAAGTGAACAAACCTATGGACAATTCATTATCGATCAACATCATTTGCTAGGAAAAAACGATAATGTGACGATCTGTGAAGAGATAGATGCTGAGAGGTTTAAAGAGCTACTTTTTAAAAACTTAATTTAAACCAATTACTTAGAGGATAAATTTTACAATATTAACCTATTTTAAGATAAATTAGGTTTAATATGTGACAAAAGTTTTACTAATAAAGACAAAATAGTAATAAAAATAGCTAATTCGATAATTGTTCATATTTTCTGCAATTATATAATATAAAATGGAGTTATTAATATTATGCTGATCTAGAGAAAGGCTTTCTATTTTGTAGTTATATGAACCGTTATCCATACTTTCTGGGTAACGGTTTACTAGCTAAAGAAGAAATATAAAACACTCTAAGCTTCAGTGACTATAGGGGGTAAACAAATATGTGCGGATTTGTAGCTCATATGAAAAGACAAGACGGAAAGTCAAATATAGATAAAAAAACATTCTACCGGATGACGAATACAATTACGCATAGAGGACCCGATGATGTAGGGTTTTATTTTGACCATTATGTAAGTCTTGGATTTAGAAGGTTAAGCATTATCGATTTAGAAAATGGTAAGCAACCATTTACTTATGAAAATGAACGATATTGGATGGTTTTTAATGGTGAGATTTATAATTATCTAGAGTTAAGAGAATCACTTCAAAAACAAGGTTATAAGTTTCAAACCGATTCAGATACAGAAGTCATTATTGCGTTATTTGCAAGTAAAAGAGAACAAGCTTTTAGTGAATTAAGAGGAATGTTTTCGATTGTTATATGGGATAAACAGGAAAAGTCTCTTTTTGGAGCAAGAGATCGTTTTGGAATAAAACCATTGTTTTATTTAGAGTCTGGTAGTGAATTGATTTTTGCCTCAGAAAAGAAGAGTATCCTCGTAGCTCAAGAAGAAGACAGCGTTGATGAAGAGGCCTTACATCACTATTTAACATACCAGTATGTTCCTGAACCAATGACGATGTCAGCAAATATAAAGAAGTTGGAACCTGGGGAAATGTTCTTTAAAAAAGTTGGACAACCAATGACGATTAAGAAATACTGGGAGCCAGCATTCAATCCGGTTATTTCTTCGGTAGAAAAAAGTACTAAACAAATAATCGATGTCCTGAGAGATTCTGTTCAATTCCATATGCGCAGTGATGTTCCTGTAGGGTCTTTCTTATCAAGTGGCATAGATTCAACCTGTATTGTCGCACTCGCTAAAGAAATTCATCCGAACATCAAAACATTTACTGTTGGATTTGAACGTGAAGGCTTTAGTGAAATAGATATTGCGAAAGAAAGCGCAGAAAAGCTAGGGGTTGAAAATATTTCGTATGAGATCACCCCAGAAGAGTTCGTTCAGGAATTACCTAAAATCATTTGGCATATGGATGACCCTGTTGCTGACCCGGCCGCAGTTCCTCTTTATTTCGTAGCTAGAGAAGCAAGTAAACACGTAAAAGTTGTATTATCAGGTGAAGGAGCAGATGAACTGTTTGGCGGCTATGGTATTTATAGAGAACCTCTGTCTTTAAAGAGACTTTCATCGTTATCAGGGAACAGCAAGAAAGTTCTGAAGTCGATTGTGCAGACGCTTCCTTCTGGCATAAAGGGGAAAAATTATATTGAAAGAGCTTGTACTCCAATTCAGAATCGGTACATTGGAAATGCAAAGTTGTTTAGTGAACTTGAGAAAGCGCAACTATTAAAAAATTATAATCCTCAATGGACATACAACAACATTACGAAACCATACTACGATAAGGTCTCTCATGTAGATGATGTCACTAAAATGCAATATATCGATATGCACACGTGGTTAAGAGGAGATATTCTTGTTAAAGCCGATAAAATGACGATGGCACATTCTATTGAGTTAAGAGTTCCATTTCTTGATAAGGAAGTTTTTGAAGTCGCGTCACAACTTCATTCGTCGATCAAAGTAACGCAAGAGACAACAAAGTATGCTCTTCGAAAAGCAGTTGAAGATATTGTTCCTGATCAAATAGTTAACAGGAGAAAACTAGGCTTCCCGGTTCCATTGCGTCATTGGCTTCAAAATGAATTGTATGATTGGGCAAGGACGCTCATTCATGAAAGTAACACAGATTACCTGTTAAATAAGGATTATATTCTTCAACAGCTTGAAGAGCATCGCCAAGGAAAAGATGATTTTAAGTCAAGCTTCTGGAAAAGTAAACAAAGCTTAGGTGACCGCAGCCGTTATTTATGGTCTGTTTTAACCTTCATGATTTGGCACCAAATTTTTGTAGAAGGCGCCTACCAGTTTGAAAATGATATTCAAAGTCAAGCGCATGCCAAACTGCTTGAATATAGAAGGGAAGACAACCTAGTTAACTTATGACCACTTCTCTAAATTTGTAACGATTCAAGTTGCAGGACTGTTAATTGAAGTCGTAGAAGGACTTTTAATTTTAGATTAAGCTCGCTGTTTCAGTAAAAAAACGTTTGGTACGAACCAAACGTTTTTTTTTACTGTCTTAATTTTTAATTTGCAGCGGAACTACTTTCTCTCCAATCGCTCGTATCAGTTCAGGAGGCATAGGGAAATTTAGTGCAGCCGGATCCATTGATACTGCGGTTATCGTCTGTTCCAGATCACTCTCGGAAATATTATAAGAATCAAAGTTTGCTGGCAAGCCGATTTTTTGCTGAAGCCCTTTAATTTTGTCCACGATTTGACTCAAAAGTAATGGCGGGTCATCACCACTTACCGTGTCTACACTTAATGCTTCTGCCAGTTCTTTTACTTTTGGCAAGTAAAGATCAGGAACCGACTCCATGACAACTGGTAAGAAGACGGCATTGGCTAAGCCATGCGGGATACGGAAAAGCGCTCCATACGCATGGGCAAAATTATGAACCGGAATCGCATTCAATGCAAAGCTGAAGGCTGTAATTCCCATTAAGCTTGCTTGTAACATTTCCATCCGTGCTGTTTTATCTGCACCATTTTCAACCGCAATCGGTAAGTTCTTTTCAATTAAACGAATGGCATGAAGCGCATAAGCATCCGTTAGTCCAGTTGATGTAGGAGAAGCAAGTGCTTCAATGGCATGTGTTAGTGCATCAAAGCCAGTAAATGCCGTTATAAACGGTGGTAAGCCGACTGTTAAATCGGGATCTAAAATAGCCATATCTGCAGCAATAAAAGGGTTAATCATATTTGTTTTCATTTTAATCTCTTCATTATAAACGACGGAGATAGGAGAGACTTCCGAACCAGTTCCAGCAGTCGTAGGAATTGATATATGCGGGATCGGAATATAATTGGCTTGTGGAAAAGATTCGTATAAAAACCCTCCAGGAATCGCTTCATTTATATTCGTAAGCCCTTTATGAAGAGAGTACTTAACAGCCTTAACCGTATCTAGCACACTGCCGCCACCGACTGCTAACAGCGCATCTGCACCAACTTCTCTAGCATATCTTGTTGCCGCATTGACAGAAGAACTTTCTGCATCTTGAGCAATATCTAAGTAAATACCAGCAAGTTCTGGACCTGTCCCATGTGGAGTTAACTCAAAAATTTGTGCTACTTTTTCTACAACCCCCGCTTGCTCTAATCCTCGATCACTAAATAAAACGACACGTTTTGCACCCAGCCCTTTAAACAGATCAGGAACGAGAGCGCGTGTGTTTGATCCACTATATATACCTGTACGTAACATAAATTGAGATAAAGTTGTCGTTAACAAAAGATCACCCCATTAAATTGATATCATATTAGAACACATAGTTTAGTTTGAATTCGTATCAGAGAATAAGATTTGGTACCAAGATCTATTTTTTAAATCAGACACCATGGAAGTATGGACATGTTTTAATTGAGTATAAGCATCTAGAGATTGTTTCCCCATTTCACGGCCAATTCCGCTTTGCTTATATCCTCCAAACGGGGCATCATTTCGTAGCATATGCCAGTCATTGATCCAAACGACACCAGCTCGTAATTGTCTAGCTGTTTGATAGGCTTTATTAACATCTTCCGTCCAAACACCAGCAGCTAATCCGTAGATCGTATCATTCGCTTGTTTAATGACATCATCCACATCAGAATAGCGGATCACGCTAAGTACTGGGCCAAAAATCTCTTCTTGGGCAATTTTCATATCATTCGTTACATTCGTAAAAATAGTTGGTTCTATAAAATGTCCGCCTTCGCAACCTTCAACAGTCACTTCTTTTCCACCACAAACGAGAGTCGCACCTTCGCTTAATCCCGACTCAATATAAGATAAAACGCTATCCCGTTGTTGCTTAGAAATAACCGGACCGACGTCAGTTGTCTCCTCTAATGGATGACCAAGCTTCAGTTTCTTCGTCAGCGCAACTAAGCCCTCAACAACCTCGTCGTGCAACTCGTCTGGAACAAATAATCTAGTACCAGACTCACATAGTTGACCAGAGTGGAGGAAGACCCCAAATAAGCTTCCAGGTAACGCAAGATCTAAGTTCGCATCATCTAATAAAATATTAGGAGATTTACCGCCTAATTCTAATGTCGTATTTTTGATCGTATGAGAAGCAAGGCTCATAATATTTCTCCCGACTTCTGTTGAGCCTGTAAACGCAATTTTATCGACATCCGGGTGGATTGCTAATGGTTCACCTACTTCTTTTCCTGAACCAGTAACGACATTAATTACACCTGGCGGAACGACTTGAGAAATAATTTCTGCTAGCTTTAAAGTTGTTAATGGGGTATAAGAGGCAGGCTTAATCACAATCGTGTTTCCAGTCGCAAGAGCCGGAGCAATTTTCCAAGTTGCGATTAACATTGGCATGTTCCATGGTGTGATTGCTGCACATACTCCAATCGGTTCACGCCAAACGAAGTTATGTGCTGGACCAGGGAAAGGAGGAACAGGTAATGTTTCGGAAAACGGATACTCTACCACAAATTTCGCCATCGTTTGAAATAAGTCTGCCATCTGTAAAATATCATTGCTCGATACGCGGCGAACGGTAGCGCCTGAACTAATCACTTCTAAATACGCTAATTCTTCTGCATTTTGCGTAATTAAGTGTGCAATTGTATTTAAAATTTGCGCGCGGTCCTTTGGCTTCATATACGCCCAGTCTTCATTTTCAAAAGCTACTTTTGCAGCTTGTACAGCGGCGTTTACATCGGCCTCATTACCTTTCGCCACTTTTGCAACGACCTCTCCAGTTGCCGGGTTTTTTACATCAAACGTTTCTCCTGTAAGAGAAGGGACCCATTGTCCATTAATAAATAATGGAAAGTTCAATACCTTAAGATTTACCGTCATAAAGAAAGCCTCCTTTTTCATTGAAACGAAACAAAATTACTTTAAAACTACAAGGTGACAGATTATAATGAAGTTATTAAGTCTAAAAATTCTGATAAGTAAGCGCTTACTTAAATTAATTTTATATACAAAAGACTTCTTGTAACAGTACTGAAAATAGAGGGGTGAATATTGTCGAATGTTAAATGCAAGAATGTTTGATTACATTCATCGTTTACAAACGATAGAAGATCCATTGAAAAGGGTTGAATGGCTCATGCGAGGTTGTACGATTTTCTTTCCGTTTAAAAGGGGGACAATCTATACCTACTCCCCTTTAAATTATACCGGAGAAGGGATCATCCTTATTGAAGAAGATATTATAGAACCATTAACCATGATAAAAGAAGATGTTCGCGACTTTCCACCCATTTATTATGCTTTATCGCAAAAAAGACCACATCAAACAATCATCGAACCAAGCAATTGGCCCATTCAATACATAGAACAATTTCAATTAACTTCACTCGTCATTATACCGATATGTTATGGCGGAACGGTTATCGGAACAGCGCTAATTGACAGGTATATCGAAGAGCAAGAAGTAACCAAAGATGTAATTGAAGCACTGTATCAATACTTTCAAATTTCAGCTCAATGGCTCTTCCCACACTCGAGTGTCAGACAGAAACTTAGTAAGCGCGAAAAAGAAGTGTTACAAAAACTATCGTACGGATACAGTTTAAAAGAAATGGCAGATTTTATGGGGCTAAGTGAGTTTACCGTACGTGATTACTTAACATCGGCAAGCCGAAAGCTCGGTACAAAACACCGAACCGAGGCTGTTGCTGTAGCCATGCGGAATGGGCTTATTATCTAGAATAGTTCTTTGTTCAATACTTTAATAGCTATGTTACATTTTCTGTGGATATCCGTTCGGATCCATCGTATAAGGCATTTATCCTAATAAATGGTCATGGATGGTTTTACTGCCACAAAAAATTAGAAAAATCGAACAAGAGAACCATCTTCCTCATACACCGATCATCGTTTTAACGGCATATGCATTAAAAGAAGATGAAATAAAATGTTTAGAATCAGGGTGTGATCTTCACATCACCAAACCGATTGGCAAGGATAAATTAGTACGAACGATTGAGATGCATAGAAAAGAAAGTATTCAGTAATCGACTACATCTACAAGCATATGTTCACTCCAAATTTTAATTAATATATACATAAAAACAAACAAATCCCCCTTGTTTAGCAAGGGGGATTTGTTTCCATTATTTAAATTGATACATAAACCGTTCCATATAATAGATAAATAATTGATTGAAGTTACCTGAATAATAGGAGTTACTTGCATGTCCAGCATAGGGAAGCAGAATTAAGGCTGATTTTGCATTTCCTCTTCTTTTATAAGATTTGTCAAATTGAATGGCAATCGTTTGATCAACAATTCCGTCGTGTGTACCCTGACAAATTAAAACCGGCGGGCTATCCTTTTCTACTAAAAGAGAAGGATCCATAATGTCCTCAGAACCATCTATCCCTACTACTGAGGCTAACCCGTTTGCCGGATAAACAGGTATAACGCCTTTGATTTTAAGTTTCGGATTTAAGTAATCGTATCGTTGATTTGCAAGACCAACAGCATTTGCTAAATGGCCTCCTGAAGAGTTACCGGACACAAAGACAGAGTCTAAATTTGCCCCGAATTCCTTGTAGTGATCTGCCAAATAGTCTGTAAATATCCCAATATGGCGGACCATATCATCTGTTGAGAAACTACCGACGATATTGTCAGGAACTTTAAGAAATTTAAACACCCGTTCTCCATCACTAAGACCATGCTGGACATCGAACACAACATAACCTTGGTTGGCAAAGTGTTTATTCAATTGAGCGTTATTTAATGAACCTTTATCCCCTGAAGTCCAGCCGCCACCATGAATTCTTACCAATACTGAATGGTTACCCGGAAGACCTTTTTCATTAGCTGGAGGCATATAGACGTCAAAATGCAGCTTAATTCCTTTATCAACACCTTCTTTACCTTCATAATAAAGAATATTTTCTTTCACACGGTATTTACCTGATTTTGTTCCATAAAAATAGTCAGGTAAAGAGAAGGGAGTCTGCATAAAATGCATCTCTTCAGCTGTTGGTACGATCTGGTTCGGGTCTGAACGGAAAGCTTGAATGTAGTTTAGATTGGTTTCACTAATGGTGAATGGTGTCATGATTACCGGTAGAGTAAAGATCGTTACGAGCGATAAACCAAGGAGTAGAATGAGCCTCCTAACATATAACCTCAAATTTGTAATTTTTATAATGAGTACGGTAACAGCCAAGAAGATGATACTAAAAAATAAAGAAAGCTGGGGAACAGCTACCTCAACAAAATTAGCGCCCCTACCAATTAATAATTCATAAGAAACATAAATTCCGAGAACAAGAATGGTACTTAGTAAGAACACGATAAATCCTCTAAAGATCTTATTAGTGCGAGTGATCTTATTATTAGTAAAAGCCCGTTCTGAATAAAACTGACGATTTTTTAAATGATATAATTTTTTAGTCGCAAGTATTCCACCTATAATAAATAATAAAAAAATCAAAATCAGAGAAATGATACTACGTGAAGTCGCATGTGTTACTTGCTCAGATACATATTTGTTCATCGTTGGAACAATGAGAAGTGATAGGATGGTCACACATAAATAAAGGTACTCCAACCTTTTACTAGGAGGGTTTACTATGGTTACAAGCACATTACCTAATAATGTTAAGAACAGTAAAATTCCAAAAATATTCCAAAGTGCATGAGACACGTTTGTTAGTAAATAGATAAACCCAATTACGATTGACAAACCATTTGCAACGACTAATGCCTGTATCCAAAAGTGCAGTTTCTTCTTTTCATTCAGCAGGAAACTTTTCATGTAGTTCCTCCTTATAAAAAGTACTTTTTACTTACATGAATTAACTGCGTAAAATGATCTATTTACAGTACTGGTGACGTAGTAACTTATAGGTTCTCTCCAATTTAAAAAAATACTCATACTAGTTTTTTGTAAAATAATCGGATAATTTGTTGTTTTATCACCTGCGTTTCGGTATAATCTTTATTATTATCTGAATATTCAGATAAATTATAGTAGAATAGAGATTAGGAGTGGAGAAATCGTGTCTGAAGTGAAATTTTATTATGGGGATGAAGTACCTTTAGAGATGCATAAGGTGCGAATTGTACAGAAAATCAACCTTAAACCAGTTGAACATCGCTTAGAGGCAATCGAGGAAGCAGGCTTTAATACATTTTTGCTGAAAAATGATGATATATTCATGGACATGCTAACGGATAGCGGTGTTAATGCAATGAGTGACAAACAGCAAGCCGCTATGTTAGAGGCGGATGATAGCTATGCAGGGTCTACGACGTTTACTAAATTGGACAATAAAGTGCGAGAAATATTTAAAAAAGAATTTTTCTTACCGATGCACCAAGGAAGAGCTTGTGAAAATATTATTTCACAAGTGTTTGTTCAACCAGGAACAATCGTCCCAATGAATTATCATTTTACAACAACTAAAGCTCATATCGTGATAAACGGGGGGACTGTAGAGGAAATCTTCACAGATGAAGCATTAAAGATTACGAGCGAGCATCCTTTTAAGGGGAACATGGACATAGATAAACTTACTGCGCTAATTGAAGAGCACGGTCGAGAAAAAATCGCATTCGTTCGTGTAGAAGCAGGAACAAACCTTATTGGCGGTCAGCCTTTTGCTTTAGAAAACCTAGAAGAAGTGCGACAAGTTTGCGACAAGTATGATCTTATGCTTGTTCTGGATGCTAGTTTGTTAGCAGACAACCTTTACTTTATTAAACAGCGAGAAGAAAAATGTAAAGAGATGAGCATTAAAGAGATTACAGGAGCCATTTCTGATCTGTGTGATATTGTGTATTTCTCTGCACGTAAACTTGGGTGTGCTCGTGGTGGAGGAGTTTGTACAAACAATACAGAAGCTTATCTTAAGATGCGTGAACTGGTTCCGCTTTACGAAGGCTTCCTTACTTACGGCGGAATGTCCGTTCGCGAAATGGAAGCTTTAACTGTCGGTTTAGAAGAGACAATGGATGAGAATATGATCAATCAAGGTCCGCAATTTATCGCATATATGACAGACGAACTTGTAAAAAAAGGGATTCCTGTTGTAACTCCTGCAGGCGGGTTAGGTTGCCACTTGAATGCGATGGAATTTCTTGATCACCTTCCACAAACAAAGTATCCAGCCGGTGCCCTTGCAGCAGCTCTATATCTAGTCAGTGGTGTCCGCGGAATGGAAAGAGGAACATTATCGGAACAAAGAGAAGAAGATGGAAGTGAAACGTTAGCACACATGGAATTACTACGGTTAGCGATGCCGCGCCGTGTATATACTCTTTCTCAAGTGAAATATGCTGTCGACCGTATCGCATGGCTATACGAAAACCGTGAGCTCATTGGCGGTTTAACGTATGTTGAAGAACCAAAAGTATTACGCTTCTTCTTCGGAAGATTAGAAGCTGACTCGAATTGGCCTGAACAATTAGCAGCAAAGTTTAGAGCGGATTTTGGCGATAGTTTGTAAGAGAAGCTAAAATATGTATGGCAAAAAAGAATCATAAAATAATGCTCATTTTATAAGATGAGGCGTAATCCTTTGGGGTACGCCTTTTTATTTGTTCTGGAGGAGTATAATGAGCATTTACCATTCTATTTTTCACATAATTTAAAATAGAATTAATTTTTTTAATAAAACAAGTCATAATTATTGCACCTACATGTAAAATACATATATAGTATTGATGTAAGTCCTATTTTTTATTGTAAAAGAAAGGAGGGGTACATTATGATGTCGCCAAGAGAATTTAAACTGTCAATGCAAGCATTAATGGAAGATGTTGAAATGAGTGAGCAACCAAGAACAAAAAGACGTTGCTTATATTTTAAGCTTCCAATCTTTAATCTTCTCAAACTGTATAGCTATCGGTAACGGAGTCCATAAGATAAGGCAAACATGACGAAAATATTAAAAAGCAAGAACTTATAAACACCCGCACTCATTCTTAAAGAAATAGAGTGTGGGTGTTTATTTTCGTACAAAGAAGTCAGTAAGCAACATTATTCTAAAGCGAATTGACGATAAATAATTTTTACATTATTTAAAAACTCTTAACAAAAGAACAACATACCGGCACTTGTTAATAAAAACATATGTTCGTATAATGGTTATGAAGGTTATGCATTAGATTTCCTTGAAACAAAAGCAGTAAGTGTAAAATTGAAGTGGAGGGAGAAAAATGCCGAGAAATCCTGGGATAACAGATGATATAATAATTGAGATGTATAAAAGCGGAATGTCGTATAAAGAGATGCAACCAATAATTGGACTATCCAATCGTGCCATTCGTGAAGTGATCCATAAAAACGGGATAGAAATGAATCGTAAACAATATTCAGGACAGCCTCGTAAGCATAAAGTGAACGAACATTTCTTTAAAGTTTGGAGCAATGAGATGGCTTCGGTGTTAGGTTTGTTTTTAACCGATGGCTGTGTTAATAACAAAATTCATAGTGTAACTCTAACTCAAAAGGACGAAAGAATGCTGCGATTGGTTGCCGATTTGATGAGCCGATTACGTGTTGGCGCCTATTAGGCCTACAAGAAAAACACCAACCTTAATTATTAATTCTAAGAAGATCAAAGAAGACTTAGTTCAACTAGGAATACATGCAAATAAATCTTTAACCGTCCAATTCCCAGATGTACCAGCAGAATTTTTACCTTCATTTGTAAGAGGGGTTATTGATGGTGATGGATGGGTTCAAAACACTGGATATGTGATGAATATAACAACAGCAAGTTGACATTTTGCAGAGAGACTTTTTGAAGTATTCCAATCCTGGCATTTAAATACTGAGATTACTTCCAACGTAAGTAATGCTGGCAATATAATTTTCCGCGTTTGGGTTAAAGGGAAAGAAAGCCTACCAAAACTTGCAGATATAATTTATAAGGATGCATCGAATTATTATGTTACTCATAAAAAAATACGTATGACAAACCATTTATAACTAAATGAAATAAAAGCTATCTGAGGTGAAATGATTATGTGGAAGAAAATCAATGGAGAAATGGTACATACAACAGATGAAACAAGAGTTAAATTTAGAACTAATGTAAGTAAAACCTTGTTAGATCAACTCGAAAAAATTGCTCTAGAAAACGATACTTATGTAAACTACCTAATCGAAAGTGGTTTGCGAAATGTATTGTCTTCAGGAACCATTACTTTTGAAAAAAAAACAAGACCAAAAGATCGTGTACAATTTAAAACGACATATGATGAAGACCTATTAGAGAAAACTAAAGAATTTGCAAAGGAACATAAATTATTTATAAATGATGTAATTGAATATAGCATCAACTTTATTGATCTAACCAATATTAAAGATAGAAGTTACAGATATAGGGTGGAATAGCTTATATTCCACTTCTTAAAACAACGCCCCCGACATAATATATATTATTGGAAGTTAAAAATCAAAAAGAAATCAGGTCTCAAAACCTAAGTAAACTTAAAATAGTGAGACAAAATTAAAAATTTTATTTGTTGATATTTGTTTTATTAATACGATCATTATATATATTTCGTTTATAAAGATCATATACATAGATCTTTTACTTAGATCTTTTATTTTATATAGATCATTCAATTACATTCATAAAAATATCCAGTTCAGAATGGTTTCTGTACTGGATTAGTATCAAACAATATTTATGTGTAGTTACTTGTGGTTTACTTGTGGTTATTGTTTATTTTTTGTTTCTTCTTCAGAATTCACTTCTTCATACCAGTAATCTAAAACTTTCGCATCTAAAACCTTTGATTGTACATATTTCGCTTGTTTTTCTGTAAATGATTGGCTCCAGTCTAGATCTAATTCTTGAGCTAACTTTACAACTGTTAATAATTCTTGCCATGCCACGTATCGTTTATACCAAAAGAATTGCGGTTGTTCACTCATGTATGGGTATAGATCGTCAAATTCTGTGTGCTTACAATCAATTGTCCGTTCGAATTGCACTTTTGCCGTTTCAATTTTCTGAATAAAGAAATTAGATAGCTCTTGTTTCATCATATTTATCACCTTCATTTATTATTTTTTAGTGACACGTTGTAATAAAACCTAACTATACTATTACTCTATCATAAAGATGTTGCTGTATCTAGTGACTTGTTTTCTAGTTTACATAATATAATTATGGTATATTTATTATGTGACTTTATTTGTCAACAATTTACACTCCTATTTTGGTCCTTTGTTGCTGTTGTTTGTATTTATCCTATCTTTTATGTAATCATCTTACCTCCATTCTTATTCGTTTTTGTCGTTATATTTATATATAGTGAAAAAGAACGAAAAAAATGATGAGTAAAATTACTCATCATTTTTTGGTTCCGTACTAACGATTTGCCATATACGGTTTACTTCCCCATCTGTGGCGCTATCAATGACAAACGATCCATTGCTATACCTATCATTTGGTCGTAAATGAGCGACTTCCACAAAAGCTTTGGCATCCGTTTTTGTCATCAAGATGATTTGTTCGTTACTCGTTACTTTTTCAATTCCTATAATACGATGTGGTTCTTTTTTTAACTCGCGTAACATAACGAGACCACGTTTTGCTCTTGTTGATTTATCAAATTCTTTAATTGACATCTTTTTAACAGCGCCTCGTTGCGTAGCAACAAAGAAATAAGGATGCTCTTCTGAGGTAAACGTATGACCATTTACGACATAGTCATCTATCTTAAGGTTAATTCCTTTAACTCCAGCAGCTCGCTGACCAACGATATTAACTTCATCCTCACCAAACCATAAACCGTACCCTTGATGGGTTCCGATAAAAATTTCTGTTCCGCCATTCGTTAACTGAACATTTACTACTTCGTCATCCTCTTTTAGCTTTACTGCTACTAAAGGCTTTGTAAAGCGTTGTGCTTTATAAAGAGACAATTGACTTCGTTTAATCATTCCATGCTTCGTAAAGAATACTAAATATTCTTCCTCGCTAAATTCTTTAATGATCATTGAATGAAGGATTTCATCTTCACGATCTAATCCTGAAACGAGGTTTGCAACATGCTGACCGTTATCTTTCCAACGGATGTCTGGAAGTTGGTGAACTGGTAAATGCAAATAGTTTCCTAGCTTTGTGAAAATAAGGAGTGTATCTACAGTATTCGTATGGTAATGACCAATTACATAATCTTCTTCCTTCATTCCTGGCGGTTCACTATTTGATGCTGCGTAAGAACGAAGACTCGTACGTTTCACATACCCTTCCTTCGTTACGGTAACCATTACATCTTCAGCTGGAACAAGAACTTCAAGGTCAATTTTAATTTCTTCAACCTCTTTTTTAATGATCGTTCTACGCTCATCTGCGAATTTTTCCTTAATTTGAAGTAAATCTTTTTTGATGACACTGATTAATCTTTTCTCGCTGTTAAGGATCGATTCTAAGCGATTAATTAACTTAACTAATTCATCAGCCTCTTTTTGCAGCGTTGTTATATCGGTATTAGTTAGACGATATAACTGTAATGTAACAATTGCTTCAGCTTGTGGCTCAGTAAATTCAAAACGTGCAATTAAGTTATCTTTAGCGTCGCGCTTATCTTTTGATGAGCGGATCGTTGCAATCACTTCATCAAGGATTGAGATCGCTTTAATAAGTCCTTCAACAATATGGGCACGCTCTTTTGCTTTACGTAGCTCATATTCTGACCTGCGTGTAACGACTTCTTTTTGGTGACTCACATAAGCTAGCAGCATTTCTCTTAAGCCGAGTAGTTGCGGTCGCTTATTATGAATGGCAACCATGTTAAAACTATATGTGATTTGTAAATCAGTATTTTTAAATAAGTAGTTTAAGATTGCTTCAGAGCTCGCATCTTTTTTCAACTCTACGACGATTCGCAGGCCCGTTCTGTCTGTTTCATCACGTACTTCAGCGATTCCATCAACTTTTTTATCAAAACGAAGCTCATCCATTTTCTTTACGAGGTTCGCTTTAATAATTTCATATGGAATTTCAGTAATTACAATTTGTTGACGCCCGCCTTTAAGCTCTTCGATTTCTGTTTTAGCTCGTAATACAACCTTTCCTTTTCCTGTTTGGTATGCTTGTTTAATTCCATCTAACCCTTGAGCGATACCTCCAGTTGGAAAATCAGGTCCTTTTACAAATTCCATAATATCTTCTAAGCTAGCTAACGGGTTCTCCATTAAGTGTATCGTACCGTCAATAACTTCACCCAAGTGATGTGGTGGAATATCGGTTGCGTACCCTGCGGAAATCCCTGTCGAACCGTTGACCAGTAAGTTCGGAAACATCGAAGGTAAAACAACAGGCTCCTCTTGCGTATCATCGAAATTGGGAATGAAATCGACCGTTTCTTTATCGATATCTCGTAAGAGTTCAGAGGCAATCGATGATAATCGCGCCTCTGTATAACGCATTGCTGCTGGTGGATCTCCATCGATTGAACCGTTGTTCCCATGCATTTCAACAAGAAGGTTGCGAAGCTTCCAATCTTGACTCATACGGATCATTGCATCATACACTGACGTATCACCGTGTGGATGGTAGTTACCGATTACGTTACCGACTGTTTTCGCGGCTTTACGGAACGGTTTATCCGCTAAGTTTCCTTCACGATACATCGCATACAATATTCGGCGTTGTACAGGCTTTAAGCCATCACGTACATCAGGAAGCGCACGATCTTGGATAATGTATTTACTATAGCGACCAAAGCGGTCGCCAATGACTTCTTCTAGTGGCAGGTCTAAGTAGCGCTCTGTTTGTGCCAAGTTAATCCTCCTTCGTTACCATGATATTTTCGTTTTCTAAGATGTTCGTTTCTTCTTCTAAGCCAAATGCAACGTGGGACTCAATCCATTTACGGCGCGGTTCTACTTTGTCTCCCATCAATGTTGATACACGTTTTTCAGCACGAGCAATATCATCAATTTTCACTCGAATAAGCGTTCGAGTATCTGGGTCCATCGTCGTTTCCCACAATTGAGTTGCGTTCATCTCCCCAAGACCTTTATAACGTTGGATTGTATAACCTTTACCAATTTTTTTAATCGCTTGCTTTAGTTCGTCTTCATCCCATGCATATTCTAAAACTTCTTTTTTACCTGAACCTTTACTTACTTTGTAAAGTGGTGGAAGTGCAATGTAGACTTTTCCGGATTCTATAAGCGGCTTCATATATCGATAGAAGAATGTAAGTAGTAAAACTTGAATGTGTGCACCATCTGTATCAGCATCGGTCATGATAACGACTTTATCGTAGTTAATATCTTCAATCGAAAAATCTGCACCAACCCCAGCACCTATCGCGTGAATGATCGTGCGGATTTCTTCATTTTTCATAATGTCATCTAATTTTGCTTTTTCTGTATTAATAACTTTTCCTCGTAAAGGTAGGATGGCCTGGAATTTGCGATCACGACCTTGCTTCGCAGAACCGCCGGCAGAGTCACCCTCAACTAGATAAAGTTCATTACGGCTCGGGTTCTTGGATTGAGCTGGCGTAAGTTTCCCGCTCAAAAGAACGTCTTTTTTGTTTCTCTTTTTGCCGCTGCGTGCTTCTTCACGTGCTTTCCGAGCAGCTTCACGAGCTTGAGCGGCTTTAATTGCCTTTTTAATAAGCATAGTGCTTAGATCTGGATTTTCTTCAAAGAAGTAAGCGAGTTTATCAGAAACGATCGCATCAACAGCAGACCTGGCATCAGGAGTTCCTAGCTTCCCTTTTGTTTGCCCTTCAAACTGTAGCTTCTCTTCAGGTACTCGTACCGAAATGATCGCAGTAAAACCTTCACGAATATCCGATCCGTCTAAATTTTTATCACGTTCTTTTAACAGCTTCGTTTTACGTGCATACTCGTTAAACGCACGTGTCATCGCTGTTTTTGCTCCAGCTTCATGCGTTCCGCCGTCTTTTGTACGTACATTGTTAACGAAAGAAAGTACGTTTTCGGTATACGCATCATTAAATTGAAAAGCAAACTCCATATCTATTCCGTTCTGTTCACCGTTAAAGAAGATAACTGGCATCAATGTTTCTTTATCTTCATTTAAATATTCTACAAAAGCTTCGATGCCGCTTTCATATTGAAAAACTTCACTAGCTTCTTTATCTTTACGTTCATCCACTAATTCTATTTTCAGCCCTTTGAGCAAGAAGGCTGCCTCTCGTAATCGTTCAGTAAGCGTTTCAAAATTATAAGTCGTAATACTGAAGATCGTTGAGTCTGGTTTGAAATGAATTTTCGTTCCTGTTTTCTTTGTTGTACCGACTTGTTCTAACGTCGTAACAGGTTTTCCTCCGTGCTCAAAGCGTTGACGATAGACTTTTCCGTCGCGTTTAATTTCAACGACGAGCCACTCCGATAGAGCGTTAACAACCGAAGCACCAACTCCATGAAGTCCCCCACTCGTTGCGTAGCCACCTTGACCGAACTTTCCTCCAGCATGTAATACAGTAAGGATAACTTCAGGTGTTGGTTTGCCTAGTTTGTGCATCCCCGTAGGCATTCCCCGGCCATCATCAATGACACTGATCGAGTTATCCTTATGTATTGTAACTTTTATATAATCACCGTAACCAGCTAACGCTTCGTCTACAGCGTTGTCTACAATCTCATATACTAAATGATGTAAACCGCGACTGTCTGTACTTCCAATGTACATTCCAGGCCGTTTACGTACGGCTTCTAAGCCTTCGAGTACCTGAATGGCATCATCATTGTATTCTAATTTCTGTTTTGTCGCCAAATTGAAAGCTCCTTTCCCACGCTCATATTCATTTTTCTTTTCTTTTCTCTAGATTAGAACTATAACCTAAAACTAGGAAAAAATCTAATTTATCCTTAAACAATATATCACAAAAGAACATCTGTTTCTTTGTATATTTTGTACACATCTATCGTTTTCCTGCTTTTCTAACGAATTTTTTATGACTTTTGTCCTGACTGTGTCGGAAACTTTAGAGACTGGAAGCTTTATTGTTTGGAGTACTATGTTGGTTCTCTTTTCACATTTTGATAAATAAGAAAGGTACACTACATAATAAAATTAAAATTCAAACCGTATTGTAGGGGAATTGAACAAACCCTCAATCCGTCCTAATGATACCTATTCCTATGCACGTGTAACGTGGAGTGTTAAACGTAAATTACGTCTCAAAGGTAATCACTTAGGATTAAAAAGTCCTTAACTTACAATCAGTTAAGGACCTTACGCAACTATTTGGTTAACGCATGTTCAACTTTAATGCATCGATCCATAATTGTCGTTACGCCATGTTCCTGTAGATAAGCAAAAGCCTCTTCGTTTTGAAGTCCAAGTTGGGCCCAGTAGACGTCAGGTTTAATTTCAACGGCTTCTTTTGCCACTTCGAGCAAATGCTCACTTCTTCTAAATACATTTACAATATCGACATGACCTTCGATGTTTTTTAGCGATCCAACTGCTTTTACACCGAGGATTTCTTCTCCAACCGCAGCTGGGTTGACCGGAATAATTTCATATCCTGCATTTTGCATTGCTTCTGAAACCATGTAAGACGTTCTTTCTGGGTTTGTTGATAGTCCAACAACTGCAATACGTTTACTGCGTTTTAAAATTTCTCCTATTTCAGTACGACTCGGATTTTCGACCGTCATATAAGATCACTCCTTTTTATTCCCTTATATCATACGATTTCTCTTCGCCTCTCATACATTCAGCAAAATCTACAAAATTCCTGCACTTTTTTCATAATTTTTAACTAAAAAGAAATAATAAAGCATTAAAGGTACTATTTTTGCGATAGCAATACAAGCAGCAGGCGAGGTGAAATGATGAGCAGACTCCAGACAAGATTACTACAACTTAGATCCAGCTTTTTATTTTTACCGAGTTTTTATAGCTTGATTGCTATCGCCCTTGCTGTTTTGTTTGTACAAATAGACTATTATATTTTTTATTCCACACGATTAGGGGCAATTCTTCCATCTGTATTTTTCACTGATTTAGCATTAGCACAAACATTATTAGGTGCAATCTCTGCTTCTTTACTAACGATGACGACCATTTCTTTTTCAACCATTATGGTCGTTCTAACGACTTATTTATCACAGTTCTCCCCTCGAACACTGCAAAACTTTGTAAATGACCATCATACGCAACGCATATTAGGTGTTTTTATTAGCGGCTTTATTTTTTCCATCGTAACTCTTTTGTTATTACGAGAACGTGATGGGGTATCGCTTTTTTTCTCCCCGACGGTGGCTGTCATCTATGCCATCATTTGTGTCGGTTTTTTTGTCTTTTTTATCCATCATGTTTCTCTTTGGATTCAAGTAAGCAACTTGATCCACCAAATCTCGCGTAACACCATTGAAGCCATACAAAAGAATTATCAAAATAAAGAGGATTCACACTTTGATGCACCATGGGATGATTGGGAAAGTGACGAAATCAAACGAACAGAACCTTTGTTCGCACAAGTAAAAAAACCCGGTTATTTACAATTAATTGAACTTGAAGCTTTAATTGAACAAGCGAAACAAGATGATGTAATCATTGAGATGAAATTTCAACTAGGTGACTACGTCGATACATTTACCCCTTTCCTTCATCTATGGCCACTCACCAAGAAAGTAGATCCTAATTCTTATTTACCCTACTTTCTTATTGGACACGAACGAGCTACCGTCCAAGATATTGATTTTGGGTTAACTAAATTGGTAGAGATTTGTTTGAAGGCATTATCGCCAGGTATTAATGATCCAAATACAGCAGTTTCATGCATTAATGAACTAGGGAAAGTGTTAACTGTACTCGGCCAAAAAAATGTAGAGCGCGCCTTCTATAATGACGATAAACGAGCCTTGCGATTAATATTCAAGCAGAAGCACTTTCGAGATTATCTTTATCACTCTTTCTATCAAATTCGTCATTATGCAAACGATGATGTGTCTGTCCTTTCAGCGATAATCGAAGCTTTAAATGTTATCGCCTCACATAATGACAGTGAGGTTAAAAAAGAAATTAACTTGTTCTCTGAATACATCATTGAGGGCATGAACGAAAAGAATTTTTTGTCGTTGGATGAGCAATATCTTCATCGAAAGCTAGAAAAGCTAGCCTTACATACAAAAACAAAAGATGACCCTCATCATAATTTTAAAAAAAGTGGGAGAGGTCTTAAGAAGTGAGAAATTATAAAAAACAGTTCATAAGAGAAGTGTAACCCCCTCTAATGATTGATTACATTTCCAGTTCATACGAATGGAGCAGGAACATCGGAACCTTAGTCAACAGTTGACTTACCTTTTAGCGGACTCAAAAGCCGTTATTTGTGAAAGAGTCAGTGATTTCAGGGGCTTAACGGACTGAGAAGCTCTTATTCCCTAAAAACTAAGACGATTTTACAAGAAATGTTCAATATAAAGGCCCCTGGGTCCGCTAAAATAGAAAAACGTAGTATTTTAACAAAATAAGGTCCTGTGAGTCCTCCGAAAAGAAGTATAGACTGCCTTTTGTCCTCCAACCATTAA
Organism: Alkalihalobacterium sp. TH-98; assembly: GCF_057473385.1. NCBI lineage: Bacteria > Bacillati > Bacillota > Bacilli > Caryophanales > Bacillaceae > Alkalihalobacterium > Alkalihalobacterium sp. TH-98. The sequence goes on along the minus strand of NZ_JBYCKM010000005.1, from coordinate 82,036 downwards.
TGTTTTATAGTTCATTTTTCTACTTGAATGAATATAGATGGTATGGATATGAATTGCCCTTCCTATACTGATATTAAAAGAAGTTAGGTGAGAAAAATGAAGCCCGCAAAATACCTTACGAGTAAAGAAAAACTCCGAATAAAAATTATAAAAGAAAAGATCAACAAAGCGAAGTCAGTTAATGAAGTTCAGGCTTACGAAACGAGTATTTGCTTAATACTTGAGAGGTCTTTACAACGTTATAGACAGTCAAAGTAGAGCGAGCAGGTTATCCCCTCTCGTTCTTTATGTTATAATAGAGGAAAAATAAGGAGATACTTGGATGTCCTGGGAACATGCTTTTTTACAAATTATCATACCTATCATCGGAGGAACCATCGGAGGACTTATCACCATTCTTTGGGCAGAATTCAAGTTCAGTTACAATTTTAAAAGAAAGGTAGTCTTTACGTTTATACTAATCGGCGCTGTTGCAGGGTTTGTCGCAGTTAATCTATTAAACCCAAATGGTAGTTTTTCAGAAATAGCCGCGTTAAGTGTACTAGCCGGTCTAAATGGAATGAGCTTTCTTATTAGTCATCAGTTAGCAGAAGGCAAACTTGAGGATGAAGCACTAAAGAACTCGATGGAAAGTGCGAATCAGGCGGCGAATATGGGGATCGATGAAGAATTTGAAGTTTCTGAAGAAGAATTAGAACAATATTTAAACGCAAAACTCGGAACCATTACTTACGATGAAGAAGATTAATTACGAATACATGGAGAAAACGATTACAAATGGAAAGGAGATGATCGAATGAATAAATTTACTCCTGCTCTTTATTTAAAAGAATCCGAAAAAGAAAAATTAAAAGAAATGAAAAAGAAAGTCAAACAAGCGAAAACTCGAAAAGAAGTCGAAGCATATGAATATATTATCGCCGATCTTCTCAAGAAAGCACTACATCGCTACAAAGCAGGTAAAAAAGCAACCGAACATGAACAAGAATTAGTTCGCTCCTCATAATTAAAAGATGACGGTAATCGTCATCTTTTTCTGTTGATCACCAGCCATTTATGAAGACTCCCCCTTCTCCCTACTCTTATAAGTTCATACTCCTCTCAAGTAATGAAGATACTAAGCTTGAGGTGACCTTATATGAAAATACTTCAAGCGTTAATCATCCTATGTCTATTACTATCAACGTCTATTCACGCGGAAATGGATTTACCCGAACTAAAAGCGGCATTTGTACGTGACGGTTATTTATGGACGAACATCAATCAGAAAGAAGAAAAAATTACAGCTGAACGAGCTATCTACACTTCCTCACCATCCTGGTCTTTTGACGGTAGTAAGCTACTGTATCAGAAACAAGGAAATGATGGCTTACAAAATGAAATTTGGGTTTACGACACACACACGAACCAACATACCAAAGTTTTTTATGATGGCTCTGATGCTAAGTGGTCACCTGTTGAAAATATCATAGCTTTTAAAAGCCAAAGCGTACTTAACATATCTGATTTAAAAGCCTTCTATAACATTGCCTTAGGTGTATGTGATTATGAATGGCAACCAGATGGTAAAGGATTTATTGCCTTATCTCGTGCAGTACTACGACCAACAGGTTGGACAAATCCAATCCTTTATAACATTTCTATTGAAGAAGGTTATCAAAATATAAAAAACGTAACGGCGAATGCGAAGGAACTGTTTGTTATTCCAACCGAATTGAAAAAAGGAGACGTTACCGTGATGGCAATCCATGCCACCGATTTTTCGTATTCTCCAGATGCGAAATGGATTTCATTTATCGTTTCACCTCCCGCATCTATGTCAATGGATAGTAATATGCTTTGTGTCATTTCTAATGACGGAAAATCTTTTGAGCCTATTGATGAAATCATCCTTCATTTGGACAACCCAAAGTGGGCTATAAAGAAACACAGATTGGGTTATATTGCGGGTGGTGGCCGAATTGTGTTTGGATTCAAAGACAAAGATTTAAAAGTAACAGAACTCCCCTCTTCAACATCCGCCAGTCTAACCCCGCCTAATTACGCAGAGCTCGGGTTTACGTGGGTAGATGATCACTCTCTCATTGTATCAAGAGTAAAAGAAAGTGAATGGTCCAATGAGTCTGAAAAACGCCCGAAACCTGCTCTGTATCATCTAGAAATAAGTGGACACGGTCAGAAAAAAATAACGACTCCTCCCGAAGGTTATGGCGATTATGATCCAAAGTTTCTCCCTTCTATTGAAAAGATGACCTGGATAAGAAAAGAAGATCTTACAGATAGCAGCGGTGATTTGTGGATCGCAGACCTGTACGGTGGGAATGCTCATGCTCAATTGTGGATTAAGAATGTAGAAAGTTATTCTCTTTTTCTCGACGAGTGAAGCCGGAGAAAACACATCCCTCCTAGTAGAAAAGGACTAAAAAGACAGTGCCCTTGTTGGTATCTAACCGGAACCATATTATCGAAAAGTGGAGACTCTAGACCCGTAATAAAAAGGGGTTTCATGCGCTCATGTTATTAAGGAATATTTAGTCATTTAAGTGAGCTCAACGCGGACATTTATTGTCCTGCACACCCAATTCGTCAACATATTTTCTGTTGGTTATGGCACCTTTACTTACCATTGAATAAAGGAGTTTGGGCGTGATATATTATGAGTACAACAAACCCGAGCACGTGGTGAATTACACTACGTCTCACTTCAAAACTCTTGCCATGACGCATACCATACGTGCGTTATCTTGAAAGGGATGGATGTAGGACTTACCATTCCTCCTTTTACATAACGTCGCCCTACGATGTTAGTACTTCTTAATGTCTTAAACCGATACTGTTTTTTAGGGAGTTCGACATTCCATCTCTAACAACAAGCCCTGCAAGCTAGGGGAAGTTGAAGGATCTGGAGAGGACACCCACCTACGAGAGTAGGTTTTTAAGACATCACGAGGTACGGCAGAGTGGGATACATATTAGGTTTGTTGCGCTATTCTTTACTTATTCCGATAACGACTAGAGCGTTTAAAATGCTCCGGTCGTTTTTTTAATTTTTGTAGATGATGATAAAAATGCTTTATGGAAGTAACGTAACTTGCCTATAATGATAGTAAAAAATGTGAGGTGAACATGATGTGTGGACGGTTTACACTAGCTGCGGATCCCTCTTTACTTAAAGAACGATTTGAAATTGTGAACGATTTTGACGATCAATATTCAGCAAGATACAACATCGCCCCTAGTCAACCTATATTAACGGTTATCAATGATGGGGAAGCTAACCGAGCCGGTTTTCTGCGCTGGGGGCTCATCCCTTCCTGGGCAAAAGATCCGAAAATCGGCTATAAGCTAATTAATGCTAGAGCAGAAACATTAGCGGAAAAAGCAAGCTTTAAGCATGCCTATAAAAAGCGTCGATGTTTAGTCATTGCAGATAGCTTCTATGAGTGGAAAAAAGTTGATAAGAAAAAAGTACCGGTTAGAATTAAGTTAAAGCGTGAAGATATATTCGCCATGGCGGGCTTGTGGGAAAGGTGGAATTCCCCAGATGGAAATGTCATTTATTCGTGTACAATCGTTACAACGAGCCCTAATTGGTTTATGAAGGATATACATGATCGAATGCCAGTCATTTTAACAAAAGAAACAGAAAAAGTTTGGTTACATAAGCAGATTGAAGACCCTGATGTATTAGGTGATATGCTTCAACCGTTTCCTCCAGAAGAAATGGAAGCTTATGAAGTATCGACAGAAGTCAACTCACCAAAAAACGACTCCCCTTCTTTAATTACGCCAGTTGTTAAAACCTAGGAAAATAGGAACTTAGCACGGTCATATATCACCCCTTAGGTTATACTCCAAATCTTTTGGATTAACCGCGAATTTTACAGTAAGTTAAATTAGCCCTACTAACAATCAGTTGAAAACGGAAAAAGGCTGGACCTAGTAAAGTCAGCCTTTTTTCCTTTATCCAGAAATCGTTGGATCCTTCGGTGCAGGAACAGAACGTTCGGATTGATATAACTTTAATAAAACAAAGACTAGTGGAGCGATGTATAATCCCCATAACCCGACGAAAGCATACCGTATGAAGTCAAATAAAATCGCATCCGGAAAAACGACTTTTAACCCTGATTGAATGGCAACGAGACCAACAATACCGATTATAAAAGCAGTTGCTTTTTTCCAAATTTCTTTAGCAATAACCATTTGATTGGTTTGAGCTTCTAGTAAGTAACCGACACCTGCTCCTAATAAAAAGCCAGCGTATTTAATACCCTCTTCTTCTGGGAAAATGAGCATTAGAAAGATCGGGAAGACAATCGCTAAGATCCATTTGATATTAGTTGCTAATTTAGAAACTCGCTTCTCAATTGCGATTCCAATAATCAATACGACGACTGCCAGCGAAATACCAACAACAACGTCCGTTGGCCAGTGTAAACCCGAATACAGACGAGATAACGAAATTAAGAATACGATTATAATGGCAAAAATCCAAAATGACCGCTTCTTAATCATATAAGCTAAATACCCAAATAATGTAGCTGATCCTTGAGCATGGCCACTTGGAAATGAGTCATACGGATAATGACTTCCTACTTCTGCAGACTTTAAAAAAATGGAGTTAACGCCTTCAATATCAATGGGTCGTTTTACAGCAAAATGAATTTTGAAGAATGCGTTAACGTAAATCGACATTAAAAAGATATAGAACAGACGAAAACCTGCCGTCTTCGAAATGCACCAATAAACGAGCGGTAAAATAATCATATAAAATTCTTCATTTCCTAAAAACGTTAAGATAAGTGCAAAGAAATTTAAAAATGGGTTTTGCAGCTCAGTCATTGTCACTAAAATATCGGTTTGATTCATGAGACCTCCTAGTTTGGTTATAAAATTATCTTACTATCATTCGACATAAGGTTTTAATTCCCTTCTAAAGTACTGTTTTATTTTTGAATAAAACCATATACATACAGGTGACGCTTGTCTTGTTTAACAGGACTTCGCTTGGAATTGCTACTAAAAAATTTCAACACTAAAAATTGAAAGAATTTTCTCAAAATAAAAATCTTTTTCCGAAAACGAACATATAATACAATAATTCGATTTCTAATCACATTGGAGGACAAAATTGAAAACGTTTTCAAGCGACAGCTAAGTTTTGGTCTTTTTAAAATAAAATGATAAAGGAGAAATGTGTATGAACTTCATTCCTAACTTTGGTGAGTTTTATCAAAAGCCACTGGTACCTATCGGTGAAAATGACCGGATCTTAGCTTTAGAAAAGTTAGCAAATCAGGAATTACTTGACGACTGTACACATTGGCTCATCGCCTTGGAAGGTACAGAAATCTCACATCACTGTCAGTTTTATCAGTGGAGAGTGTTAGTCTACCCTGCCAAATCATGTGGTCGATTTGATTGTCAACACCCATACTTTATATCGGCATTTTTCCCTACGATGGATGATGCTTTATCTTTTACAAAGGACATAGAAACGAGTGCAACTCAAGACAATATGAAGAAAATCCCACAAGCCGCTAGTTAACCTCAAAAAAAGAAACAAGATTTCATCTTCGTTTCTTTTTGAAATCGTTTGTGAATACATACACATACATAACCCTTAGCACCACTTCTCCAATTGCTTAAATCTAAGGACACATATGAGAGAAAATATTCCAATTGAAAGAACGTTCCACATATCACTAAGAACGTCAATTTAGCCAATGTCAAATTATTAATTCTACAATTAAACTGGGACAAGCGATCTGATGGTTTGGAATATCCTAGGGAACAATAATTCCTAATTAAAGGGATAGCATCACATCATTAAAACGATGATTGTTTTTTTCGTACAAATATCGTTTGCCGTCCCTCCAATTCATTTTCTTCATAAAATAACACATGCCAGTTTGCATCTGTAAAGGTTGAAAGTAATTCACCGGGGTTTAGTTTGTATTGAGCAGATACGTTCTGCTTGTCGTGAGGTGAATGATAGAAAGTTTCCATAAAAAAGAAGCCATTGTCTTTTATGATCAATGGGATCAAAGGAAAAATCGAGCGGTCAAGGTAGTACGTGTTGACGACTAGGTCAAATCTATTTTCTTTTATCTGAAATAGGCTCTTTTCCGTTAAATCCATTACTGATGGATGAATGTTCAAACTCTGACGTATCGATTGTTGCTTTAGGTGTTCAATGGCGACATCCGACACATCAACTGCATTAACTTCATAGTTTTCCTGGGCAAGGTATAGACTGTTTGCTCCGAGGCCACAAGCAAGATCGAGAGCTGAACCACCCGTGAAATACTGTGAAAGCTGTTGTAATCTTAAATTCGGTAAGGGTATCTCCATTTCTTGAAGACGGTTCTCATACTTCTGATTCCATTTTTGGCGTGAGTCCAATTGATCAGCTCCTTATAATTTCGTTTTACCTAAATTATTATAACTACCTTCGATTTTTTAAGTTGAGATGAACTTAATTTAACTTTACTATACTTTGTCAAAGAGAAACTGAACACCTAATCATTTTAACAGCTTTTCTTCTCTAAAATGAATAATTGATTGGTCTATTTTTAAGAAGTAACTTCCTAATAAGCTCATTCGCCTCAATAAAAAAAGCTATTACCATAGTCAAGTAATAGCTTTGGGATCAAAGAATTTCTATTTGATTTCTATCTAATAAAATCAACTACAACTCTCTACTATTACCCTAACCGAAACACAATGCCGTGGCCGCCTTTTGGGTATTCCCATTGAATGTTTTGATGCGGACAACCAATCCTGCAGCTTCCACATTCATGACAACCCTCATAACCTACGTGCATTCGGATATCTTCCCACTTGTAAATCTCAGCTGGACAAAAGATCGTACAGATTTTGTCTGGGCATTTATTCAAACAGATGTCTTCATCCATGACATGGAGATGTGATTTCGTATCGGCGTTAAAGCGAACAAGATACTGCTTTTCTTCGATAGACTGACCCTTTTTTTGTTCACTCATTATTTCATCACCTTCCAAGCTTTAATCATATCGCGCGCAATCTTAAGTTTCTGTTTAGGTGTCCCGATATCTTTAATAATTTTCTTTTGTTTATCACGTTTAGACATTCCATCAACGGTAAACATTTGGCTAGCGGCTTTGTTCACCATCGGAATATATTGGTCAAAGTATTGTGGGAATTTATCGAAGTGGTGTGTAGAGTCCTTGTATTTTTTCAAATCTTGACCGACAAAGCTATCCATTAATTTCTTACGATAATAATCTAACGTTTTTTCAGAGAAATCGCCTGCTTCTTTTGCTTTTAACACGGTTTCAGCAGCAAATCGACCCGATGTCATCGCTAAGTTAGATCCTTCTCGGTGGATCGCATTAACGAGTTGGGCAGCATCACCTACGACAATAACGCCATTACCTACGACTTTCCCCATCGAATGGTATCCGCCTTCTGGAATGAGGTGAGCTAAATATTCTTGTGGCTCACTTCCTTGAATGTACGGACGGATCATTGGATGGTTCTTCACATACTCTAGTAGTTCATACGGGCGAATTTTATGCTTAATTAAACCTGATAAGAGGGTTCCAACTCCAATACTTAGCGTATCTTTATTCGTATACAGGAAGCCTGTTCCTAAGATCCCTTTAGTTGCATCACCAAAAAGTTCGATCGTACAGCCTTGATTTTTTTCGAGATTAAATCGATCTTCAATAATTTTAGAGTCCAACTTTAAAATTTCCATCGTTGCAAGCGCAACTTCATCTGGCTGGTATTCTTTATGAAAGCCGAGTGATTTAGCAAGAAGGGAGTTAACCCCATCGGCTAAAACGACGACATCCGCATAGACTTCCCCGTCTGGTCGGTCGGTTCGTACCCCGACGACTTTTCCATCTTCAACAATACATTCAAGAACAACTGTTTCATTGACGAGTAAGGCGCCTTGCTCAACTGCTTTACCTGCAAACCATTGGTCAAATTTCGCACGAAGAACCGTAAAGTTGTTGTAAGGCTCTCTTCCCCACTCCAGTCCTTTATAACCAAACGTTACCGCAGACTCTTTATCCATCATCATAAAGCGTTGTTCTACGACAGGGCGTTCAAGTGGTGCTTCCTTATAAAATTCAGGGATCACATCTTCCATCATTTGTCGATAAAGGACGCCACCCATTACATTTTTTGACCCTGGATATTCCCCGCGCTCAAGAAGAAGAACTTTGGCACCTCCTTTCGCTAAGTCATGAGCACATGAAATTCCAGCAGGTCCAGCTCCTACGACAATACAATCAAACTTTTCGGGCATGTTGTTCCTCCTCACTCGACAATGCATTTTTAAATTGGTCAATTAACATCGGGACGATCTCAAACGCATCACCAACTATTCCGTAATGGCACGACTCAAAGATCGGGGCTTCCGGATCTTTATTAATGGCGATGATTACCCCTGAGTTTTTCATGCCGACGATATGTTGAATGGCACCTGAGATACCAATGGCAAAGTAAATTTTTGGCGTTACCGTAACGCCTGTCTGCCCGACTTGGTGGTGATGCTCAATCCAGCCTGCTTCTACAACATCACGGCTAGCTCCAACCGCACCGCCTAATGTCTCTGCAAGCTCATGGCATAACTGAAATCCATCTGAACTCCCGAGCCCTTTTCCACCGGCGACAATAATATCGGCCTCATCTATTTTTACTTTTTTCGTTGCCATTCTAACAATCTCTAAAACTTTTGTTCGTACATCTTCTTCTTTTAATGGAAGGTGTTCCTCAACTAACTTGCCGCTTCGACCCGGCTCTCTAGTAAGCGCTTTCATGACTTTCGGACGTACGGTCGCCATTTGTGGGCGATACTTTTTACACAGAATCGTTGCCATAATATTTCCGCCGAAAGCTGGACGGCTGGCTAGTAATAAACCCGTATCTTCTTCCACATCAAGTTCAGTTGTATCTGCAGTTAACCCTGTCGGTAAATCGGTTGCTACAGCGCTTGCTAAGTCTTTTCCAGTTGAAGTTGCACCATATAAAATAATTTCTGGTTTGTGTTTTTCACAGCAATCGAGAAGAGCTTTCATGAACGATTCCGTTCGGTAATCTTTAAAAATAGGGGCATCGTATACATAAACGACATCTGCACCATACTCGTATACTTCGTTTGCGAGACGTTTCACATGATGACCGATGATCACGCCACCTAATTCGACTCCGCGTTTATCAGCAAGCTTTCTACCAGCTCCTAGTAATTCGAGAGAAACAGGAGCGATTTTCCCATCCGTTTCCTCGATAAATACCCAGACGCCACGATAATCTTCAAAGTTCATTACGCTCCTCCTTTCTGGGCAAAGAGTTCTTTTTTCTCCATTAAAACGCTAAGCAGTTGCTCGACCTTATCTTGCGAGCTTCCTTCTAAGATCTTTCCGCCTTCTGGCTTTGGCGGTGCCCACACTTTAGATACGATCGTTGGTGATCCTTTTAGACCGAGTTGTTTTTTATCTACACCATCCAAATCGGCAACAGCCCAAATCGTAGGCTCATATCGGGCAGCTCTTAGCATATTAGGAAACGTCGAATAAGGGACTTCGTTAATCTCTTTTTCTACTGATAGTAAACACGGTAATTGTGATTGAATAACTTCATAGCCGTCTTCCAACTTACGATGAACGACCATATGACCTTCTTCTTTGTTTACTTCAACCACCTTCTTAACCGAAGTTAACGGGGGAATATCCAGGCGTCTAGCAATACCAGGGCCAACTTGTCCTGTATCTCCATCAATGGTCATTTTCCCGCAAATAATCAAGTCAATTGGCTTGATCTTTGAGATTTTCTCCAGAGCACACGTCAAGGCATAGCTTGTTGCTAATGTGTCAGCACCCGCAAACGCACGGTCTGAGATCATATACCCTTCATCGGCCCCAATTTCAATGCATTTTTTAATCGCTTTAACCGCCGGTGGAGGACCCATTGTCAGGACAGAAACCGTTCCTCCGTAACGATTTTTCAAGCGTACTGCTTCTTCTACAGCATGTGAGTCGTACGGATTTAAAATAGCGGGGGCACTGGCTCGGTCCATTGTGTTCGTCTTAGGGTTCATCTTGATGATCTTCGTGTCAGGCACTTGTTTAATACACGCTACGATATGCAGCAATTCGATCACTCCTTTCAACACCAAACCATTCATTTTTCAGACAGGTATGTGGTTACCATTTATGTCATTACTTTAAATATATAAGGACAATGCTAATAAAATGCTTTTTTCTTTTGAGATTATCCGTCGTAATGGAGTTTATTAAGTCCATAGTTGTGTCATCAGGATCATATTTACATAAATAGATAAAGTAAATTAATTACAAGAGATTGATAATTTTAATGCGCCAAAATAAAGCATGTAGAGACGCACTTATGATGAGTGTGCGCCTGTACATGCTCTTCTCTTTATTCCTACGTAACTTTTTATATTCGCCAGAACCTCTTTGCATTGTCATAAAATAAAGCTTGTTTAACGGCTGGTTCTAGATCAAGACTTGCAAATTGTCGCTCGATCTCACTTGCTGTTCCATTAAGTAACGGAAAGTCACTGCCGTACATCATACGATCAGGCAGGCGTTCGATCCACTCTTTAAATTGCTCAGGCGGCGGAAAGTCATCTTGATCTGACATACTTTTTGCATCCAGTGCAGCCGTATCAAACATGACACCAGGCAACTCTTCAGCAAGACGTAGAAACTCCTCTGTTTCATTCATGCCAAGATGTGCGACTTGGACCTTTAATTTAGGGTACCGCTCCATGACTTGGGCAAAATATTGTACGCCGACAGTACCAGTATAGTCTGCAGGGGCTGTTCCGGCATGAACTATTACAGGTTTATCATAATAAATCAGTGCTTCATATAAAGGAAATAGTCGCTCGTCATTCATTCTAACGTTTTGGACTTGACAGTGCAGCTTCATACCGGCAAAACCGAGATCACCTAAACACCTATTCGTTTCTGTTTCGACATCATCCTCATGATGAACAGAGCCAACCGGGATGATTTCAGGTCGTACTTTCGCTTGCTCAAATAACCAGTCATTTAATTCAGCTGCCATTCCTTTTTTATGTACATAAAGAAGCACTAAAAACTTCTCAAAACCGTTTTGTGCAGGGTAATCAAATATCTTCTCAGCATTCCAACCGTCATAAGGAACTTCCCATCCTTCTCTTTGAAACCAGCTATAAATCGCATTCATTAATTTTTCTGGAAAAGCATGAACGTGTACGTCAATTTTATGGTTCAACATTAAACCTCCCATTTCAGAAATTTCAGTTTATTCATGCGATAAGTATACCATTTTTTCCAATATAAGAGATAAATTCTTTGTACACATAAAAAAAACAGATAACGAACAAAGACGAAAATCCATGGATCTCCGTCTTTGTTCTTTGAGTAGTAATTTATTTTTAGTGTCACGGTAGTACCGCCCGCCTTCGCTATGATCTAGCCTTAGCTGTGATCATTTGGAACGGTTACCGTCCTTCTTGCCATTTCACTGAATTATTGTGCAGATAGACCGCCATCAATTGGGAAGATTACACCCGTAATGAAATTTGCCTGTTCAGAAGCTAAATATAAAACAGCATTTGCTACATCATCGGACTCACCGTATCGGCCTAGCGGAATTGTTTTTGTTAAGTTTTCTTTCACAAGATCTGCATGTTCTGGAGAAAAACCAGCCTCTAATGAACGCATCATTCGAGTATTGACAGGAGATGGGTTTACAGCATTGACGCGAACTCCGTATGTTGCCGCTTCAATCGCTGTTGCTTTCGTTAAACCTACCACCGCATGCTTTGATGCGATATACGCACTAACGTTAGGGCTTCCTTTTAAACCAGCGATTGAAGACATGTTGATAACAGAACCGCTTTTTTGTTCTCGCATCACACGTAAGACATATTTCAAGCCGTAAAATACTCCTTTAATATTGACATCTACTACTAAATCAAGTGTCTCTGAAGGATATTCTGTGATCGGTTGAACGACACCTTCGACACCAGCATTATTAAAAAAGACATCAATTCTGCCAAAATTTTCTTTCGTAAGTTGGACATAACGTTCCACTTGTTCTTCCTTACTCACATCGGCTTGAACGAGCAAATACTTACCTTCAGTTAATTGCAATTCTTTTGCAGTGGCTTGAAGGGTTTCTTCCTGTAGGTCAACTAATACTACATTTGCTCCTTCATCTGCAAATGCTTTAACGGTTTCCTTACCAATACCTGCTGCAGCTCCTGTAATGATTACGATTTTCTCAGCAAATTTCATTGTCTTCACCCTTTACAAAAAATGTAGCTGTTTCTATTTTTAGCTTATCATATCTATGAAATATACTATTTCACTATTTGTGAATATCTGGTGATTAATATGGAACATTTTAGTGAAACTATTGCTGTTTTTTAATCTACACGTTCGAGACACGTGTTTTCTAATTTTATAGGTTAAATGTTTCCTAACTTTTTTAGGGTCATGTTCATTATATCTAGAGCTTTACGAGTGTTTTCTGTTTCGGATATAATGTCTCGATTTAATAGAAAATCGGTTTCTGCTTGGTGTTTAAACAGGAGAAAAGCTTGTATCACTTGGTGCGATAGTTGCTTCGCATAAAAATCATTTTTGCTGTAATGGGTTCTTAGATACGTGACATAGTTAATGATTTTGACCATGGAAACGGCAATTGCATCTTTCGGTAATTTGCCAATGAAATTGGCAATGCTTCCACCGCCAACTGCTCCAAGAAGTGCACCACCGCCTATTAAGATTTGCAACCCGCCTGCCATACCTAAACCTCCAGCGGCAATAGCACCTCCTCCTATAGCAGCAAGTCCTGCAGATGTTGCCGCAGCCCCAGCAAGCCCCATGGTGCCTCCAATAGCAGCTGCGATCGCCGGTGCTGCTAATCCTGCCGTTAGGAGGGCGGCACCTGTACCTGCAATCGACCACTTGATCACGCGTCCCCAGTAATTATTAACTTCTTTCAAGAAATTCCCCGTATTTTTAATGATTGATTTACCGGCGTCAGTAGAAAACCCAGATTCCGTTGAAATCACTTCAAGTCCTTTATACATATCACGTTCAGATAAACCTTTAGGAAGCCCTTCCAGTTCAGCGTAGATGGGTGTGAGGACTGCTTCTTGCAAAATTAAGTACAGTTTATATTCATTTTCTTTATGTTGAAGAAAGGCATTTTTCAATTCTTCGATTGTTGCTTGTTTTAAACTTTGATCGTGATTTAAAGTCTCCCACGCTTGCTCAGACCACAACGTCAGCCACTGTTTCTTATCGGTCAGTTCTTTTCTTAGCGAATCTGCACGCCAACTGTCATACGAATGTTTAATATTAGTGTAGGAACCTTTCAGAACGTTTGCTACGAGGCCATTTGTTTTTTTATGTTGTTGTTTTTCTGGTAGTTTTTGTTGCTCTTGTGTTATTTTTTCACGAACGATAGCTAAGTCGATTTCCGCTCGTTTTTCTACGAGTTTAATAATTAAAGCAAGTCCGTAACTATCAATATGAAAGGCATCAAGCCCTTGGATCGTCAGGTGATGATTCATAGTTGAAACCCTCTTTCAAATGATGAATTTTCCGCATGGTTGCTCTTTCTATTATAGAAGGAAAAGAAATCAATTCACAATAAAAAAATGGTAGCAGGTACCTTTAATGTACTGCTGTACTAAAGGTACCTGCTACCATTAATGCGTTAATGTAATGAAGGTGCCTGGCACCGTCATTGGTCTTCGTCTTCGATGGACTGAATGGCGATTTGCTGGCGATCGTTTTGGGTTAATAAGCGGTGGCAATGAATATACAGGACTCCTTTGCGATATACCGTTTCGACTCGATCTCTCCGAATCGGATAAGGCAGGTCTATAGATCGCTTAAAGTTTCCTGGATTGGCTTCTTCTTGAAGGGTTCGATAGCCATTCAAATTGAAGTTCATCTGGCCTTCCACTTCAATCACGTTTTCATCAATATAGATAGAAATATCATCTTTCGATTTTAACCCCGGCAGGATGATCGCACATACTAGTTCATAACCTGACTCATAAAGATTCACTTTCAGTTGGTTCATTGAGTTGTTAGGTAAGTTTTGAAACTTATCCCAAAAGTCTTCTCTAAAAAAATGATCAAAGTAATGTTGAAACTGTTTCACATGTTGAAATGGATCAAAATTGTTCACTTTAATGTTCCTTTCACATTAAAATTGCCTCTGCAAATTATTGGTTTCCTGAAACATTTTGATCGACCGCATCCGGGTCAAAAGCATTGTTCATATTAATACCGTTCCAGGTAAGCATAAAATCACCCGTGTGCGCACTTCCAGATCCTATCACAGATTTACTAGCTGATTTAGGAGACATATTCAACACATCTCCAAAACTTATATTTCCGTCATTAGCATTAATTTTAAATGGACCAAATACGATCGCTGGCATATAAACACCCTCTATATCAAGATACTTTTAGTTTATGTTGCAATTTGTTTATCGTTACGCATTTGTTACGGGTTTTCTATAAACTGCCGAATATGTTTAATTCGTGTTTCGGCATTAATGATTGAGTTTGAACCGATGTGGAGACTAGACGCAGAACCAACAGCAATGACTCTTATATGGTCCACATGGATAAAAGGATTTTCATTCGTTCGTGTTATATTGATAGGTTCAGTGATTACGGGCATCGGATTTTTAATGTGAAACATTGGAAATACATCAAAATTCCCTTCATTTCCAAAATAAAATGGAATTTGCCGTTGAACAGCTAAAGCCCTTGACCACTGGTTAATATGATAACTGTCACCCACTTGGAACGTACTACTTAAAGAAACATCATTTACATTTATAGTATTTACGTGTGAAATCCGATTTTGCATTACTCCACCTCTTGTATCTATCAACTAACAGATCACCAATTTCTCAAATTATTGTTCAGGAGCTAAAGGTACAAATGGACTAACGATTAAAGACTCCGGCGGCGTATCAAAATAAGAAGACAAGCAAACCGTATTTGTATCCCCTACAAGAAAAATAGAGGAACTAGCAACCCCGACCACTCGAATGGCACCTACAGAAAGGTTTCGATTTACGACGTTGAAGTTCATGTTGGTGGATTCTCCTCTCTTGGTAAATGTTTTATAAAGGCATCAAAAGTATTCCCGATGTCTTCCTTGACTTTGTTAACTGTCATTTGTTCAACTTGTTTTGCATCATACTGGTTTCCTTGCACTTGACTTAAATAGTGGTTAATCCGTTGATCGATTTGTTTTTTTACATCGCCAATAATAAAATTACGGTAATTCGGATCCAATTGATAATTATGCTTTTGTTCAAGGGACTGAATTAACGGATAACATTCGGTATCTAAAAAATGATAGATTTGATGCTTTATCGCTTGAACACTTTCCGGATGCATATGGGAAAATATTGGGACATTCAATTCATTTTGATTAATATTAAAATCTTCAATTGGTGATGTTCCTCCATTTGGTGTTAGGCCTATATTTAATGTTCCTTCGAGACGTTCAATTTTTAGTTGGTCAAATTTATATTCGATACGGTCGATATGGCTGCCTGGAGGACCTTGTTTTAACTGAGTTAACTCTTCACGCATCTGCAAAAGTTGTTGCTCTAACTGAAGAATTTTTTGATTTTGTGCTTGTAGGTATCCATTCATTTTTTCAAAATACGACCCATAATTCCAGTTATTATACATTGTCTTCCCACCTTTTTACGGGATTTCAATTTACCTCTTATGCGGTTGGTGGTGCCAAAGGGACAAGAGGTAAAGTAGTAGGCGGCTCTAGTTCAGGAGCAGGTTCCACAAATCCTCCGGTATTGTATAAGTTAGAAGTTCCTTTAATCATCCCTGCACTTCCGATCTGTAAAACAGAAGAGTTTGTAATACCATCGACTCTTAAGTTATGAATTACAATATTTTGGTTAATAAAAAAATTCATACAAAACGCCCCTAATTAAATATTTCCTGCTATTGGCTGATCCACCAAGTCAGCATCATATACTTGGGTTGTATTATAATCATTTCTCACTTGAATTCCGTCCCCTGTCATAAACGACCCAGCACCTGCAAACGTTTTAGCTTGACTTTTAGGTGAGATATTAAAGACATCGCCAATGTGGAAAACACCACTACTTGATATGCTATTCACTTTTATAGCTCCTACTATCGCTGGCATAGACAAACACCCTTTTTTCTAATCCTTGTAGGCATTATATGAATTTTTCAGCTAGGCGTTACACCTAGAGGGACGTATGAAAATAAATAATCCCCATCCTAGCGTAAAAGGAACGTCTAATAACAGTAAAAAAATGATCGTTAGTTCAACAGATAATTAACAAGGTTCTCTACGACAGTTCGCGACATAGTTCAGGAAAGTTTAATTAAACGTTTATGTAAATTCTGGTTAAAATTGATATGTTAGAGGGGGGGCATCGTCATTTCATAGGTTGAAATTCCTTTATTGAGATATTTTATGCATCTTTTTTGCGGTTTTCAGCTTGGAATGATTGAATATTTCCACGGGAAGCGCATGAAATGACAAGGTACAAGAGGAAGATGAAAAAATTCGACTATTTTGTCTATGTTCTTCGAAGTAAAAAGCTCATTTACTATGAGCTTTTTACTAATTTTTTTATTTTACTCATATACTTTGAAGTATGAAAATGCCAATTTTGATTTATTTAGGTAAGCTAAGTAGTTTCACCCCTTAAAATTCACTACTCTATTAGACAAAAAGAAACTACCTCATCTAAGGTAGTTTCTAAGTTTTATTCAATCAACAATAGTTATAATTGGTGGGTGATTTAGATACTGTGTCAAGTTTTCAAGGTCTATTATAGCCGCTTTAGCTTCGGGACTAACTATCGTTTGTTGCAATATTTCCAGGCTTTCAAATTGGAGTTCTACAACCGAGTAGAGGTTCATATCGGTGTTTTGTGTTCGGATGACACGCTGGATAGTTACACTATTATTAGGAATCATTTTCAATAAAGCGTGATGAACATGAGAGTAATAGGCTTCGAATCCATCTAGGTCTTTTGGTTGTTGATAGAAAAATATCACCTTTGCCATGTTTTCAAACCTCCTTAGTTTCACCACCTTAAGTATATTCTTATTTATACGTTAAAGAACAATTCTTTTTTCAAACAGTAGTAGGATGACTCTTACTAACTGTTTACCTCATGATAGTAAAAGATGCAGTTGTATACGAGATTACAACTACACCTTTTTGGGTTATCCGACTGTTCTAATTCAGGTTAACTTGCTTCCATCGCCTGAAACTGTGCACGAACAAGATTGTAATAATGGCCTTGGTGGTTCATAAGTGCCTCATGATTTCCTTGTTCTACGATTTGCCCGTGGTCTAAAACGATGATGTTATCGGCTTCACGAATAGTCGAAAGACGGTGGGCAATAATAATTGCCGTTCTTCCCTTGAGCAGCGTTTGTAAAGCATTTTGAATTTTTTGTTCCGTTTCCGTATCGATACTTGCGGTCGCTTCATCTAAAATTAAAATTTGCGGGTCCGCCAGTAACGCGCGAGCGAATGATAATAGTTGGCGCTCACCAACTGAAAGAATGTTCCCACGTTCTTCTACTTCAGTTTCGTAACCATTTTTTAATTGCTTTATAAACGCGCTTGCGCCGACCATTTCAGCAGCACGCTTCACCTCTTCGTCTGAAGCATCCGGACGACCAAAACGGATGTTCTCCATAATTGTTCCTGAGAAAATAAATGTATCTTGAAGAACGATACTTACTTGTTGGCGAATACTATCCAATGTTAAGTCGCGTAAATCATGGCCGTCAATTTTGACTGAACCACTTGTCGGATCGTAAAATCTCGAAATGAGATTGACGATCGTTGTTTTTCCAGATCCTGTATGACCGACTAAGGCAACGGTCTCCCCTTGCTTCATCTCAAGATTAATTCCGTCTAACGCTTTTCGCTTCGCATCATAAGCAAATTCGACGTCCTCGAATGTAATATGTCCTTTCATTTGCTTCATATCCTGTGCCCCATCTTTTTCAGGAACAGATGGTTTTTCATCAAGAAATTCAAAAATTCGTTCTGAAGAAGCCATTCCCATTAGTAACTGATTGTACACTTGCCCCAGTCTAGAAATCGGTTCCCAGAACATGCCCAGGAAAAAAGCAAACATAACAAACGTCCCAATATCAATACTTCCAGATTGGATTAAGGTGACACCGTACCAAATTAAAATCGCTGTACCGATCGCATTGGACATTTCAACGAACGGGCGGAACATCGCATTTTGTTGCGTCGCATTTCGCCAAGCTTTAAAATTATCTTCATTCATTTCACTAAAGAACGCCATGTTTTCACGTTCTTGTGTATATGATTGAGTCACACGAATGCCTTGAATACTTTCATTCAAGTGCGAATTAATCTGTGATTGTTTGATACGTACGACTTGCCATGAACGGCGAATTTTTCTTCGTAAGCTCGTCGATATCACAAACATAATCGGTAAAATCACCATAATTGCTAATGTAAGCTCTGGGCTGTAGACAAAGAGAATAACAAAAATACCAATTAGTAAAAGAACGTCCATTAATAGATTAATAACCCCGTTTGTAAATAAGTCTTGAAGGGAGTTGACGTCATTTGTGACACGAACGAGAATTGAGCCCGCTGATCGTTGGTCAAAAAAGCGATGTGACAAGCGTTGGATGTGCTTGAATAAACTTTGTCGTAGATCGTAAATGACATTTTGTCCGAGCATATTCATCCACCGAATGCGAAGTGTGTTCGCAAGCCATGACAGCATGTAGAGCCCAGCTATAAGAACAACGACATGAACGAGCGCATCCATATCACGTTGGTAGATCACATTGTTTAGTGCGTATACCCCAATTAAAACAGGAGTGGTCAGTCGAACCGCAGTTGAAATAATCATTGCAATAATCGCAAGAGGTAAAAGATTTTTTGAATACGGCTTCATATAACTAAATAAACGAGTCATTTGCGGCCAGTTAAACGGCTTCTCGATCGCTGAGTCGAGTGAATAATGGAAACGATTGTTTTTCTTAGATCTGTGTGACTTTTCCGTCATGAGCTCACCCCCAGTTGTCGTTGTTGAAAGGCGTGTTGGTCCTGATATTGAATATTATAAATTCTACGGTACGTCCCTGATTCGTTTGTAATTAATTGCTCGTGCGTTCCTCTTTCAACGACTTTTCCGTTATCTAAAACGAGAATTTCATCGGCATGTTTGAGGGAAGAAATACGATGTGCGATAATAAACGTCGTTCTCCCAGCCATGACCTCGCGAAAGGCCGCTTGTATTTTCCCCTCTGTTTTCATGTCAACCGCACTCGTTGCGTCATCAAGAATTAATATGCTTGGATCAATGAGAATGGAACGAGCAATGGCAATCCGTTGTTTTTGTCCGCCTGATAACCCCATCCCACGTTCACCCAATACGGTGTCATAGCCGTCAGGTAATTCCATAATAAACTCATGAGCTTGGGCTCGTTTTGCGGCTTCAATAATTTGTTCCAGCGTTGCTTCGGGATTTCCGTATGCAATATTGTCGCGAATAGACGATGAAAATAAAAACGACTCCTGTAACACGACACCAATATGGTGACGCAATGTTTTTAACGAATACTCTTTAATATCTCGGCCATCAATCAGAATTTCTCCTTCGTTTGGCTCGTAGAAACGTGAAATCAATTGAGTTAAGCTCGTTTTCCCTGACCCTGTCGCACCAATTAATCCGATGATTTTTCCCGTTGGTGCTTCAAACGAGACATTATTGAGTGCCAGTTCTTCTTCGCTGTTATATTGGTGACTAACGTTTTTAAACTGAACATGCCCTTTAATTAGGGTTTCTAACGGCTTCTCCGCGTCACGAATATCTTCTGGTTCATTCAGCACTTCTAGTAAACGTTCTCCAGAAGCTTTCGATTGTGAAAATGTATTAATGATAAAGCCAAGATTCATTAATGGACCAATGATGTACCAAACTAATGAGAAAAACGCGACAAGTTCACCCGGTTGTAGAGCACCTTGAATGACAAGCCAACCACCATACCCGAGAAGGAAGACAACACATAGTTGTCCAATGAGTTCCATAATCGGAAAGTACCTTGCCCAAATATTGGATGTATCGATCGACTTATTTTTATAATCACTATTTTTATCTACGAAATTATCAATCTCAAAATCTTCACGTGATAAAGATTTGACCGTATTCATTCCACTGATGTTTTCTTGAACTTTTGTTGTTAAACGTCCGAATGACTTTCGAATATGTTTAAACGCCGGATGGACTTCCTTATCAAATTTGTAAACGGTTAAAATTAAAAATGGCATCGATGCGAGAGTAACGAGTGCCAGCGGGACACTGAAATACAGCATGATACTAAAACTGAAACTGACGATTAATACTAAGTTTAAGAGTTGCGCAAAACCAAATGATAAAAAGAAACGGAAACCTTCAACATCAGCAGTAAGCCGTGACATGAGATCCCCAGTCTTTGCATTATCGTAATAGCGAAACGGCAAATATTGAAGCTTTTTGTATAAGGCATTTCGTAATTCATAAACAGCACGAACACCAAATAAGTCCCCTAAAAATTGATGATAATACGTCGCAAACCCTTTAAGAACCATTAATAAAATAAATCCAAACGCAATGTAAGGAACTAACGAAGAGTTTCCTGCTAAAATAACGTCATCAATCGTAATCTTTAGTATGATCGGATAAATAACAGTTATCGCAGTAACGACGATTAGAAAAAGCATCGAACCGATAAAAAATTTCTTATAAGGCCAATAAAACTCTTTAAGCCTTTTAAACGTATTCATTGTAAGCCTCCTCTTAAGTTGATTTTTTCTCCTTCTCTCATTGCTACATGGTTGGGGTCATGAGTGTTACATTTCTGAAAGATGGAACATAAAAAATGGTAATAGTATAAATATATCGGGTTTCGAAATAAATATCTAATCATTTGCTTACAGTATTTTTTGAAATTTCGATATATTCCTGGGTGAACTCGCTGTTTTCTTCCACTATTGCATTAATGCTCACTATTTCACTATGGTAGCAGGCACCTTTAACACTTTAGTGTTATAAAGGTGCCTGCTACCATAAAAGACAAAAAAAGAAAAAGCTTAATGAACTGGGGTTCGATAAGCTTTTTCATTGTATGCACTTTGAGTTGTCCATTATTTTATTTTCAGTGAAAAGGGACGTGCACGAGTTTCCATTCGTCTGTAGGGGATTTCCGCATCACGGTAAATAAGAATGTCTCCTCGATGATCGGACCATCTTTTGTTTGGTACTTATACGTTACTGGTATTTGATAAATAAGCGGCTTTTCTTTAACCGGCTTATGCTTTTTGTCCATTTTTCGAATAGCTACGATATGATCAATCGGAAGAGAATGTGCATCGCCTTGATAAATGAGACTTAAAATATCGGTATCCTTTTGGTGAATGGCGATTAAAAACAACTCAATGACTTTTTCAGCTGAAAGTTGTTTAACAAATGCATCTAATTGTCCAGCCGCTTTATGCGCCATCACTTGATGGGCTAAATCGGTATTCTTGGACCGATGCGTTGTACTGCCTTGAAAATGAATACAAAAATGCCCCGGAAAACCATTCGCTAATGCACCTTTTCCATGAGGCATCCCGTGCATCGAAGCAGCGAGTACTTGATTGTTCACATGAACTAAGATGGCCCGCCTATTCCAACTCCACTTGCCGCCATAGATCGCTTTCATAATTTTTGTATCTTGATGGGTCAGCGGTTGTACATCTGCGTGCTTACTACCTGCACGTCTCTGCGCATTAAAACTCAATCCTGTTTCAAGGTCTGTAATCCTAAAAGACGTATACCTCGGAATGACATTTGTCGCTTCGTCCCACGTTAACATCGTTCCGAAATGATCGGATTGTAGCGTCTTAAAGTGATCTATAATTTGTTTGGCAGTTTGTGGCTTAATATCGAGCTTTCTTTTGTATTGAACGTCAAACAGCTGGCCGTTTTCATCCGCAATTAAAATCCGAACAAGACCATTCTCAACAAATAAAATATACTGATTTGAAAACGGCACGTCTTTTATAGGTTTTGATGTTGAGTTGACTATTTCTTGAAATAATTCGTCAGACTGCACAGTAGTTATGGACTGATAAACAGACTGACTAGATGCCTTGACGATAAACGAGACTTGATTATGATCGTCTTTCGCCCCAACTGGAAACGCCGTGACAGAGACTAGTAAACAAACCGTCATAAAAATAAAGAGTATCCGTTTTTTCATTTGTATAATCCATTCCTATTTTTTAGAGTGATTTTTATCCATGTTCTAAAGTTGCTTATAATTTCCCTTGGCGATAAATAATCGTCGATAATTTCATCACCGCATGAATGTAACAATTTTCTCTTAAAGAAAAAGGATCTCCAAAGTATTGCGGTAAAATTGTACTCATCGTTCCGGTCATTTTATCGTATAAAAGCTTAAATACTTCTTCTTCACTGTAAAATTGAGTTTCCCGTCCTTGGAGCCATTCAAAGTAGGATACGATGACCCCGCCAGCATTTGCTAATATATCAGGGATAATAATAACACCCTTCTCATTTAATACAAGGTCAGCGTCACCAGTTACTGGTGCGTTTGCCCCCTCTACAATGATTTTCGCCTGTATTTGTCGCGCATTGTCTTTATGAATTTGATCTTCAAGTGCTGCTAGGATGAGTACATCGATATCCAAATAAAGTACATCTTCTCTGTTCAAAATATCAGCCTTGATGTTGTATTGCTCAAGTTGTTCTACAGTAGTTGGAAGATCATTATTATTTTTTACCGTTGCTTCAATTAACGCAGGAATATTTAATCCTTCTGAATTATATAAAGTGACGTTACGATCACTAACGGCTACGATATTACTTTGTATATGTGTACAATGGTAAGCTTCAAGTGCTGCAACTGAGCCCACATTACCAAAACCTTGAACTGCTATTTTTAATGGTCGGTCAGCGCATTCTAGTGCTGTTTTTGCAAACTTGTTTCCATTACTAGATAACCATTTTCTTTGTTCTTTAATAAAATCAGCGAGCAAATATCGAAAGGTAAAATAAACTCCCTTACCTGTCGCTTCTCTTCGACCTAAAGACCCGCCATTTACAACGCTTTTTCCAGTAAAACTCCCACGGTACGGCTTTCCAGGCCGGATGGTTTTATATTCTGCGGTCATCCAGTCCATTTCTCGGTCCCCTGTACCAACATCAGGAGCAGGAATGTCTTTATCCGGACCTAAAATATCACTAAAATACTGGACGTATTTTTTACAAATGAGCAAGAGCTCCTTTTCAGTGAAATCTCGAGGGTCTATAACCACCCCGCCTTTTCCCCCACCAAAAGGTACTTCATGTAACGCATTTTTCAGGGTCATCAATGCAGCTAGATTGGTTACCTCATCTTCGTTAACAAGTTCATGAAACCTAATTCCGCCTTTATAGGGGCCGAGCGTATTATTATGTTGAATGCGATAAGCTGGTATTCTAACGACATTTCCATTTTCTAAAGAAATACGTAAAAATGATTTGTGAACATGATTAGGTGTTGAAAGAATCGCTGCGAGTGAATGAAAAGCTTGTTTTCTCGTGTCGCCTTGCAAGTTTGGTAAAAAACTGAAGTCTTCTAGCAGCGCCTGTAAGGAACGTTGCACGATGATGCCCGTTTGGCTGCCCATTGTGTATCGACCTCCTTCTCATTGTCAGCATTTACGTTTAGTATTTTAATTCCATCGCTTCTTATCCAAAATTCATCTAATAACGTGAAAAAATAAAAATACGATGACCCGTAATCATCGCATTAATAAAAATATTATATAGCCTTCGTCATCTTTATCTAGTCAATTATTAATTAGAAAATCAATTAAACGCTCGCCAAAAAGAACCTTCGGTGTCGATGATTTCGATGATGTCATCATAAGGGATTTTAAACGTTGGAAATCCCGCAGCAAACGCTGCAATTTCGTATGGTTGAAAGTAAATCGCGAGGCCCTCCTCTGTAATGTAAAAAGGTTGGTCAGGTTTTATTCCTTGGTATGCCTCAGGGAAAAAATAAGAAAATTCTTGTTGCTGTTGTTCCTCAATTTGGTTTCCGATCATTTCACTTAAAACCGACACATAATCTGCATCTTGTTTAAATAAATCTTTGAGTTCGTATAATTCTCCTGTTTGCAAATTGATATGAACAAATTCTTGACTTGGCATACCATGGGCGGCACCAAACGGATATTCGTACGCCGATAGTTTAACGACGAGTAAGTTCTTACGGTAGAACTCAATTGAAAAGTCTCCCGTATAGCTGTAATCGAGTTGAACATTACTCGGGATTTCTTTTACATTTGATTTTTCTTTTAATAATTGGTTGATTTCAGTTTGCCTCGCTCTATTTTTCATTCCTTCAATTTGTGGATAATACACAAGGTAATCTTTATTTGGATTAAACTTTTCTTCTCTCACTTGGTAAGGTGAATGAAGAGGGATGATGGTATTCGGTTTCCATATCGTCTTTCCTAAACGATCAAAATACATAACCCTTTGATCAACGAATGCTTTAATGACACCATCTTCTAGAGTTAATATCCCTGTCCCTTGAACGACAGGGTAGTTTTTTGCACGATTTCCTGATCGATCAATAAAAAACGTATATCGGTCTTGTGTGACTGAGCTTAGACTTCCTTTAAAAGCGGAAACTGTATCGTATTCGAAGTCAGTTAACCGGCGACCGTCACTCGTCGCAATGCCATAAATCGAACCAATATACGGTTTGTCAGCAACAATTGCTTTTCCTAGCGCTACTCGATCTTCTCCCAATTGTAAAATATCGTTGTATTGTGCTTGAATAATAAATTTCCCTTGTCTATCTATTAATCCGTAACGATTATTAATCCCATCAATGATATTGACAACCGCCCTTCCTTCCTGAAATGGCAGTGCTATTGAAAATTGTGGTTCAATAACAATATTTCCATTTTCATCTACATATCCAAATGGGTCATCTATTGTTTTTCTAAAAGCACTAAGTCCTTCACTAAACCCACTCATCATATGATAGGCATATGTGTTAAGGATAGTCCCTTTCTTATCGATCAGAGCAAAATTTCGATTTGTTAACCGCACAAGCGCTTTCCCGTCTTTAAAATCATTCGCGTATTCAAACTGTAATGGGATTATTTCTTGGCCGCTTCGATCTAAATAGCCATAAAGGTATTGACCGTTGGCTGACCTATCAGAAAATACAGCACGTTCTTCTTCGTAAGGAGCAATAAAATTATATGGTTTTGAAGTTAAGACCGTGCCTTTTTCATCGATTACCTTAAATCCAGAAGCGTCAATGACAATAGCTCGACCTTCAGTAAAAGGAAGAATGGATTCATAAATAGGGTCTATAACAAATTGACCAGAACAATCAATAACCCCTGCCCGATCACCAACCAAAACAATAGCTAAACCATTTTCTTGAAAATCATCCGCCCTGTCGTACCGGGCAGGAATTTTTAAATTACCATTAGAATTGATATACCCCCATTTCATACCCTCTACAGTATGAACGGAAGCTGGATAAAGGCGACAGCTTTTCCTTTGCGCTTCAGCTAACGTTAGTTCCTTTCGAAAAAATCTTGGCTTTGTCGTATTGGAAGAACCGGATAAAAAATGACGGACAAAATCAATTGAATGATACTCTTCTCGCATAGTGCTTCTCTCCAAACTTATAGTTTCAAATAGTATATGAGGGTTAAAAGATATGGGTTCTTACCTAGTGAAATGTTCGAAGATGAAGTCGGCTCATTATTAATAAGTAAGCAAAATGCAATTCAACACATGCAAAAAAAACCTACGGAGTATTATTTACCCTCCATAGGTTGCCATGTTATAAAGAACGGTATCTTTATCCGTACTCGTTGGATATTGAAATGCTTGCTTATAGGATTCAGGACCTTTTCCAGTAATTATAATCCAATCTCCTTTTTGTGCTTGTTTTAGAATAAATTGGATCGCAACGGTCCGATCTTCTATGACCGTTCCTTGTTCACTCCCATAGATCTCTTGTAAACGATGAAGTTCATCGACCATCTCTTTAGCGTCCATTCCATTGAGGTCATCTAGTGTCAAAATATAATGATCACTAAATTTGGAAGAGATTTTAATCATTTCTTTTCGTTTTGATGGGTCACCGTTGCCGCGAAAACCAAAAATATGAAATAATCGTTTAGCTCCTTGTTTGTTTATTGTCTGTAAACAATGACTCAACCCATCTGGTGTATGTGCATAATCAATAACACAAGTCGCCCCACTAGGATGATTATACGTTTCAAATCTACCTGGTACTCCTGGAAAAGAATTTAGCGCTCGAACAGCTTGATGTGCATCTATGCCTAGTCTGCGAGCTGTAAAAAAAGATAAAGATGCATTTTGTGCGTTATGTAGACCACTTAAAGGTAAAGTCACCCTAAGTTCCTGTTCTGCTTGCTTTAGATCAAATTCCGTTGAAAATTCCACATTAACATTGTTTAAATTCATATGATCAGACTCTTCGTGACCGACAGAGAATACATTTTTCTGGGCGGTTGCTAAACGGTCAATCAGTCTTCTGCTCCAATCACAATAATTGCTAACGATTGCTTCACCTTCATGATTTAATTGATCAAATAGCTGAGCTTTTACTTCAAAGTAATTATAAATCGTCCCATGATAATCCAAGTGGTCATGGGATAAATTTGTAAAAAGAACATAATCAAATGGGATGCCATTCACACGCCCCTGATCAATTCCATGGGAAGAAACTTCGAGTATAATCACTTCATCTCTACTCTTATACATAAGTTCATGTAGTGTAATAGGATCTGGCGTCGTATTCGAAGGTGGTATCAGCTCACCATTAATAATATTGTTAACGGTGCCAATTAATGAACAGCGAATACCAGCACTCTCTAATATGTGTCGCAGCATATAAGAAGTCGTTGTTTTTCCGTTTGTTCCAGTGATTCCGATAATTGTATGTTTTTTAGTTCCTGTATCAAAAAAGCGTTGCGCAAGTTTCGGCAGAAGGTTGCGGCTATTTTTGACACGGATATAAGGTACACTAAGCCCTTTTCTATCTTTCTCGCCCAGAATGGCTACAGCACCAGCTTTTATTGCATCGTCAATGTATTCGTGACCATCTGTTTCATAGCCTGAAATCGCAACAAAAACAAAGTTTTGCTGTATTTTTTTAGAATGAAAATGGATACCGCTTATAGAAATATCTGGTATGTCATCTGTCAAAAGATCAGTTTTGATCGATTGTAATAAAGAACTTAACTTCATGGACCATTTGACTCCTTAAAGAACATCACAATACTGTGATAACAGTTTTTTATAATAATTTAGTCTTTCCTAGATCTTCATGTAATATCCTTGGGAATCGGTAAGTTACTAAAGGAAAGCATGACGGTGGCTATAAAAACAAGATTTTCTCAATACGTCCCGTTCTTCCTCATACATAGCTACACCCTGCTCGGTAATACTAAGTTTGAAAAGGAGGGATTTTATTATGGCTCAAACTTTACAGAGCATTATGACAACAAATGTCGCTTCCGTTTCACCGCAAGATACGGTTCAAAAAGCAGCAACCCTAATGAAGGAACTAAATGTAGGTTCCATCCCAGTTGTTGAAAACGGACAAGTTCTGGGAATCATTACGGATCGTGATATTACATTACGAACAACTGCTTCAGGGATCGGTAGTCAAACCCCTGTCTCACAATGTATGACAGATCATGTGGTCACAGCCAATTCCATGATGGATATACATGAAGCAGCAGAATTAATGGCCCAGCAACAAATTCGCCGTTTACCTGTTGTGGAAAACGGTCAATTGGTTGGAATAGTTGCAATTGGAGACCTAGCTGTAGAAAATATTTATCAAAATGAAGCAGGCGAAGCACTTTCTAGTATCTCAAACCCAGCATTTCCGCACGAATAAAAATTGTATTTCAGCTTAATTTATGAGGTTGTGCTATCAAAAGCGCAACCTCTTTTAATTGATTGGCGCGGTTAGCTTTTGGCTATTGAAATTGTAGGAATTTAGCCTAACCCGTATGGTTGGAATAACAAAATTTTTTCATGATGTGCATGATAAAAGGATTACACGAATATAGTTAAATATAGTCTCTTTAATTTCTGAGTTACATGGTCTTTCCTCTTGTTGTTACCCCCTTCAACTCAATGTCAATTACCTAGCAAAACAATTGAATAAAGGAGTGATTTAGTTGTTTGAGTCTATTTTGGGTATGGATGACTTGTCGACTGTTCAACACATTGGTTATGCGTCCGAAAGCAGGATGTATGATTTCACACTTGTTTTTTCTGATCACTTCTTTGGGAAGACATTAGTAACTTGTCTTCAGAGCGGTAACTCCTCTTTATTGGACTTCCACGATGTAAGCGATGTTTCAGTTGTTAAAAAAGTGTTTCGTATTCAGGACGATGAAATCGCACACGAGGTTTCGGCACTATTACAGTCGAAAATCCCGTTGGCAAAAGAATTTGATCAATATGAATAATTGAGGAGGAGATATTGGCAATTTTAATTTTATGTAAGCGTTGTCAAGGACAAGGGAATATGCGTAAGCGGTGGCTGTTACTTTTAAGTAAAAAAATATCCTGCCCCTTTTGTCAAGGAACAGGAAAACATAAAGTGGTTTCGTAAATAAGTCGAGGATGACTCTCGTGATGACTCAGTCTTATCAACATTTACTGCTCATATCCACCTCCACCATCGTCATAGTAAAAAAGGTCGACACGGTGACGAGTCAACCTCTTACATAATTTTATTGGACGATCTCAGGGGCCCCGTATTCAATTCCGTGGGTTTCTACTGTGACCGTTTTCATGCGTTGTTCTTCTTTTGGGGCTTCTCCTGCCGTTTCAACAACTGCAATGTTATCAACCGTTTCCATTCCTTCAATAACTTTTCCAAAAGCAGCATATTGTCCATCTAAGTGTGGCGCTTGATCATGCATAATAAAGAACTGCGGACCAGCGGAGTTAGGATCATTAGTTCTCGCCATGGAAATGACACCACGTTCATGAGGAATTGGATTGTTAAAATTATTGGCATTAAACTCTCCAGGAATCGAATAGCCTGGGCCACCTCTACCTGTTCCTTCAGGATCCCCACCTTGTATCATAAACCCTGGAATAACGCGGTGAAAGATAACACCGTCATAAAAACCCTCTTCAATTAAGGAAACAAAATTTGTGACCGTGTTTGGTGCAATTGACGGGAAAAGTTCAATTATAATTTGCTCATCATTTTCCATCGTAATCGTGACAATTGGATTGTCTTCTGACCTCGCTTGTTCGACTACATCTTCTTCAGGTGTTACTTCCTCTTCCCTATTCTCCTGATCGGCCACATCATCCGTTGGTGCTTCTGTGCCTGTCCCACAAGCAACGATAAAAGCGGTAAAAGAAACGATGATCATCATAAGTAGAAATGTTTTTAGATTAAGTAACTTTAACATGTCTATTCAACTTCCTTTCTGTGTTTAAAAGTCATACTTCAAGATTTAAACCTGAAGCTTAACTAGCTTCCATAGACCAATATTCATTATATCATTTTTTGTCATTTACACTAATCTCGTTTTTATCAAAAGTTTTCTCCACTATGTAATTCGTCCGGTCAAATATCAAAAGTGGACATAGCTTATCTATAAGGAGGTGATTTTTTTATGTTATCTAAACAAGAGAAATTACGTCGTATCCTAGGGGCCCTGCCAGGCATTTATGATGTTGAGGCTGGAGCAACAGTTCCAAGTTGTGAGCGTTTTTGTAGAAACGTTTGTCAATCGCTTTTCCCATTCCAGCAAACTCAATGTATCAATGACTGTTTAGCCTGTCAACAAACGGCAGCACAACCAGCACGACCACCAAGAAGGGCTAGATAGTGGTCGATAGACTTAATAAGAGTAAAGAGAGAAGGTCACTCTTCTCTCTTTACTCTCTTATAATGGGTTTGTTTGCAATTTTCATATTTACCATTGTCGCTAATTCTTCTTTGGTAACATCACGGAAACTTCGAAATGCGTAGCCTTCGTCTTTCAGGTACTTGATGATCTCTGGCAATGCCTTAACCAACTGACCGTTGGTAGAAACATCATGAAACAATACGACGATAAAATCTTTATTCCTTGCATTCCTAACTACATTTTCGTAAATTTTATCGGCATTGTTGACCGCTGTCCCGGCATCCCCCGAAGATACGTTCCAGTCGATGTAATAGTACCCCTTATTTTTGATGTCTTCTGTTAACTTGGGCATAAATTCTTTTCCACCGTATTGAAAAGAGCTGTGGTTGGAAGAACCACCAGGAAATCGAATGATAGATGGAGCGTCAAACCCGAGAATGCTTTTATAAGTGGCTTCGACTTTCGTTAAGTCGTTATAATACGTTTCAAACGAGGTGTAAATCGAGTAATCGTGGGAGTAAGAGTGCGTTAAGACCATATGGGACTCCTGATAAGCTCGTTTAACAAGTTGAGGGTGTTGTTCCATCCGTTGTCCAATCATAAAAAACGTTGCCGGTACTTGATGCTCTTTCAAGACATCAAGTACTTTAGGTGTAATAGTTGTCGGCCCATCATCAAATGTTAAAAATACTTTTTTGGTAGCAGAGCGTGAGTCCTCTTTAGGAGGACTCGGCTTAACTGGTGGGTTTTTCTTTGCCTCAAGCTGTTTCTTTAGTTCTTCTATTTCATTTTCTAACTGCTGGTTCTTCTTATTTAGTTGGTTGTTTTGGCTTTTAAGTTCATTGACTTGATTTTTCAATTGTTCCGCTTGTTGTTCGTAACCTTCAATAACTCCTTGTTTTTCTTCTATTGTGGATTGATGTTGTTGTAATTGATCCTCAAGTTCTATTAATCGATTATCATTTTCCTCTAAGTCTTGTTGTAGCTGCTCTTTTTCATTATTCAATCTTTCAATTTGTTGCTTTAGGTCCTTCTCTTCTTCTAATAGACTCGATACTTTTTCTTCATATTCTAGTAGTTCATTTTCTAAATCTTCTATTTTCGATGTGGTTTGACTTGAACATGCGGATGCGACTGCAATGATCATTATTACAAGGAAAATACGAAATAGGTTCATCATCCTTAGTCCCTTCTCTGATAAGCTTATACTCCCTTATACCCTGTTTCTATTTTATAAAAAAGTAATTTTGAAAGAGTTTTAGATTTAGACAATAAAATAAGAATATTTTATGTACGACGTAATAGTTTAGATTATGTGACCTTTCTTTTTCTTGTGACTGTCCGTTCCAAGTTTGTAGGAAATATATAGATAACCACAATAAGGAAAGCGTTTACATAATAAGAATTAATAGAATGAAATTTTCTTTTTAGTAGAAGGAAATGTACATTAGGAGGGGTTTATATGGTATATCAAAAGCCAAACACGGATGGGTCTCTAGTAAATTTTAAAAAGCGTTATGACAATTACATTAATGGGGAATGGACAGCCCCTGTGAACGGAGAATACTTTGAAAATATCACACCTGTCACTGGTCAGGTATTTTGTGAGGTCGCTCGTTCATCTGCTGAGGATATCGAATTAGCTCTAGATGCGGCTCACGCTGCAAAAACTAGCTGGGGGGCTACTTCTCCTGCTGAACGAGCAACTATTTTAAATAAAATTGCAGATCGCTTAGAAGAAAACTTAGAAATGCTAGCTGTAGCTGAAACGTGGGAAAATGGTAAAGCAGTTCGTGAAACGTTAAATGCTGACCTCCCTCTTGCTATCGATCACTTCCGTTATTTTGCAGGTGTGGTTCGAAGTCAAGAAGGTAGTATTTCACAAATAGACAATGACACGGTCGCTTATCACTTTCATGAGCCTCTAGGTGTCGTTGGGCAAATTATTCCGTGGAACTTCCCTATTTTAATGGCCGTTTGGAAACTTGCACCTGCTTTGGCGGCTGGTAATTGCGTCGTATTAAAACCAGCTGAACAAACACCAGCTTCAATTATGGTTGTCATGGAACTCATCGCAGATCTTTTACCTAAAGGTGTTGTTAATATAGTAAATGGTTTTGGTGTTGAAGCAGGTAAACCATTAGCTTCTAGCAACCGAATTGCGAAAATTGCTTTCACTGGAGAAACGACGACAGGTCGCCTCATTATGCAGTATGCATCTGAAAATATTATCCCTGTTACACTTGAGTTAGGTGGGAAATCGCCGAATATCTTCTTCCCAGATATTATGGAAAAAGATGATGCGTTTTTAAATAAGGCGATTGAAGGGTTTGTAATGTTTGCTCTGAATCAAGGTGAAGTATGTACATGCCCTTCTCGTGCTCTTATCCACGAATCGATTTATGAGCCGTTCATGGAACGAGTTCTTCAACGTGTTGAGGCCATTAAAACCGGCAATCCGCTAGATCCGGATACGATGATGGGTGCTCAAGCGTCACAGGAACAATTAGAAAAAATTCTCTCTTATTTAGATATTGGAAAACAAGAAGGTGCCCAGTGTTTAATTGGCGGTGAGCGTAATGTATTAGAGGATGACCTAAAGAATGGTTACTATGTAAAACCAACTGTCTTTAAAGGTGACAATAACATGCGTATTTTCCAGGAGGAGATTTTTGGTCCAGTTGTTTCTGTCACTACATTTAAAGATGCAGATGAAGCTTTAGCGGTTGCTAACGATACACTGTACGGTTTAGGGGCGGGCGTTTGGTCGCGTAATATCAACACAGCGTATCGTTTCGGGCGTAACATTCAAGCGGGTCGCGTTTGGACAAATTGCTATCATGCTTACCCTGCTCACGCCGCATTTGGAGGCTATAAAAAATCGGGGATTGGGCGAGAAAATCATAAAATGATGTTAAGTCATTACCAACAAACGAAAAATATGCTCGTCAGCTATAGCGAAGACGCACTAGGATTCTTTTAAAATCAAGGGAGGGTGTCTTCTATGGTAGAAAGAGTAAAAGCGACGGAAGCAACGGTTGAGCTAATAGAAAAGCTAAAAAAGCGTTATGGTGACCTTATGTTTCATCAATCAGGCGGGTGCTGCGACGGGAGTTCTCCGATGTGTTATCCAAACGGTGAGCTTCGTATTGGGAGTTCTGATGTACTGCTTGGTAAGATTGGAGGATGTCCCTTCTATATTGCGAAGGACCAATACGAATATTGGAAGCACACTCAATTAATTATTGATGTCGTCGAAGGCCGTGGCGGGATGTTCTCTTTAGAAGGACCTGAAGGAAAGCGCTTTTTAACTCGGTCCCGTGTATTTTCATCTGAAGAACGACAGCAATTAGGTATTTAGGACTTAAACTAAGAAAGGATGGATCAAGTGTACCTTTAGTACACTTTGAGCCATCCTTTTCTTATGACCAAGAAGACATACCGCCTTTTACGTTTGTCAGCTTAGTAAAACCGAGTCGTTTCAAGCGTTTACTCGCTTTATTACTTCTCATACCGCTTTGACAAAGTAATACAATTTCTTTTTCACGGTCTAATTCGTTATGCCGTTTCTTTATTTTTGATAAAGGAATGTTTTGAAATCCTTCAATGTGATTTAACTCATATTCTAGTGCCGAGCGCACATCGATTAATTGAATGTCTTTTCTCTTTACTAGCATTTTTACTTCAGTGTTACTGATTTGTTTCACACCTTTTGCCGGTAGAAAATTTCGGACCGTTAAAATAATTAAAACTACAACAATAACCCATTTTAGTATATCCAATGAGATCTTCTCCTTTTAACAGAGTTCTGCAAATGTTTTCTCGTTGTTGTCAGGATTGCTAATATAATATCCTGTCACCTGAACCCCTTTTTGTTTTAAAAATCGGATACATAGATTTTTCGCTACAACATCATTTGATATAATAATGACCTCACTACCTATGAATGGTTGATAATATCTTTTAATATAAGC
The DNA here is from genome assembly GCF_057473385.1 of Alkalihalobacterium sp. TH-98. Classification (NCBI taxonomy): domain Bacteria; kingdom Bacillati; phylum Bacillota; class Bacilli; order Caryophanales; family Bacillaceae; genus Alkalihalobacterium; species Alkalihalobacterium sp. TH-98. The sequence goes on along the minus strand of NZ_JBYCKM010000005.1, from coordinate 48,008 downwards.
AAATGGTATATTCGTAGCTCCTGTAACCGGATGGTGGCTAGCGATATGGTAGTCGCGAATATCTAGTATTTTTGTTCCTTCCTTAAGGTGCTGAAGATTTGTGCACTTTATTCCTCGTACTGGAACCACACGTCTGTAAAACCATACAAGAATAAAGAGGAATAATAATGCTATCATAATTGTAACCATTTCATGGTCCTCCTGTGTAACAAAGCTGCGTATACTATTTTACTATATTATAAGATAAAAATTCATTTGTTAAGTAAAATATCTATTGGTAAAAATGCGCAGCTTGGTTTGATTTATTATTGTGAGGGAGATACTTATTGTCTGATTTCGCTTATTTTATTGTCCATGTTTGTAATCCTATTGTCCGTGTTCTTACTTTTTTGTGGCGAAATCCACTTTTTTTAGCCAAAATGTGAACTCTAGAAATTTGTCATTGAATCCGAGTGAATAAAAAATACCCATTACCGTTATATAGATAGCGGGATAATGGGTATTGTTGAGATCGCAGATTACTTTGTTACAAGTGGCCCATCCCAAGAAAGGATACCGCCACTAACATTTGTTAATTTTGAATAACCTTGTTCAAAAAGAAAGTTTGCTGCTTGCATACTGCGGTTACCACTTCTACAGAAAATAACAATCTCTTGGTCTTGCGGAAGTTGCGTGTAATCACTAGCAAGACGACTAAGTGGAATATTTATCATTCCTTCTACATGGGCTTCTTCAAATTCATCAATCTCCCGAACATCAATAAACATCGCACCCTTGTCTGATTCCATCTTTGTTTTGAGTTCAGTTGTCGTAATTTCTCCAATTTGATCATTTGATGTTCCAAAAAACATAAATATCACTCCTACTCCAATTACCAATGTAAGAACCGCTAACATGGTTTTCTGTTTCACAAGCAAAGACCTCTCTATCGTTGAGTTGTTTTGGGTACTTAAAATTCTCTTTCCATACAATTAGGATACCATGATTAACGAATAGAATGGCGCTATCAGTCTCAAAAAAGTCCATTTTGAATAAACTGTAGCTCATAAAAAGTTTACTAGATAAATAAGTTGACGTTTCCTTCTTCTGCTTCTGCAAGGTATGTTGCAACACCAGCATACTCGATACCGTCAATTAATTCTTCCTTTTGGATTCCCATTACATCCATAGACATCGTACATGCCACCATTTTGATATCTAGCTCTTTCGCCATTTCGATTAACTCATTTAAAGAAACGACATTGTGTTTTTTCATCATATGCTTCATTAACTTTGATCCTGCACCGCCGAAGTTCATTTTAGATAATCCTAGTTTTTCAGGACCTCTTGGCATCATTTTACCGAACATTTTTTCTAAGAAATTCTTTTTAACGGGGATATGTTCATCTTTACGCAGTACATTCAACCCCCAAAAAGTGAAAAACATCGTTACTGGTTTCCCCATCGCTGCTGCTCCAGTTGCAATAATAAAACTTGCCAATGCTTTATCTAAATCACCATCAAATACAATCATTGTTGCTTTCTTTTGTTCCATTTAGATCTCCTCCTAATATACTCTTATAGGTATTTTCTATACCTGTATAATATACCCTTACAGGTATTTTGTCAACCAAACATATATTGGTTAACTTCAATTCTCTTTCAAATTTCAGCTTTATTTTCTTACGTCCGTGTTCTGATCCTTCATTCAAGTTCCGGTCGTGACGTTAGGTTAAGTTTTTACATATCCTTTACGTTATTAATTCTCTCTGGATACTTAATAAATTCAATTTCCCCATTTTCGATATGGTAAACAACAGGAATGATTGGTACGTGTCGACCTAACTCTCTATAGATTGGGTGCGCATGCAATCGTTCTACTTGCTTGAGAAGGTGTCTCTCTGAAAGTTGCGTAGTGCACATTTTTGTACTATCTTCATGGATAAACGACTCCCGGATTCCCTTCAGCCATGGTTTTAAAGCTTCTTCGTTATTTCCGTTTACCGCTGCATCAATCCCTCCACAATGAGTGTGACCGATGATCAGGATTCCTTTTACTCTTAAGTGCTTTAGAGCATAATATAAGCTTGCAGAAAAGCTTTCATCATGTTCATTTACTTGATTACCAATATTACGGTGAATAAATAATTTCCCAAGCGGCATTTGTGTAATGACAGAAGGACTCACCCGTGAATCACTACACGCTAAAACAAGTAATTCCGGTTCTTGCCCCTGAACCATATTATCGAAGAAATGAGGGTCTACTTTTCTCATCTCTTCATAAAACAGTTTATTGTTTCGTTTCAATTCCCTTTCCATTTCACTCACTCCTTGATTGTGGCTAGTGCTTCATCAATTGAATGAGACTCGATTTTCCCCTTGTATTTTTCATACCAGCCCGCTCGCTTTAAAACATCTCGGACAGGTCCTTTAATATCACACAACATGATATTCTTTCCGAGACTTTCATAAGTGGTGAACAGTTCGTTTAAGTGTTCAATTGCAACAGCATCCATGTCATTTACACCTGAAAAATCAAGGATAACAGTATGAAGTGAAGGTTGCTCCAAGAACTTTCGTTGAATCATGTCTTCGATCTTTGTAATGTTTGCAAAATACAACGGCGAGTCGATTCTTAATATGGAAACATTCTCTTTTTCGACAGCTTCTGGATATCTTTTAATATTACGATAGACATTCGCCTCTTCTACATAGCCTAATTCAGCAACATGAGGGTTTGCACTCCTCCATATAAAAACGATAAGAGAGAAAATAATACCCAGGAAAATACCCGTTTCAATCCCTAACGTTAATGTGGCGCCAAATGTAATTAACAATGTAGCACCGTCTATTCGTTTGATCTTAAATAAATGCCTCGCTTCTTTAACATCAATTAATCCATAAACAGCTACCATAATAATCGCAGCGAGAACAGCATTCGGCATGTAGTAAAACCAAGATGTAAAGAATAATAGTGTTAAAATGATTAAAGTTGCTGTAATAATAGCTGCAAAACCTGTTCTGGCACCAGCACCGTAATTAACGGCTGAACGTGAAAAACCGCCAGTTACTGGATACCCTGAAAAAGTTGAGGCCGATACGTTAGCAAGTCCTAGACCAATTAATTCACGATTTGCATGTACTTTATATTTCTCTTTAGTAGCAATGACTTTTGCCATCGCGAAACTTTCAACAAACCCGATGATTGCGATTGTGATTGCGATTGGCATTAAGGCGCTAACAGCCTCCATACTCCACGCCGGTAAGGAAACCATCGGTAAACCGTCTGGTACTTCTCCAATTATACTTACTCCTTTTTCATGAAGGTCAAATATATAAACAAGAAGTATACTATAAACAACGACCACAAGTGGCGCTGGAATTTTCGGTATCCACTTCTTCATAACGATTAAGATAAAAATACTAGTAATTCCAATGAAAAAAGTATAAAAGTTAATGCTAGTGATTTGTAGAATCGCCCGATATAATAGTTCAAATACATTTTCACTTGAGGGAAGGTTAATCCCCAGTAGATGTTTTAATTGGCTGAGACCAATAACGATAGCTGCTGCAGAAGTAAAACCACTAATAACTGCATGAGAAATAAATTCTGTTACAAATCCGAGTTTCAATATCCCAAGAACTAATTGTATGACCCCAACCATTAAGGTAAGTAATAATACAAGTGAAATATACTCACTTGAACCTGGATCAGCCAGTCCTTGGACACCCGTTAATACAAGAAGTGACACCATCGCAACAGGTCCCACTGCAAGCTGTCTTGAAGAACCGAAAAAGGCATAAACAATCAGTGGGATCGTTGATGCATACAGCCCGATAACAGGTGGCAAACCAGCAAGCATTGCATATGCCATACCTTGTGGAATTAACATGATAGCAACAATTAATCCCGCTGATAAATCACCGCGTAAATCATGTTTTTTATACGTCAACATCCACTCAAGCCCTGGAAATAACTTCTTGAGCATTGGTTTTCCCTCCTTTCTAATGAAGGAGAAGGTGACTCTCTAGCGATCTCACCTTCTCTTTTCTACTAAAAATAGATGCATCTCGTTTAATAGCATCTATTTTTAGTAATAGGTGGCCTAATCGTAGTTTGAGTCACCTTCAATTTAAACCTTATTAAGCTTTTTTAATCCAGAACTTAAAAACATCACCATCTTCGTCTTGGTGGACGAGTTCATTTCCAGAAGCTTTACACCAAGCTGCGATATCAGCTTTGGAGCCTTTATCTGTTGCATGAACTTCTAGTACTTGACCTACCTCTAATTCGTCGATTGCTTTTTTTGTGCGTACAATTGGCATCGGGCACGCTAATCCTGTTGCGTTTAATACTTTATTACTATTCATGTTCATTCTCTCCTTTAAAATTAAGATTATCTAGAATACATTACATTTAGATCACGTTTAGTTGCTTTCAACTTTTCCAGTCCATTCAGACATTCCAGGTTTTACGTTCATAACCATTTCAAAACCATTGTCTGTTAACAGCTTCGCAGCCATTGCACTTCTGCTCCCTGTACGGCATACAACGTATACAGTATCATGTTGATTTAGTTCACCTAGACGTTCTTCTAGCTCGCCAAGTGGAATAGATTTAGAGGTAGGAATGCGAGCAAAAGCATACTCAGCAGGCTCACGAACGTCTAAAATCGTTACTCCGGCTTCACCAATTTTGCTTTCTAATTCTGTATTTGATGTGACATGAGGAAAGTCAACTTCCTCCTTTGTCTCAGAAGGATCCGCTTTTCGTAAATAATGCAGTAGTACATCCCCTTCTTCGTTTGTACCTAAATATTGGTGGCCTGTTGAGTTAGCCCATGCTTTTAAGTCAGCTAACGACCCTTTATCTGTAGCTTGAATTTCAAGTACTTCACCTGAATTTAATTGATCCATTGCTTTTTTTGTACGAACAATTGGCATCGGGCATGCTAACCCTTTTGCATCTAACACTTGATCTACTTTAATTACCATGTTGTTACCCCCTCTTGTATTATACCCTTACCCCTATACATATATTATATTACAACCAAATCGCATTTTGGTCAACATTTTTTACCTATAGGGGTATGTTAGTACTGAAAATTTTTTTCTTGCTAATAGAGACTGACCTTCTCCTATACAAATATGTGGAGAGAGTATTCTATTTCATAAAAAAGGCTGCAAGTTGAAACAAAATGAAGATGGCTCCTACCAGGAACCAGAGATAGACAGCTGGTCATATTGGTGGTTTAGTGAAATGCTTTTTATCTTCTGCTGTCTTCTTTGGATTTATGCCTCACTGGTGAATTGTACACTTATCTTTTTTATCTTTCATGAAGTGGTCCCTCCCTTGCTTAATTAGTGCGTGTGGTGCACAGCACAACGATTTGGTCCAATTTCTAATTCCTGTTTACGCTCTGCATCAGCTTGCTCAACACCTCGGTTGATTGCAATTATATCTTCAAAGTTCGGTGGTTTCACAGAAGAAGCAGATTGTTCTACGTGGTCTAGGAATGTATCTTTAGTCATCGAGAACATTTTTTCATTACGTTCACGAATATTTCCTAATAGATCTCCAATATAGCCTTTGTCATTCACTTCTTCTACATAGTCAGCGTAGTGACCCGGAAGAACGATAACATCATCAGCAATCGCTGAAACTTTATCATAAATCGTGTGGTATAAATCATCTGCCCACTCACGAACTTTATTACCTAAGTCAGGACGACCTAAACCACTAACGAAAATGGTATCTCCTGAGAATAATAATTTGTCATTAACGAAGAATGATACACTACCAGGCGTATGTCCTGGTGTTTTTACAGCTAGAACTTCTAACTTAATGTTGTTAAATTCAATACGATCGTGATTTTCTAATGCTTCAAACTCAAAGATTGCTCCTTCACTCTTCATTAAGAAATATTTCGCCCCTAAATTTTCCGCTAATTCATGGCCTCCTGAAATATGATCTGCATGTAGGTGAGAGTCTACAATATGAGTAATAGTTGCGCCTTCTTTTCTCGCTGCTTTAACATATACATCTGTAAAACGGCTTGGGTCAACGATTAGTGCTTGGTCATTAGATGTGACCATGTATGAAAGACACCCTTTTCCGATACGAATAAATTGGTCTACTTTAATTTTTTCATCTTCATAAATTCGAACTTGGTGAAGATGTTCACTCCATGCTTTCATTCCATCAACTAATGAGTATACTTTGTTAAAACCTGCTTCAACTATCATTTCACCTACAAATGCAGATGATCCACCCTTCGCACATAACACAACAATGTCTTTATCTTTTGGTAGTTGATCTACAATTGAGTCAACCCCATCAATCAGTTCAAAGTAAGGAACATTAAGATGTGAGAAAGTTTTCCCTTCTATTTTCCAATCTTGGAAATCTGACTCGTTTCGAACATCAAGAAGAAATAATTCATCGTTATTTACAATACGATCCATAATTTGTTTTGCAGTAATATCTTTTACATTACTCATGTTTCATCTCTCCTCCCATAGGTTTTATACCCTAGTAGGTATCTTTGTTGGTTCTATCTTATACCTTAAGGGGTATATTTGTCAATAGAATTCATTAAATTTTTTTTACCCCAACTTCTATTGCTCATAAATGAATTTTCACTACTTTCTTAAATTTATCCCTAACACCATTTGCGCTCCTTCATCATCTCTATGAAGGACACTTCCCTTGCTTTTCTACCCTGCTTTGTCCTTCATCACCTCTATGAAGGACACTTCCCTTGCTTTTCTACCCTGCTTTGTCCTTCATCACTTCTTTGAAGGACACTTCCCTTGCATTTTTACCCTGCCTTGTCCTTCATCACCTCTTTGAAGGACACTTCCCTTGCATTTATGCCTTGGTTTGTCCTTCATCACCTCCTTGAAGGACACTTCCCTTGCTTTTCTACCCTGCTTTGTCCTTCATCAGCTTCATGAAGGACAATTCCCTTGCATTTCTCCCATGCTGTGTCCTTCATCAGCTCAATGAAGGTCCATCTGTAATTGAAATACTGGCTTTAGTGGATACATTTTTCCAGAATGGAGAACTTAATTTAGAATACGTATTTTCAAATAGTGACAAGCAGATTTCATTATAAATGTAAAATTAAAAAGGATTGGTATTAACCATGGTCTATTTACTATTACTCTTAGGGTTTGTCCTTTTAATTAAAGGTGCTGACTATTTTGTTGATGGATCTTCAGCCATTGCCACGCTATTACGTGTTTCTCCTTTATTAGTTGGTCTGACGATTGTCGCCTTCGGTTCAGGTGCCCCCGAAGCTACTGTTAGTATTATTGCCGCTTTAGAGGGTAGTACAGATGTAACAGTGGGGAATGTCGTCGGTAGTAATATTATTAATACAGCCTTAGTGGTTGGTGTAACCGCGGTAATATTTCCTTTAAAAGTTGAAAGTGCCACCATTAGAAAAGAAATACCTCTGGCTTTCTTGGCCAGCATTGCATTACTTGTGTTAATTAGCGATCAATTTCTCCAGAATGCAACAGAAAACATGATTACTAGAAGTGACGGTATTGTCTTTTTATTGTTCTTTTCCATTTTTCTATATTATGTTATTGAAGCAGCGAGAAATAGTCGTGAAACATTAGCTGAAGAAAATGAAGATACGCAAAAGCCAACATGGGGGAAAAACATCCTCCTGGCGATTGCAGGATTAGCAGCCATCATTATAGGTGGATATTTAGTTGTTGAAAGCAGTACGGAAATTGCAATTCGGTTTGGAATGAGTGAAACATTAGTCGGTCTAACAATTGTAGCGATTGGATCTTCACTACCGGAACTCGCCATATCCATTTCTGCAGCATTAAAAAAACAAAGTCAAATGGCTTTAGGTAATATTGTTGGGAGTTCCATTTTTAATATTTTATTTGTGCTGGGAGTCGCTTCAATTATCACACCGCTCCCAGTGGATCCAAAAATATTTTTTGATGTCAATGTTATGATCATTCTTACCGTCGTTTTATTCATCTACTCTCGAACAGAATATACTATAGGAAAATTAGAAGGTTTGATTTTGTCACTCGTTTATATTATTTACTTGGTATTAATAATCATTAGAAATTAAACTGGAGTAAGTAACTCTGGATATAAAGCAAAAAAGGCTGTCTCATTTATGAGCAGCCTCTTCAATTTGAAAGATACAGTTAAGACATCCATGTTGTAAAGTTTGTAAAGCTTGTTTTTTTCACTTGTGGTGTTTTCATATCGGGATAACCAAGATAAATAAACCCTAATATTTCTCCTCGTTCAGACATTCCGAAAAACTCGTTCACTTGTTTCTCGTAGCAAATCGCTCCAGTACGCCATATCGCTCCTAGGTCAAGAGCATGCGCAGCAAGTAACATATTTTGTATCGCTGCATGAACTGCGGCATACTCCTCTTGAATTAGTACATTCTTTTTAGAGCTCGGCTCAACCCCCACCGTTATGATAACAGGCGCTCGTAGCGGGTTTTTCTTGGCTCGCTCAAGTTTCTTAACCATATCTGGCGTGGTAGGATCTTCGGAATTCGCTGTTGTAATCTTTTCAAATACTTCCCCTAATTCCGAACGACTATCTCCTGTTAGAACGAAGAAGCGCCACGGTTCAGTACGAAAATGGTTAGGTGCATACGTTCCAGCTTCTAATATTTGTTCAATCAATTGATTTGGAACAGGGTCCTCTTTAACAATACCTATACTTCTTCTCGTTTTAATCGCATCAAACAACTCCATGCAATCACTCCTTCAATTGAGTTATGAGCCCAGAAATGCTTCTTCATCTATATGAAAGGTTTCACTGAAGTGTTAAAAGTCGTTTAACGAATTTTAATCATTTCCAGGGCAAGCGCAAGATCTGACATAGATCGTGAATGTGTGAAAACCACCGAGAAGCTTATGTTTCGAGTTAGATACTCTTTTTGTTGCCTTTGTTTTTTTCATGTTTAAATTGTCTATACTTTTCATCTAGTTTTGTAAAAAGCCATTGTAAAGCCAAACCGTGAAGCAATACTCCTAATATCGTAGTAAAGACTAAAAGAATAATAGAACTAAACTGACTCACTTCGATCCCCCGATGCCCGAAAAACATCATGTGTTGCATAACGAATATAAATGCGTCTAGAAAGGTCTCTACCTTCGCTTCTATCCTCCATAATATCGTCGACTTTATGGTAAGTAAAAACAGAAGTAAGACTATTATACTGACTTTTGATTGGTAAGAAGCTTTATCAATAATAGGTTGAATATAAAATTTTGTAACCGTCTTAATGCGAAATAAGTATATGACTCGTACAATCCTAGCAATCTGAAAAAACTGATCAAATGGAACTATAGCAATGACAAGGAAAGGATTTTGTTTAATGAATGTCCACTTGTGCTCTGCCTTTATATATCGTATTAAAAAATCAACTAAAAATATACCCCAAACGATCCAATGGACGAATTGATTATATGGATGATCCGTCCAGATTGACATGACCGTCAGCACGACTAAGAGGATCATCGTCCCTTCATAAATTCGTTGAAAAATGAGCATATGTTGTTGTTTCACACCTTCATTATATTGTAGTGGGGAAGTTCATACTACAAACCTAGTAATGTAAATTTCGATAAAAAACACTTAAAAAAGTACCATACGCTACCGTCATACTTTCTTAAGATAGTTTCTACTAAGTTTGTGAAGCTGGGGATTATAACCATCTTAACTATAACATTTCCTAACAAATCTAGCTTCAAAAGATAAATAAATGAATAGCTGGAAAGAAAATCAAATTGTGACAATATTGTTAAAGGTATTGCAAAATAGTTAGAAAATTTGTAAAATTTAAATTAGTTATCAAAACTTTTTATTATTCAGTTTTGATTTCAAAATTTTAGAAAAAGGAGGTACAGCGATGGCTGGTATGAATACTGGGAAATTGGCTCATGACCATGCGTTACAAGTTTTAGAGTTGCTAACACATGAGTATTGGACGAGTGAATTGATGGAAAAAGTTAAAAATGAGCTGAGAGTTTCTTATGAAAAGCTTAGCGAGCACTTATGTGCTGGAAAATGTGCTTGCGGAGATCAAAAGTCAGATGTCGACTTTTATCAAACGCTATATGAAGATATGCAAGAAGCATTATCTTCACAATCCATGTCGGTTGTTCCTGTACTTCAAGACCAATTACTGGAGTACTATCAAACTAAGGATCAGTCGCATCGGTGTATTCAATCGTTATTGAATACTAAACATAAATGGGTGGATGAGATCGACTAAACGAAAGAAAACCAGAAATGGCTTAGGCTATTTCTGGTTTTCTTTCGTTTAGGTTTTCAATTTGTATTTAGAAATGGAATTCGCTAAAATCACGGTGAGGTGATCTTTTGGATATTTTGCTCTGGATAATCATTAGTGTGCTATTTGTATTTAGTTTCATTGGACTCATTTACCCGATCATTCCATCTGTCGTGTTGATTTGGCTAGGTGTTGTTCTCTATTATTTCTTCGGTTCAGCTGCGGCTGTTTCCTGGTGGACTTGGGCAACACTTGGCGTCTTAACAGTCGTGTTGTTTTTAACCGATTATCTAGCAAATCTCTATTTCGTTCAACGCTCTGGGGGATCCAAATGGGGAATTCGTGCAGCAACAATTGGCGTAATTATCGGCTGTTTTGTCATTCCTCCATTTGGAATTCTAATCGTACCGTTTATCCTCGTCCTTCTCACCGAATTAATTCAGCGAAAAGCGTTAAGTGACGCTATGAAAGTAGCATTAGGAACACTTATCGCCTTTTTGAGTGGGACATTTGCCAAAGCTCTTTTTCAGTTAGTTATGATTGTTGTGTTCTTGATCGATGTGTTTTTATAGCAAATGGTTCGCTTTACGTTAGAGTATGCACCTTCTCTTTTGGTCCTAATGCTAGCCTTTATAAGTACTTCTGCCAAAATCGCAGCTTTTGAGAAAACAGAATTTCAGCGATTTCACGGGAAATCCATGTGGCTCCTAGTTCTTTCATGGAAAACGTCGAATGTTTAACCATGTTATTACTTAACACGATGATCGTTATATCATCGTCTATGTATCTTTCAAAATGGCTAACGTAACCACCGGGATGTGTTCCGCCGTGAGCAATACTCCGTCGGTCGAATTGATTTTTAATAAGCCACGGATAGCCGACAGTTATCCATTTACCGGAATAGCTCGGTTCCTCCATCATGTTTACCGACGCTTCGCTTAAAATATAATTTTCCTTTAACGCACGGTCTAATTTATATAAATCTTCTACGGTGGAATGAACTTCACCACATGCATACAATAAGGACGGGTGAAAGAAAGTGCCTTGTTTTCCTTTGATATGATTTTTAGCTGTATTTTCTAAGTTTTCTCGTTCAAAACACGAATTTTTCATCCCAGCAGGTGCAAATATATTTTCTTTTACATATTGTTCATAAGAAGTTCCTAGTACCTGCTCAATGATTAATCCTAGCATTAGAAATCCAGTATTGTTGTAAGAAAACTTCTTTCCCGGTATGAAGCGCAGCCCTTTGTTATGGACAATATTAATGATTTCTTTCGGTCTATACTCTTTAGTGTTATCAATTGCTTTACCGATCATTAAGTAGTTAGGGATACCTGACGTATGGTTGAGTAAATGATGAATGGTGATGTTTTCATTTTTGTATTGCGGAAAGAATAGACCTATTTTCTGACTTAATGAAAGAATGCCATGCTCAATCAATTGCAGGGTTGCAATAGCGGTAATTGGCTTACTGATTGCAGAAGCAGTAGAAAAACGTGTATCGGTCGTGTTTTTAATTTGTTTATCAAACTCTGCGAAACCATAAGCTTTATGAAATAGGACCTCCCCTTTTCTAGCAACAAGGATACAACCAGAAAAAAGGGGGTTTTTTGATAGATATTCATCAATTTGCTTAATCATTAGGCACCCCGAACGTTAGTGAATTAGATTTATTTATGCTTAATTCGACAGTAAATGAATTTTATCCTCCAGTTACAAAGGGTGACCGCAAATTAATTAAGTTACACTCAGCCTAGAGTTATACTTTTGAAAAAGCAATCCCACCTTTTCTCGCCCGAATATTAGAGTTGATCATCTCGTACAATTGGCTTTTGTTTCCTTTAGCTTCATGACCGTCACTTGTTAACTGAAAATAAAGTAGCTTTAAATCAAGCGCAGTTGTTTCTTTTAATACTTTTTCTTTCGAATTTATAGTCCAATAATTCATAATTTGATCTTGGCTTTGGAAGATTTCATGGTCCAATTTCGTTCCTTGTAAATCGTTATATTGTTTAGCATTTATATAAGAGATTGCTTGTGAGAAAGAAGTAGCTTTGGACTTCTTTGCCTTAGCTGCTTGTTGCCGTAGTCCCTTTTTTTCTTCTAAGGCTAGATTCTGTTCTGCGGGAGTTTGATCATATTGTGTCATTGTAGCGATGATCTCTTCTAGGTTACGAATCTCTTTTTTTGGCGTATTCACAGTTTCATAGATCATTTTTAATTTTTCTAAATGGTGTATTGCATCTTGAAAGATTTGTTTTTTCACTATACCTCTCCTCCCTGTTTAACCGATCATAAGTAATGCATTGTAAAATTTCAGCCGTTAATAAACCATACTCTCCACTCTTATTTCCTTTAGCTGTTTCCCTTGCGATCATTTCACTATTATGAATAATGGTCGTAAAAATATGGTTCCCTCCACTATGTTCTGAAAGAATAGATTGGATATTTGCTGTGAGTAAGGCTGCCTTTAATTGATCGTGTTCAATGCGATTTTTTACAGTCGTTTTTTTCAGTGTTTCAAAAATCCCAAGTAGTCTTGGTTGCGGTCCAAAAATTGTTTGGGCTAACATTGCAACTTGATCATGTTGGCAATATTTCTTATAAATGGTCTCTACAGTTTTAATATAATGGGCAACACCACGGACGCTCATCGTTTGGATAATGGAAGGAATAAGATAATAGTCTGAACATAAAAACGCACCTTGAGTAATTACGTTATTACTTGGAGGACAGTCAAACAAAATGAAATCATATTGATCTTCTATCTTTGTCGTTTGAAGGAATTGTTGCATAATCACAAGATCTTCGAGGGTATTCGTAAGGTTCATCTCCATCTCATCCAAACCGCCTGATGAGTAAAATATATTGGATGGAATAAAATCAACTTCATTATCGGTCGTTTTAATGAACGTTGAAGTTTGAAAAGATATTTGAACCTGGGGGTGTTTTTTCTGCTGTAACCAAAGGTCATAGACAAAATTTAGACATTCATTTGGGCTAAGTTCATCAAGAGAGCCATTCACCCGAGTTAAACATATTTCGCTTAAAGAACATTGGGGATCTAAGTCGATAAGTAATACTTTTTTTTGAGCTTCAACGAGATGTAATGCAATTTGATAGATACTCGTTGTTTTCCCCACTCCGCCTTTATAGTTCCCAACAAAAATCTTCGTAGCCATTACGACACATCCTCTTAGAAGTTAATAGTACAATGTATTAGAAGATTGTTTTTATATTCCAATTCTTAGGCGTATTAATTACGGTCTGCATAAAAAAATAAAGGTTATGGTAACCTTGATTTTTTATGGGTTTATGGGGTTTAATCTTAAATAGTGAGTAACCTTGGTAACTTCTTGATATGGCTCTGTTTTTGTAAATCCGATTGAACGGTAAAAATCGTCAGCCTCTGCAGTGTCGGTGTATAGAACGAGTGAATTGAAGAAACCTCCTGCATCGGCAATAAGTTGTTCAACTAACCTTTTTCCAATACCAAGACGTCGATTTTGTTTTTTTACATAAAACCGTCTCAAACGCCCAGCATTAGGCCAATTTGCATTCTGTTCCTGGTTTAAACCACCAATAGCAACCAAAGACCCTTCTTCAGTAAAAGCACCGTATAGTACTTCGCCAGGTCTATTAAACGTATTTGTACCCCTTTCATATTCAGCCAATAACCTGGCAATAAAGCGAAACCGCTCCGCTAGACTCTCAGCTAACAATTCACCTACATCAATTTTCATTAGATCTGCAATAAGTCTTACTTCAACCTTTTCGATGGTTACCACCTAACTTCATCTTTTTTTGGACCATTGATTCAAACCATGCCCAAGGAAGAAGGTTCTTCATAAAAATTGTCGCTCGGATCCCTTTTCCAACTGGATAGCGAAGTTTTGTTTTTTTCGACCGACAGATATTAGCGATAACTTCGACTACTTCATTCGGGTCATCTGCTCGTTCCCCGGTTTTCTTTGCCACAGAGTAAACTTTTTTCATAAACGCGTCATAGTCGCCATCAATATTTGGGTCAATTTTACTCAAGGATTTTTCCCAAATTTCAGTTTTATACGAACCTGGTTCGACGATGCTCACTTGAATGCCAAAAGGCAGTAATTCTAGCCGAAGGGACTCACTAAACCCAGATAGTGCAAACTTTGATGAAACGTAGGGACCTAAACCAGGAAAACCAACGTGTCCGCTAACGCTTCCAATATTAATGATCTTACCGTTTCGCTTCTCACGCATCATCGGAAGAAATGCTTTTGTTACGGCAATGACACCGAAAAGGTTTGTATCAAACTGTGCCTTCCACTCTTCTAGGTCCAAGAGCTCTGTAATTCCGCCGGCACTAAATCCAGCATTATTGATTAAAATATCTATTTTGCCATATTGATTCTCAACATACTGCCTGACGTGTTCAATTTGGTGAGAATCCGTTACGTCTAATGGCAGGATTTCAATTCGATCTGTTAATTTTCTTTGCTCTGCTTCCATTAGAAGTTCTGTTTGTTTGGATAAATCACGCATCGTGGCGATGACTGTATACCCTCGAGATGCTAAGTCAAGTGTGGATAAGTACCCAAAACCACTATTCGTTCCCGTAATTAATACAATTTCTTTATTCATGATCTGCTCTCCCTTACAGTTATGGTCTATAGGTATTCGATATCGTTCCTATCATTGTCCTTTATTTCGTCGAATTTTGTTTTTCTGCGATAATCTCCTTTTACTACCAATAGCTTGTTTGATTAAAATTCTAAATCGAAATAAATACTATTTACAATCAAGACATGTTACGATAGACTATAAACCGTAATAATTACGTTTATAATGGAAGCTACATCCCTACACCGTGGTTGAGCTTATAGGAGGAATATTAGAAATGAGAGTACCAGTAACAGTTTTAAGTGGATATTTAGGAGCAGGTAAGACAACCTTACTAAATCATATATTACAAAATCGTGAAGGCTTAAAAGTAGCTGTCATCGTTAACGATATGAGTGAAGTGAATGTTGATGCTAGACTAGTTAAAGATGGCGGCTTTGTTCGTACGGAAGAAAAACTTGTTGAAATGCAAAATGGCTGTATTTGCTGTACACTGCGTGAAGACTTAATGAAAGAAGTGGAACAATTAGTCGATGCTGGCGGTATTGACTACATTGTCATCGAGTCTTCAGGAATCAGTGAGCCTATCCCTGTTGCTCAAACGTTCACCTATCTAGACGAAGAAATGGATATTGATTTAACGTCAAAATGCCGTTTAGATACGATGGTTACTGTCGTTGATGCCAACCGTTTCTGGGAAGATTACGCATCGGGTGAAACGTTATTAGACCGTAAACAAGGTACAGATGAAGCTGATACGCGTGATATTGCTGACCTCTTAATAGATCAAATGGAATTTGCCAATGTAATTATCTTAAATAAAACCGAAATGTTAGAAGAAAGCGATACAAAAGAACTAATGGACTTCTTACGCAAAATGAACGCTGATGCAAAGATCATTCCAACTTCACATTCCAACGTTCCACTAACGGAAATTTTAAATACGAACCGTTTTGATTTTGATAAATCAAGTCAATCGCCTGGTTGGATTAAAGAATTAAACGAAGAGCATACACCAGAAACTGAAGAATATGGAGTGACTTCGTTTGTTTACCGTCGCCGAAAGCCGTTTCATCCAGAGCGTTTAATGAATTGGCTTGAAAATTGGCCGGTTGATGTCGTTCGAGCAAAAGGCTTCTTCTGGCTTGCATCAAGAAATGACATGGCAGGTCTTCTCTCTCAAGCAGGTTCCGCAGTAACGATTCAAGGTGCTGGCGAATGGGTAGCTGCTTACACTGAAGATGAAAAACAAAAAACACTACAAGAAGAACCAGAATTACTTGAAAAGTGGGATCCAGTATTCGGCGACCGTATAACAGAGCTTGTTCTCATTGGGATTGATATGAACCATGCTGAAGTGGAGGCATCACTTGATGATTGCTTGTTAACGGATGAAGAAATGATATTGGATTGGACTACTTTTAACGATCCAATTCCTCGCTTTGTTGAAGCTTAATATTGATAAGGACTAAGGACTAAAGTAGAGTAACTCATAACAGTTTGTGATACAGGTTTTTTATAGGCTGTTTCTATTTGAAAAAATGGGGGCATGTCTCATAAATTTCCTGTAAACATTAACGAATGAGTTGCTCTTTTTCATTTTTTCGATACGATTTAGTTAATTTACTCATTGTAATAACAGTAACCAATAAGCATAGTCATTTACCTCAGCCCCTATTGCTTGTAAAATATCATTATCTAATTCATGACGTATACTAATGTAACTGAATTCAACTAAAATCAAATGTGGTGAAACAAATGCTTATTTTAGCCATTATTACCTGTCTATTTTGGCTCGCTGTTTTAATCGATGCAACACTAGGAATGAGGAAACTTGAGAAGTTAGAAAACGTAGAAACAAATGACGCAATCAAACTGAACCCGCCGTTGATTTCCATCATTGTTGCTGCTAGGAATGAAGAAAATGATATTGAAGGAAGTTTGAAAACTCAACTTCAACAAACCTATAAAAATGTCGAATGGATCGTTGTCAATGATCGATCTACTGACCGTACCGGTGATATCATTAATCAAATAAGTACTACAGACAGCCGCATCCACCCAATTCATATCGAACACCTAGAAGAGGGATGGCTCGGGAAGAACCATGCATTATATCAAGGGTATTTAGCTTCAAAGGGAAACTTTCTCCTTTTTACAGACGCAGATGTGTATTACAAACCGGATACATTAGAAAAAGCACTCTCTTATATGATTGAACATAAAGTTGATCATTTGACGCTCGCGCCCAATATGAATGTCAAAAGATTTTGGGCCAAGGCATTCGTGACCTTTTTTCTATTCGGTTTTTCTTATTTTAAAAGGCCTTGGAAAGCCAATGACGATAATAGTAAAGTAGCTATTGGGATTGGTGCTTTTAACATGTTAAGAAGAGATGCTTATGAAGAAATAGGCACACATCAAGTGATACGTGAACGTCCTGATGACGATTTGATGCTAGGTATCCATATAAAAAGTTCTGGTAAAAAACAACGTTTTGTCTCTGCGTTAGAACATATAGAAGTAGAATGGTATGCGACTTTAAAAGGAGCCTTGATCGGACTAGAGAAAAATGCTTTTGCTGGTCTTTATTATCGATATACAATGGTTGTCATAGCAATTTTTGGTGTTTTTATCTCACAACTCCTTCCTTTTCTTGCTGTATTTTTTACGACTGGTCTTACTAGAGTCGTCTTTTTGTTCGCGATCACGCTATTGTTTCTTTTATATCATCGAACGGCTAATGTTATGGCGAAAAACGCACTTAAATACTTTTTGGTTTTTCCGATCTCAGCAGTACTGTTTATATACTGTATTATCCGCGCAACTATTTTAACTACCGTACGTGGCGGAATCATTTGGAGAGGCACATACTACCCATTAGCGAAGCTACGTAAACCAAATAAAAAATAATACTAAAAAGCGAGGTATTCCTTCAATGAAGGACAACCTCGCTTTTTCTTAGTTCAAGAGAAGTGCAATTTTTAGTGATTTTCTGTAATGACGCCAAAATCATGCTTTATCTTTAGTTGCGGTCGCTTGCTAGTAGTTGGCGTTTTATTAAAGGTCACAAGAATGAGTATCATTTAATGATCTAGTAATTTTTACTATCACACAATACAAAAGCTTATACTAAACTCTTTTACTCGCTTTCGTGAAGCATATAAGTTGTTTCGTAGATATGCTCAATATCTTGATCTGTCATATGTGACATTGTTTGCTTCTCCAACCCTTTTACCATTTCAATATAACGGATCATATTCTCACGTTCTTTTCTACTCATTCTTAATTTCCCCTTTCTGTATTATAACAATGTTTTATTTGTTTATTATTATATAACAGAATAAATGAAAGTCAACACTGTTTTCTGAATTTTTTTATGTTTTCTTACAAATAGGAAAAGAGGCTTGACCTATAAGGTATTCCGCCACGCCTACGAATGATTTCTACAAACTAAAGTCATACTCTAGCTTGTACTTCCAGTAGGTTACGAACCCCTTTTGATCTTCCTCTTCGATTTCAGTTTATTCAATTATCCGCTTTGCAAATCGTAATTTTGTTGCCCGATCCCTTCTTGTTGACCTACAAATGGCATAGAGGAGGATCAATCAAATAAATTGGGTGCTTCATCAAGAGTTGCCCCAAATTTATAAACAGCCAAATAAATTGTTTCACTGTTCTATAACATAAACTTCCACTTAGTTTCTGTATTTGTATTTCGTTTCCTGACAAGCTGTTTTTCTGTCATTTTTTAATGCTTGATCTCCTTTTTTAGGAGAGACTACAACCATCTGAAAAAAATCTTTATTGTTAACCCCTAGTGTACATAGTTGTTTTCAATCATTACAAATTTGCAAGTGGTAACTTTATTGTAAATGTCGTTCCCACTCCTACTTTCGTAGAAACAAAAATATCACCGTTATATTGTTTAACGATTCCATAGCATACCATCAATCCAAGACCTGTTCCTTTTTCTTTCGTTGTATAAAAGGGTTCGCCAATTTTATTTAGTATTTCAGATGGGATGCCTTTTCCATTATCACTAATTGAAACGACAACGTTTTGATCATTAATAGAAGTGTCCACAATCATTTTACCGCCATCATCCATTGCATCTATGCCATTTTCGATTATATTAAAAAATACTTGTTTCATTTGTGCTTCATTACACAGTACAAAACAGGTACTTTCTTTTGTTTGACACGAAATTTGAATGTTTTTCATCCGTGCATCTTGTTTAAAAATCTCAGTGGTTGTACTTAAAATTGTACTAATGTCATGCAGTTTGACCTGCTGAGATAAGGGCTTACCTAATGTTAATAATTCATTAGAAATCAATGCAATTCGATCTAGCTCACTTTCAAAAATAGAATAGTGGTCTGGGTAATGGATAGAACCTTCCTTCCATAATTGGAGGAAACCTTTAATTGTCGTTAACGGATTATTAATCTCATGGGCGATGCCTGCTGCTAATTCGCTGATAAAACTTAGCTTTTCTGATTGGATATGGAGTTGCTGTGCTTCAAAAAGAGAATTGTAGTTTTGTATCGTCTTTTCCAGTGCTGTTTTAGTAGATGTAATGTCATGAAATTGAATTGCATATTCGTTTCCTGAAGAATATATTTCTACATTAAACCAATTATCTGTACGCTCACAGCATAGCTCAAATTGTACAGTTTCTCCCGTTTTGATAACTTCTTGATATTTTATGTATAAGGGTGTTTGATCCAGAGCTTTAACTTCATTCCAAATCACTTTGTTCGTCAATGCTTCTTTTGATGTTAAGAATAACCTTTCTGTTGCTTTATTTAAGTATTTGCACTCCCCGTGCTCATTTAATATGAAAAAAGGGTCTTGCAAATTATCAATAAATTCGTCTAATCTTCTTTCTTTGTCGTCAACCTCATTCATGAATACATTCCTTTCCCAATTCCTTTTTTCATATTAACGGGCAGTAACTCCGACATGTAGTGGTTCTAATACCAATACGCCCATTGTGGAGATAACTGCCCCTATAAAATAAATGTAACCTACTCTAAGTTGTAAGATAGATGATAATGTGAATTTAAAAATGGTTGGTAATATGTTAATGTTATTTACTCCATCTTTCAATTCAACAAAAAAGTACAAACACCTTCAATAATAAACAAAAATAGGACTAAAATAGGAGAAAACACGTTAAATCAATTAACATGTTTTCTCCCGGTTACACCGCTGTTTTTTCTAGTATTAATCCATGTTCAACTCTAGCACAATTGGACAGTGATCACTGCCTAAAATGTGACTATGAACGTGAGCGTCGATCACCTTTTCTTTTAATGCTTCAGAAATAATAAAATAATCAATTCTCCACCCAATATTCCGTTCACGTACTTTGTTCATATATGACCACCAAGTGTACGTATCGGTTGTCTCTGGATAGCAGTGCCTAAATGTATCTACAAATCCACTGGAAAGTAGTGTTGTCATTTTTTCTCGCTCTTCCTTCGTGAAACCTGAATTCCCATCGTTTGGTTTTGGGTTTCTTAGATCGATTTCTTGATGGGCGACATTTAAATCTCCACAATAGACAACCGGCTTCTTTTCATTGAGTTCGTTCAAATATTGGCGGAGTTCATCTTCCCATTGAAGTCGGTAAGAAAGTCGCGACAAGTCTCGCTTTGAATTGGGTGTATAAACATTTACTAAATAGAACGTATCAAATTCCAATGTAATGATACGGCCTTCCTGCTCATCATCATTTTGACCTACGCCATAAGATACAGATAGCGGTTTTTTCTTCGTAAAAACAGCTGTTCCTGAATAGCCTTTCTTTTCGGCATAATTCCAATATTGCTCATACCCCTCTAATTCGAGAGTAATTTGCCCTTCTTGACATTTAGTTTCTTGAAGACAAAAAATATCGGCGTTCATTTCTTTAAAATAGTCTAAAAAACCTTTTGTTACACATGCTCTAATACCATTTACGTTCCAAGATATAAGTTTCATTGCTTCTCCGTCTCCTAGTTGTTTTTCTATTTTATATTATATTAGCTTGTAAACAAACAAGCTTCTTTATATGCTGATAGAGTTCTATTATACAAGAAATTAAAGATTTTGCACGGCTAGAAGCTTACCTTGCAATGGATGGACTTAGCTAAGAACAAAAAAGCATAATTTCCTAACTTACCGCCGGAAACTATGCCTCATCTTCAGTGTCGAGTTTAATTGTTATTTAAGTATGTTGTTAAAACGTTTGTAATATGTTCGATGTCTTTTGGCGTCTTAGATTGAATCACATAATGATCACCTTCTAAATGAGCAGAAACATTTTGTACACCTTGCTGACTTAAAAAATCTAACACATCATCGACGCTTTCATTTTGAGTTAATAATACTTTCTGTCCGACAAAATGACGATTGACGTAAATATCATACATGTCATGAGCATTCTTTACTTGCGCTTCAGCATCAGCAACACGAAAAAAAGGAAAGTTCAAATTAGTATTGTTGTTAAACATGGACTTCACTCCTATCTTGATGTTGCTGTTAGTATGCAGCACTAACCCAATTTGTATAACAGCTTAACATCTTCCTGTAACTAGATAGTTGGGCGTGAGTATTTTTCTTCTGGCCCATTTCTTCCTGTATCTGGATTTTTCGGGCTTGTAAATTCTTCTTTTGGCCGAATTCTTCCTTTATCTTGGATATCTTTGGTACGTAAATTCTTCTTCTGGCTCATTTCTTCCTGTATCTAGAAGAAGTGGTGCCCCGTACCAGGCCACACCTAAATATTTTTTTTATTTAATTTTTTATTGTGTCTATTTTTTTCTTTTTTTTAATATATGGGGGCCCCGCTCCGTCCCACCACTTCTTTCTTTTTTTATAAACCTTCTTCTTCAAAACGATTTAAGTCATTTTTATGTCCAATGACGATGAGGATGTCATTTAAATGAATGAGGTCATCGGGTAATGGAGATACGATAACCTGTTCTTTTCGTTTGAAGGCTAAGATGGTACAACCGTATTTAGCACGAATATCTAGTTGAATAAGTGAACGGTTTGCTACTTTTTCTGTCGCTAAAAGCTCGACAATGCTGTATTCGTCAGATAGTTCAATATAATCGATGATTTTTTCAGATACAAGATGTTGAGCAATTCGGATGCCCATATCTTTTTCAGGGTGCACAATTCGATCTGCACCGATTTTTTCCAACACTTTATGGTGATAATCGTTTTGCGCTTTCACCCAAACGTTCTTAACTCCCATTTCTTTCAACAACAATGTACATAAAATGCTTGATTGAATGTTTTCACCAATAGCAACAATCACATAGTCGAAATTTCGAATCCCTAAGCTTTGAAGAGTACTCTCTTCTGTTGCATTTGCGATCACTGTATGGGTTGAAAAGTTTGTAAACTCATTGACTTTGTCCTCGTTTGAGTCAATGGCTAATACATCGTGCCCCATCTTGTAAAGCTCTTTACATACAGATCCCCCAAAACGCCCTAAACCAATAACTGCAAATTGTTTCCTCATGTTCCTCTCCTTTATACACACCAAACGTATAATATTGTAAATTTACTCCTAGATGTTATTTTTGTCAATGTAAAAAGCAAAAGGAAGTAGTCGCATTCCGACAAACTTCCTTTTTATCAATTAGTGATGTGCGTGATGGTCACCGTGCGCAGAGATGATTTCGAGTTTTTCGTCAATAATCCCTTGTGTTTGGTACGAAACTACATCTGTTGTCCCTAATAAATAGGCATGATTATAAGGACCTTCTGTCGGCTCTAAATCAAACATTGGTTTTAATAATGTTAAGAAATCATACCATTCATCCGTTACCTCACCTTCTTCTAACCATACCATCGGTGCATGTTTACCCAGATGAGCGAAAGGTGCTGCAAGAATAGCAAGTTCAGGCGATGCAGTGGATGCTATCATGAGGCCGTGCCCAGGCTGATTAACGCCCCAGCCAAAGTTTGTTGTTCGATCTTTAAATTTTGCAAATTCAATTGAAAGTTCAACTGGTGTATCTCCTGAGATTGTAGTAACTGTTCCGTATTCTTCTAATTGCTTGACAACCTCTTGAGAAATAATATCTTCAGAACCAAGTACATAAATTTCTGCGTTACCATTTCGTCGCTCTAACGCTTCAATCGTTTCTTGAGGAAGCTCTGAATGCGTAACATAAAGTACCGGTTCAGACATATGAGAAATCCAACTTCCAGCAGGTATAGAATGGAGCTTTGCTTCCTCATCCATCGAACTAATAATTACCCCATTTGGCGTACCGTGGGTCAGTTCAGCGTAAATTTGATCAATCTCATTTGCAAATGCTGCTGCTTCAGTTTCCGTTGTTTGATCCACTTTAAAATCAACTAGCTTGTCTAACTCTCCTTCATTAACCGTTCCCATGACCATCACTTGAGTACCAGCAACATTTCCTTTCGGTTGCAAGCGGTTGATTTCAGTAATCACTCTGTCCGGGATGACTCCATTTTCTGTGTAAAATAACGGGCCATCATTTGGATGATGAACAAGGTTTAAACTAGCAAGTGATAATTGCCAGCTTTCAAGAGGTGCTAAAATAACTGTACCCGGCTGATTTTCCTCATGCGTTGCAGGCCAAATCATTTGTGACGTCATAATTGATAATTCGAGTGGATCCTCCGAAGGTAGTCGTGTAATATTTTTTGTATTAAAATGCAACAAGTTTTCGGCTGCGTTGTCATTGAAATTAGTTGGTGCAGTAAGTGTATCACCGTGATAATGACCACCGTGTTCTGTCTCATCAGCATGACCGTGTTCATGACCGTGATCGTCTCCCTCTTCCATATCTACTTCTTCTTGAACTTCTGTTTCTTCAGGAGTTGGACTAGCTTGATCGTGATCGTCATGATTAGCGCAAGCTCCTAAAACAGTAATGAGTGCCGCCAGTGTAACGACGGATAGTGTTCGTTTAATCTTTTTCATAGATTGTCCTCCTATGTACTATAAGTCGGTTCTTTTATAATGTACTAAAGAAATTTGAAGAAAGTTTGCAGATAGGAAAGTTCACAATTTATTAGAAAATAAAAGGACTTCTCACTACTTAGCGGTTTGCTCAATAACAATTGAAAAAGAGGTGCTTAATGCACCTCAACTATGACTAGTTTTTCTACTTTACACTACATTATTCGATATTAGGCAATTGATCTAAAAGCTGTTGCACCACTGCTTTTGAATCAAGTCGAGCAGCAACATAAGGAGGTTGATTTCGTTTCATCGCTTCAAGGGGAAGGCCCAACCATAACAAGTGCTTGTCAATTATAACAAATGGAAAAGGAACCTCTTCTCCTACCCACTTATATGGTTGATTGATTTTGTGTTCAGTGCTTGAAAAAATCGTTATTTTAACATGACTTGGGATCTTTTCGAATTGTTCTTTCCATACGTTTGATAATGCCGTATCGTTTGGTAACGAAAGGACAATCGAATCACTCACCCTTTCCATATCACGAAAAACACGTTCTAATTTTAAGGCATGAACCCATTGAAGACGTGGGTGTTGATTTTTAATCCACGTCCCAATCTTTTCTGGTGCAATTAGCTGCTGATGATCTGTTTGGTATTCTACTAGTTGTCTCAATGTTTTTCCTCGGAATACGCGTTGTTTTATAAAAGCCGTATTACTTACATGAATAAATTTCCCTTTCGTACGGGTAATCGCCACATTGATGAGGCGTTCACTATCCTTTCCAACCAAAAGCATCCCTGCTCGTTCTTCAGGAAACGTATCAACCGAATCAAAAACCATAACATCCCGCTCACTTCCTTGAAAACGATGCACGGTGGCAGAAATAATATCAGCGACAGCCTGCTTTTTCTCATAAAGATCATTAAGTAAAAGGTCCATCATTTGTGCTTGAGCACGGTAAGGAGTAACATAACCTATCGATTTCGCCTGATCAATAAATGCTTCGTGAATGAGTTGGAACGAGAGGAGTAATTGCCACAGATTAAAACGAGATTTTGAGTGCTTCTCTTGCAGCCCATACTCTCCAGTGTAACTTGTATCAACTAATATAGAAGCTTGCTTCGGAAACGGTTTCTGGCTCACGATCTTTTCGCGTTGTTTAACAACGGATGGGTGATCGCCTACATGGCCCTGATAAATAAATTGGTTTGTAAAAGCGGAAATCTCCGGATGCATTCGTCGTTGTTCTTTTAAAAGATACAAATGTGGATGAAGTGTACCTTCATTAACGACATCAACAATGCCGGCACGGTGAAAAATATCTTCCTTTAACCACTGATCAACCAATTTATGCCTAGCTGCAGCAATAGGGGGCAACTGTTTAAAGTCCCCACATACGACAACTCGCTTTCCTAGAGAAGCGGCAAAAGCAGTTTGTGGGATATGAGCCATACTTGCTTCATCGACGATGACAACATCATATTCTCTTTCATAAATTGTGGCATCTGTAGCTGCTTTGGCTAATGTCGTACAAACAATAGATGCTTGTTTTACATATTGAATTTCTTTTTGACGAATTTTCTCCAACACTCTCGCAATCTTCGTTTCAATTTCAAGTAATTGGTCTGTATCTCTTTTGCTAAAAGACCTGGCTAAATCTTGTTTTAATCCTCGTCGTTCCGTATAAAGAGTTTCTCGTTCTTCCGCTAATTGAGGCTCACGCTTTTCGATGAGTTGAGTGGTCGTTAATGCTTCATAGGCTTGAAGTAATTCCCCTACTTGTGAACCGTACCGAAGGATTCCACCTTCCTCAAATCTATTTTTCTTTTGGATAAAAGTTGCGATCTCACTCGAAAGGACGTCAACAGCCTGATTACTGTGTGACAATATCAATACGCTTCTGGCGTTAAAATACATATTGGCAGCAACTCGTGCTAATGTGTATGTTTTACCGGTTCCGGGAGGTCCCCAGACAAAGGTTACCGGATTTGCTTTCGTACGTAAATACAATTCATGCGCAGCCGTTTTGGTTGGTTCTGCTGGTTGTTTCGCTTCCATGGTCGGATCCATCAACCTTTTCACTCGTGCTCGTTTCTTTTTGTTCTTTTTGATCTCTTCTAGACGTTCGATCAATTCATCGAGCAATTCCCACGGATCATATAATATACTCGCTTCTGGTATAAGGTCTCCGATTGATTGCTCAACGGATAATAAGATGCTTTTTCCTTCTGATGAGAGAATTCTGCCGTCTTGTTTCACGTGTCCCCACTCGAAACGGACGTTTGAACCGACGGGAACGCGTAAAGGGGATGTCGTTTCGAAATAATAGGTACAATAATTATCACTTGATAATAGATGCCCTTTTACAACTCGATACTTATTGCTTCCATATTTTTTTAAATGTTGAATTTCGATCTGAAGTGCTTTTTGCCATTCTTTTAAATTTGTTACCGTACTCGTCATTAATTCTCTTCCTTTATTTGGTTGTCCATAAATTTATTATGTCTATATATGCAGCAGTGAGAGGAGACTATTTTGATGTATTCTATTCACGTTAAAAGTAATTCAAAAATGGCTTTACGTAGCCTGTGACATTATAAAAATATAATCGTAACATAATTTATGATCTTTCACACTAAACATTATGATTTAATACGCCTAGTAAGAAAACTATGTATGCTTTGTCCCATTTATTTGAAAACTGCCACTATTCTTATTTTGTATAGTTTTTGCATATGTTTTGTGCTATCTCCATATAATAATTATTGTCTCCTAACTCATACATCACGAACTGGCCCGGGCTGATACTTAGAGTTAGGGGACGACCAATATTACTCTTATAAATAAACTGAAAAACATTTAATATGATTATCTCAATAAACATGTTTCTCGATTTAAAAACCAAACTTTAGGTTCAGCATTGTAGTACCTCTAACACCTTTACTAAATACCACTTCTTCTACTGGTGTCCTAATCAGAAACAACTCTTTATAAATAAGCTCGCAGATCTGTATTCCCTCCATAAATTAACCACTACACAACTCTTCTTTAACTATAGATGAAAAGAAGAGTGTCTTTATATAAATTTTGTTTTAGTTTTCCCGACGGCTCTACATATAAAATGAATATTGAATGTCTCCTCTCATAAACTTCAATAGAGCTGCTTCCTACTCAATGTGACGTTTTTTTGTTGTCAGGAAGGAACTGGACCTATGATTTTTTTAGAGATTAGCTTATAATTACTTTTTGGGAAGGAGGTAATGATATGGCAGATGTTCAACAATATGTGTTCTTTGATTTTGAAATGCTTTGTTCTAATCGTGGTATGCCTTTTGAAGATATGGAGGCCATTCGTTTAGGTGCTGTTAAATATGACCTAGCTACCGAGAATATCCTTTATTTTGATGAATATATTCGTCCACAAAACTTTAAACCACTCTCGCCATTCTGTAAAAAGTTAACGGGAATTCATGATCAGGATCTAGTTGGTGCACAGGATTTCCCGACAGTTTTTGAAGAGTTTCTGACATGGGTTGGCGGAATTAAACGGACTCGGTTCTTCTCTTGGTCTCCAAGTGATATTTCGAGGTTAAAACTCGATGCTGAGAGGCATGATATGTCCTCGAGAACGGTTAAAAAAATTGTTCAACGTTATGTAGATTTCCAAGCCATTTTTACGAAACGGGTAACACAGGAAAACGTTTCTGTAGAACGTGGTCTAGGTTTTTATGGATTAACTTTCAGCGGCCAACAACATAATCCGATGCATGACGCATATAACACTCTTCAAATCTATTTAAGGTTTGTAAACGATCCAGAAGCAAGTGATTTAATCATGCTAAAACAATTTATTTTCCAAGAGGCTGAATTTCTTCCGCAAAACCGTAAAAAATTAAATCAAAAAATTAGTGAGCAATTGGAAAAAGATGTTCATTCTTTTTTAGTTGAATTGAAAGAAATTTATAAAATGAAAGACGCTTCTAAATTAACAAAACGAGCACGACGACTTTCTCAAAAATATGAAAACATCTTAGTTAATCGATCTGGTCTGTTCGAAAAAGATGTCATGGATAATATTCGATTGTTAGTTGATTTTCATCATGAACTACAATTATCGTTTGAAGAACATATGAGTCATGCTTCAAAAATCATGATTTTACCGGAAAGTATCATTCAACCCATGAATGAACTTTCACTGAAGCGAGGATGCTAAGCCATCTAGCTTCATACATAAGTACGATATATATACCATATCCTTATCTGCCACAATTTTTTCCACTATATTTCTCATTTAATGGCAGTACCAATACCACTTCAGCTACACTCCACTATCGCCATGCTTCCATAAACGGATTGATCCGTACTATCCTTACTCGATTTTTTCCATAACGACTCCATTTAACTGTTTACTTCTATCTTTCCCTATTCTCATAATCCTATTTAAGGCAAATCCTAGCTATGTTTGAAAGCTTCCCCTAGAATAGATCTAATCGTAAAAGCTGAACATAACTAATGTTTGATACATTCTTCAAACAAATTACGGAGGGGGATTTCAATCATGAACATGTTCGGAAAAAGACGAAATAACAATCGTAATGGTTTAATGCTGTCTTTAGTAGGCTTAGGTGTAGGTGCTGCAGCATATGGAATGATGCGCGGCCGAAATAATAATAACAACAATATGAACATGAACAACATGATGGATACCGTAGGACGTGCGATTCGACAAGTTCGTGACTAATCGTTAGAACGGCTTGAACAGCTTATCAAAGATAGGCTGTTCATTTTTAATGGAAAACTAATGACTGAGGTGAATGAAGATGAAAAAAGAACAACACCTAAAGAACGAGCCGAAAATTGCTACTGGAATTGATGATGATGAAGAATTAAGTCAGAAAGCAACTAAAGAGGAAATTGAGCGAGGAGACTATACACGGGTCGTCTCTTTAAGATACGATGAAGATCCAAGATTATAACGATGATATTAATCATAAACGAGGGGCGACTCATTACTCACCCTCGTTTTTAGTGTTGATATTTCTTATGTTCATTAAAAATTCTAATCAGGAACATGCTCCAACGAACAAAGAAATACTTAACATTCATTGTAAGTAATGTAAAAAGTTCCATCGAAAAGCTTGATCATTTTACCTAAAAACAATTATGATAAAACAAATACATAATGAATGCTTGTTGTAAGAAGTTACATTCAGTAAAGGAGAAACTTAGATGAACATACCAAAATACCCAGAAGGCTTTGACGAGTGTGATCGTAGCAAACGATTATCAGAAGAGGATTTAGACAAAAAGATTAATGTAGAGATTGAAAATATGATCCAGTATATGACTCGTAATGATACAGAAAACTATTCAAAAGCATTTGAAGATGTTTTAATTATGATCGACCGAATTTACGAAGATGACCAAACTTATTACGAAATTTCCGTTGCAAAACAGCATAGCCGAGCAATTGTAAGGTAAAGTGTGCCCGTAAATTTGTATTTTGAGCAAAAAAAACGGACTTCCTAGAAACCGTTAACACCTCAAGTTGAGAAACTCACAATAAATATTGTGAAAATCAGCATGGAGAGCTAACACTAGGAAGTCTTCTTTATTTTACATCCGGTTTAATCGTACTCACTTTGAACTTTTCATTTTCTAATATCTCAATATGATTCTCTGTTGTTGAGGCAATGGCCTTTGTATGTTCGACCAATTGAATGACCGTACGATGTGCTTGTTTCGCTCCTCTAATTAACAAAGGTACTCCAATAAAGTCAATACCAAACCGTCTTGAGAATAAACCACCAAAGGTCATAGCAACTGGAACGGTTGGTGAACAATTAGAGAAAACGATTTGATCAATTTCTTTCCCATCGTCTTGCAACAGAGAAATGAAGGAATGAAGAGCTGGTATAACAGCAGTTGACTTTCCTCTGCCTACTGTATACACCTTATGTCCATTTTCATCTTTCCCATGATAAATAAACCTTCCGAAATCTCCTGGTGTCAGTTTATTAAAAATATCAATTCCTAATATTTCCTCTCTTGTCGGTTCTCGATCTTTCGGCAGTTTATCGAGATGGTAAGCAGCCGCTAATGCCGAAGAGTGTGTTCCTGCAAAGCAATTATAAACATAAAGCAAAGCAAGCTCCTCCTTCATGTAAAAATGATCCGATGCTATCTCATCTTGAATACGATAGGATTGTCATATATCTTGTAAAGTACCTAATTTAAAGAGAAATTATACTTAGAAAACACAGAAACGTTCTCAATTGCCAAAATGCACTACTTAGCTAATTGCATACATGCTAAATTAAATCGATAAACTAAGTTCGATAAGTCATTTTTAAAAATAAATTATAGGGTGGGAAAACAGATGTCACAATCAAAAAGTCAAGAAGACCGCCAGTTTAGAAAGCGCAAAGAAGCACAAAATCCACATGGAAAAATTAGATCATTAAAAGAAATTGCAGCCGAAACACCACCTAAAGAATAACAGGATCTTAACTAAAGAAAAAAACAGGCGGTCTTCCGTCTGTTCAAATTTTCATTCGTTTTTCTTCTTCGTTTTGTTTAGCTGAGCTAACATTATATTTAAATTATGAAAAGCAAACTGGTCTGCAGCCTTTTCGTGTGGGATATTTCGGTACCTCTTCTTTTCTGCATGAGTATGGCCATATTTCATTTCTTCGATAAAACGCTCGTAAAAATACTCACCTCGATTAAAATAATCAAATAAACGATCTCTCTTATCTCGCCCTTTTCCTCCAAGCAACCCGTGACAAAGGTGACCAACTTCATGTAAACAAATAAAAGCCGCGTACTCATAACAAGAAACGGACGCTGTTTTCATGTCTAATAGATACTCTTTATTTTTATAGTCTTCAGCAATCGCCATAATGTTCATATATATTACAGGTTTGAAGTCCCCTTCATCATCGATTTCTAATTGTCCTGGATAGTTAATCGGAGCATCCGAAATATAAAATGTGACCTCATCAATAATGTTTTGATAAATGGAAGTCTCTAACCATTTAACAGTAGCACGGATGCCGTTTAACGCCTCAATGATATGTTGTTTCTTAATGTTATATTTCTTACGAATCGTATCCTCTGTTTCAAACATAAAGTCTAATGCTTCTATCTTGTTAAATGCCCGACACCTCCCCTTTAACTAGTTCCCGTAAAAGCTTGTTTTACAAAATTTTATTCTCAGCTTGATTAAGTTATGTTTGTCAGAGATCTTCTTCTTAAAGAAAACTTCTTGTTGAGTCAGACGCATAAAATGAAAAAATTAACAAAAACTATAAAAAAATACATAAAAGGAAACAGATATGGATAATCGATCCGCTACACAAAACGCACGGTATTATCGAGCATATGTAAGTTCTTTTAATACGAATGTAATACACCCAAAAAATCCCTGGGTCCCTGTTTGGTGGTCTGCAGCTTTTCCTGGCATGGGGCATTTAATGCACGGAGCGTATATTAAAGGGTTTATTCTTTTTATCTGGGAATTTGTTGTAAACGTTAATTCTCATATTAATGAAAGTATGGTTTACTCTTTTACTGGTCAGTTTGACTTAGCTAAGGAAGTAATTGATACGAGGTGGGTTTTACTGTATATTCCCGTTTACATTGCTTCCATTTGGGACAGTTACAGAAAGACCATTGACCTTAACAAACTTTACATTTTAGCTAATAAAGAAAAGGCTCCTATAATTCCATTTAACCTTGGACCAATGGGAATAAATTTTTTAGATAGACGCCAGCCGTGGCTAGCGATGGTTTGGTCGTTTCTCATGCCTGGCATGGGTCACCTTTATTTGAAGAGAATGCCGACTGGTTTCTTTCTATTATTTTGTTGGATGTTATGTACATACTTTTCTAATATTCTCCCTGCTTTTCATTTTTCGCTATTAGGAGAGTTTGCACTCGCTACTGCAATTCTCAATCCACAATGGTCACTGTTTATGCCATCTCTTTATGGATTTGCCATTTATGAGTCCTATTCATTAGCAGTAGAATACAACAAACTATATAAGATGGAGCAATCGGAATACTTGAAAAGAGAATACCAAGCACTGCAGTTACATTCGTTCAATAGAAAAGGGTGAACTTTTATGCTGGTCATTTCCTCATTTGAACAGTCCGCAACTTTAGAAATAGCGATAGCAAATCTAGAACAAAACGGGATTACAAAAGATAAAATTTTAGCAGTACCCTTTGATAAACGACGAGAAGACCGAAAATTATTTGATAGCATCCATCGTTCTGATGGCGTAAGTTTATTTGATGTATCGGCAGCTCTAGGAACCGCCTTTTCGGTATTAGGTGCGAGTTTTGGATTTATTTTGTATTGGGGACCTATTATTTGGGGGTTAATTGGATTTGCAGCAGGTGCTGTTTTAGGGTTTATTATCGATTATTTTTTTACGAAAAGACACTCAAAAAATCGTAAGGAAACAAAAACACCAGTAACAGAGGTTGTTTTGATTGTTGAATGTGAAGCCGCTCAAAGTCATTTGGTAGAAGATATCCTTTGGTCAAACCTCGCTTTAGGTGTCTCTCAAGTACCAAAGTTAAACAACAACTAAAGGTAAAGGAGAAAACAATGAAACAAGAACACGTGATTAATACGCTTAATGAGTTTTTACAAGGACAATATATGGGTATTCACGCCTATGAGCATTTAATTGAAAGATTAGAGGATGATCAAGTCAAAAAACAGTTTCAAATGATACAGCAAAACCATAAGGAGCATGCAATGCAAGTAGCGGAGCGAATTCAAAACTTAGGTGGAACACCAGTGAATAATGAGGGGGTAATCGGTTCTATTCAAGGGTTCATGAGTCAATTTACATTACCAGAAACGACCGAAGACATTATCGAATCTGCAATCAAGGGAGAAAGTGATTACGGCATCGGCATGTCAGAAAAAATCGTTAGAGGAGATCTAGACCCTGAAAGCTATCAGCTCATAGAACAAATCTTCGATGAAGACCGAAAACATGTGGAATTTTTAAGAGATTTACTACACTAAGTCGATTTTAATCGTAGCCATTCGGTAAACAGCGTACTTACTTACTCAAAAAAGAAGCAAGGGGGACTTAATGCCCCCCCCTGCTTCCTCCAAACACCTCATTGCGAGAAAAGTTATGCGGTTTGAACTTCAGAATTAATTTCTACGGTTGCTTTTTGAATTCGTCGATTACGAACTTCCTCAATGGAAATTCGCAGATTTTCGTATACCATCGTCTCTCCCTTTTTTGGAAGATAGCCGAGTGTATCTGAAATCCAACCACCCAAAGTATTTGAACTTGTATCCGGCACCGTAACATTAATAGATTCACAGAATTCCTCTACTGAAATTCGTCCGTCTAGCCGAAGTTTTCCATCTTCGAGTATTTCGATTAATTGTTCGTTTTCATCATGTTCATCCCATATCTCGCCAACAATTTCCTCCAAAATATCTTCAATTGAAATTATACCTGCTGTACCCCCATATTCATCAAGAACTACAGCTAAATGGACCTTGCTTTTTTGTAATTCCTTAAGGAGATGAGAGATTTTAACCGAACCTATAACAAAGTGCGGTTTTCGAATGATGTCACTTAATGAAAATGACGGTTCCTGCACGTACTTTGTAAAAAAGTCACGGTGAGAGATAATTCCGATAATATTATCAATCGAACCATCGTATACAGGGACACGTGAATATTTTTCGTTAATAAACACATCTTTAATTTCATCAATTGGTGTATCCATCGACACCGAAATAACATCCGGTCTAGGTGTAAGAATGTCCTTAACGACAATATCATCAAATTCAATTGCATTATGAAGAAGTTCCCGTTCTTGAGTGTGAAATGTCCCTTCCTCTTCTCCAATTTCGACTAAGGCCTTTACATCCTCTTCTGTCACACTTGGCTCTTCTCCTTTATCTCCCATTAGTTTATTAATTCCTAATTTGAGTTGAACAAAAAGCCATGTAATTGGATAGAAGATTTTCATGACTGCCCTCAAAGTGGCAGAAATTGCAAGTAAATATTTCTCTGCATACTGCTTTGCTAACGATTTCGGTAAAATTTCACCAAACACTAAAACTAATACGGTTATAACAACCGTCGTAACAAGTAGTGTGCTGCCGTTACTGCCAAACATGTCAGTTGCAATCTTAGTCGCAATCGTCGCCATCGCTATGTTAACAATGTTGTTCCCAATTAAGATGGTTGATAAGCTTTGGTCGAAATTTTCTGCCATTTTTAATGAGCGTATAGCTTTTACATTATTTTGCTCAGCTTGATTTCGTAACCTCACTTTGTTTACACTTGTAATCGCAGTTTCCGACGCAGAAAAATATCCAGATAACAATAACAATGCCCCTAATAAGATTATCGAGTCATAGGGTATACTGTCCAAAATTCCATCACTCTCCTGAAATGTATTACTACTAATATATATTAAACCTACAATAATTAGCAATGTTTTTTACATAAAGATAAAATGATCTTCATAAAAATGAACATTTGTTCAGTCTTGTTTCCGATTACATATTTTTCTTTAAGAGATAGCAACCTAAAACGAAGGAGGTGTTACAAAATGAATAAAGAAAAACAAGGCAGTCAAAACATGCCCGACTTTGATAAGCTTTCGGACCGAATAATTGCCGAACCGACAGACAGCCCTACATTTGTTATGAAAACAAATCTTGATCCAAAAGATCCTACCGAAGATAATCCGTACTTCAAAGAAAAAAGCAAACAACAGACGGAAGAGATTTGTGATTACTTTGGAGAAGAATAATTACTATCCTTAAGCTGGGGAGTTTGCCCTAGCTTTTTTATATGATGTTATATTAAAAAAAGTAGTAATCTTGCTACTGACCAACTGTTTAGCAACATCATTCCATCTTCCATAGATGACCTCTTTTTTGAAGCCTATGAATCTGTCACCAAAAAATTATTGCCCATATGTTACAACTCAAACTATACTCGGTGTATAAGTATTGAAAATTTAACTTATACCAGAGGAGAATATATTATGAAGTTTAAACCGGGAGCTATTATCACCACCTTTTTACCATCGGTTATTATGATCGTATTATCAATTTTATCTTTCTCAGCTGTTCATGCGAATTTAAAAGGTTTATTTATTCTTTCACTAGTATTGATCTTCCCAATCTTGTATGTTCTTCAAGGAGTCGCTTGCGCTTTCAGACAAAGTTCTTTACTTGTATCGCTATTCGTTTCAACGTTTACGTTTGTAGTCATTCTAATTATTTATTTAAACTCATCTGCACTTATTTACATATTAATTTATAACGTTTCTGGGTGTATGGGTTATGGCATTGCAAATTTTTTTCGCAAGAACATTAAATAAAAAGTTTATATGTAATACACTAAAAAAAGCCAACATTATCTGTTGACTTTTTACCGTTTTTTTACTCTGTAAAAAGTTCCTGTTGTGGTACTGACGAGTTCTCCTTCTTCATTAAAAATGTCACATTCAGCAAACGTTACATTGTAGCCATTCTTAGAAAAATGGGCCTTAGCAATTAACTTCCCGCTTGTAACAGCCTTCATGTGAGTCGTTTTTAATTCGAGTGAAACATATGGGTCTTCCTTAAAACGAGAATGTAAATGACCGATGGCCGTATCAGCCAAATAAGTATAAATCCCACCGTGAACGGTACCCAATGGATTAAACATCGCTTCACTTACCGGACACTCGATTACACATTCGTCTTTCCCCTCATCGTATGAAAATTCAAAATCAAAAAATTGAAAAAGGAACACCTTCTCATACGTCAGTTCAGTTTTTTCCGCCGCTCTTTGCGCCTGTTTTATTATGGCTTCTTTATCCAACTTTTCTCCCCCCTAAAATAACTAAAGTCATCTACTATTACTTCGATATTCAAAAGAAAACTCCTTCTCTTGAAAACATCGAAAAAGAGACTGATGCGTAGATTGCCGCTTGAACCTTTTCGTTATCTATTTGATAACTTTAATTTCAGTTCAGGAATCTGTTTTCAGTCTCTTTATTTCCATCCGTTAGGGTTTTAGAACGACTTTAATGCAGTCATCTTGATGGTCGTTAAATATTTTATAAGCTTGGCTGGCATCATCTAGTGATACTTTATGGGTAATTATTTCTTTTGGATCATATTCACCGTTGACAATTTGATCATATAACATCGGCATATACGGAATAACCGGGGCTTGTCCCATCTTTAACGTGACATTTCTTGAAAAAAAAGCACCTAACGGGAACAGGTTATAATTTGACCCGTATACACCAGTAAGATGTACGGTTCCATTTTTTCTTACCGCCTTAGTTGCGATTTGAATAGGTCCTAAAGTTCCTCCTTGAAGCTTTAGCTTTTGTTCAATGAATTCAAGCGGCGACTTTTTACCATCCATCCCTACACAATCAATGACCACATCTGCCCCGCCTTGTGTAATTTCTTTTAGATGTTCTCCCATATCCGGAAACTTGGTGAAATCAAATACTTCGACATTGTTCATTTTTTTTGCATGATTTAAACGATAATCTAAATAATCGATGGCAATTACCCGCTTTGCCCCTTTCATCCATGCATATTTCTGTGTCATTAGTCCAACAGGCCCGCAACCGAGAACAATGACCGTATCACCCTTTTTTACGCCACTATAATCGACGCTCCAATAGGCAGTCGGCAATACATCCGATAAAAATAACAGTGACTCATCTTCTAATTCACAGGACTCAGGAATGACAAATGGCGTAAAATTACCAAAAGGCACTTTTAAATATTCAGCTTGTCCTCCAGGGTGATCTCCAAATTTTTCAGTGTACCCAAAGTACCCCCCAGAGTCGTAATGTGGATTGGAGTTATCACATTGACTCGTTAAATCATGTTCACAGTAAATACAGTGCCCACATGCAACGTTAAATGGGACAACGACTCGATCACCTTTTTTCACTTTTGTCACTTCAGGACCAACTTCTTCTATGATACCCATTGGTTCATGCCCAATAATATATCCATCCGGCAACGGCATATTACCTTGATATAAATGCAGGTCTGAACCACAAATCGCGGTGGATGTAATTTTTACAATAACATCATCTTTCTTTTCTATCGATGCATCAGGAACATCTTTGACAACAACATTGTTAGGTCCTTGATAAGTTACAGCTTTCATCATTTCACTCCATCCCAGTATTTATCCTGTCTAAATTCTTTCGTTAAGTAACACTTACTGTCGTTATGGGTAATTAAATTTATACTCATATACTTTAAGTGTACCCATATCTACCTTTTCAAGTTTGATTCATGATTAGAAACATCTGGGATAATAACGTCTATATTACTTGCCTATACAACAAAAAACCTCATTCTAATAAATGAGGTCTTGTCTATAATTCCTATAGTATTGTGTCCGAGAAGTGTTATTTCTTTAAGTAGTCGGCCTCGCGTTTTTCTAAGAATGCATGAATCCCTTCTTGACCTTCCTGACTGATTGCTCGCTCAGATAATGAAGTAGCTTCAATTGCCATTTGAGACTCCAAAGTTTCTTGCAACGAATGAGCAAATAATTTCTTAGTTGCCCCAAAAGCATGGACGGGTCCTTGTGCCAGTTTTTCTGCCAACTGCATAACAACATTCATTAATTCAGCTTCAGAAACGACATCGTTTACAATTCCCCATTCGTTTGCTTCTTGAGCATTTAACATCCGGTTAGTATACATTAATTCTAATGCTCGCTTCATTCCGACGATACGAGGTAAAAAGTAGCTGCCAGAACCATCCGGTGTTAAGCCAATTTTATTATAAGCCATGATAAACTTGGAGTTGTCAGATGCGTAAACGAGGTCACATGCACAAGCTAAACTCATACCAGCACCTGCTGCAATCCCATTTACAGCTCCAATGAACGGCTTGTTCATTCTAGCAAAATAAGAAATCGCTTGGTGCAAATAAGCAGTAACCGTTTTTAGATGCGTACCAATATCTTCTCCTTCTTTAGCAAAACTTTTTAAATCTCCCCCAACAGAGAACTTATTTCCCTGTCCAGTAATAACAACTGTACGAATTTCATCATTTTCTGAACAGTGAATTGCTGCTTCCATTAATTCTTTAGCCATTTGAAGATCTAAGGCATTTCCGGCTTCCGGTCGATTTAAAGTTACGACCCCGACATGATTTTTTACAGTTAATACGACACGTTGATTTTCCATTCTTATTCCCCCCTGTAAAAATTACTAACCTCTTAATTCTAACAAACTTTGTAGACAAAAATAAGAATTTTACAAATTTAAATTCATTTTCATAATAATGTTTTCATTTAAGACCCTACTTTATCTTTATTACTTATAATAATCCTAATCGCTTAAACACAGCCATTGCGATCAATAAAATTTCATCTAATTTTTCAGTGTTCGCCATTAACTCACTGTACTTAAATAAGTTTGAAGTTTTCGGATCGAGGAAAGCCATTTTATGTGTGGAGAACATTTAAACGGACTCACAGGCCGTTATTTATGCTAAAATCAACATTTTTGAACTTTAGCGGACTCCAGGGCCCTTATTTAATCTAATTTCACTTCAAAACAGCTATTTTATAGCGAATAAGGGCTTCTCAGTCCGGTTAGCACTCAAAACGCAATTTTTGCCTTGTATAAGGGTTTCTCAGTCCTCTTAACTTTTCGCTTCCACTGGTAGTGTCGAGTCTGTTGTTATAATGTTCGGTGATTTCCTGAATTGGTGATATTTATATTTAATATTAAGCCACACTTTGAAAGTTAACCTCATTGTATCTCGAGTACGAAGAAAGTGATAATGTAGTTGTTAGAGAAATTGTACAATAATTGTAAAAATTACTAAAACAAATTGTTATAAATTTCCTTTTGGAGAAACTTGCATTGCACTACTCGAAACTGCTATTATAAATACAATTATTTTTGCTCCATTCAACATAGAGAACAAATGCTTACATAATAAGTACACAGTTTCAAACGTGTTATTGGACAAAAATAGTAATACTATCGTGGTATATAACCACTATGGAGGCATATACACATGGCAGAAGGAAAAGTAAAATGGTTTAATGCAGAAAAAGGTTTTGGATTTATCGAAGTTGAAGGTGGCGACGATGTATTCGTACACTTTTCAGCGATCCAAGGCGATGGATTTAAAACATTAGAAGAAGGTCAAACTGTAACGTTTGATATTGAAGAAGGCGCTCGTGGTCCACAAGCTGCTAACGTTCAAAAATAAGTAAAGAAGGACTCCATTTTGGAGTCCTTTCCTATTGTTTAAGAACACAGAACTTATAAGTACTCTAACCTTTGTGGTTCCCAGTATAGACCTACTTAGGTTGTTGTAGCTTCAATAAACAAAAGGCTGAATTCATGCGACAATGAATTCAGCCTTTTGGTATACATGAGTCTTAAAAGATAAGATGTGCCATTAATACGATAATAGGGAGCGTAATTAACGTTCTCTCAATAAAAATAATAACTAAATCGCTAAAGTTAACAGGTAATTTTGATGCTAGTAATAATCCACCAACTTCAGACATGAAAATCAACTGCGTAACCGAAACACATGCAATAACAAAACGTGTAAAATCACTTTCAATTCCACTTCCTATAACTGCCGGTAAAAACATATCCGCAAAACCTATGACCATTGTTTGAGCTGCTTGAGCTGCTTCAGGTACTTGCATTAAATTTAGAAGCGGCACGAACGGCGCACCGAGAATTGCAAATAATGTTGTGTATTCAGCAATAATTACTGCAATTGTTCCAAATGCCATTACAACTGGAAGAACGCCAAACCACATATCAAGAACGTTCTTAAGTCCACCTTGAACATGAAATGAAAAGCGATTCGTACTAGACGTTGCCCTTTGGACTGCTTTCTTCAATGCAAGAGCAAACAAATTTTGGCCTTTTAATTCACTATCGTCTATACGATGTTGATTTTCAACGTAATACGTATCTGGTTTTCGCGATAGCGGCGGGATTCTAGGAATAATAATAGCCGCAATAAAACCAGCGATCGCAATGGTGAAGTAATACTGTAAAAATAAATACTCTAACTCCATGTAGGCTAATATGACGATACTGAACGTAATGGAAACGACTGAAAATGTCGTTCCGATTACTGCTGCTTCTCTCTTCGTATAATAGCCTTCTTCGTATTGTTTATTCGTTAACAATACACCGATTGTCCCGTCCCCCATCCACGAAGTTAAACAGTCGATCGAAGACCGTCCTGGCAGTGTAAAAACGGGTCTCATTATTCTATTTAATAAGATCCCAAAAAACTCTAACAACCCAAAATTTAAAAGCAGTGGTAAGAAGAGACCTGCAAATAAAAATACCGTAAACAGCAAAGGAATTAATACAAATAACAGTAATCCCCCTGTGTCCTCTGACCAAACCCATTGCGGGCCTAACTCTAATAACGTCATCGCCGCTAAAATAAACCCAATCACACGAATGACAAACCATGTTGGATGAACATCAAACAAGGCTATCAAAAGTTCACTTTTCATTAGCTTTTTTGGTTTAAATAAAGTCACCCAACCCGTGAGAAGTGCAACAAAGAATAAGATAAGCGTTACTAATGTTGGAAGTACGTCGATTAACAATCCTTCAAGTTGTTTCGCTAAAAATGCAACTGGGATTGTAATTGCTGCGTCTTCTCCAAATGGTAAAGGTGTCATAAAAAGAAATATACCAAGCAATGAAGGTATAATAAAAAGCAAATAACCATTTAACGGCAAGGTTTTTGCATTTGATTTCTTCTTCTGCATTCCATTGTCACTAGATGTCAATACTAGCCCCTCCTGATGTATAAAAATAAAGTCGAACTAATATTATAATAGTCTTTTGCCCAGAAGGGAAGTAATTAATGCAACGGCGACGTCACCCGTTTTATTTTTTATATCTAAAATTGGATTTACTTCCACAAATTCTGCGGATGTAATTAAATTTGATTCGGCTAACATCTCAAGTGCAAGATGACTTTCTCGATAGGAAATACCTCCGATAACAGGTGTACCTACACCTGGTGCATCTGTTGGATCGATTCCATCAAGATCGAGGCTTAAATGAACACCGTCAGTTCTTTCGGATAAATATTCAATTGTTTCTTCAATGACTTTTGTCATACCGAGACGATCAATTTCATGCATGGTATACACTTTTATTCCTTTTTCTTTAATTAAAGATCTTTCGCCTTCATCAATCGATCTAGCTCCAATAATGACAATATTCTCTGGTTTAATTTTAGGACCGTACCCACCGATCTTAGTAAGTGAAGGGTGACCTATTCCTAAATTAACAGCAAGCGGCATACCGTGTATGTTTCCGGACGGAGATGTATCCGCTGTATTTAAATCAGCATGAGCATCATACCAGATGACACCAAGATTTTGATAACGCTTACTTAACCCGGCAATCGAACCAATGCTCATACTATGATCTCCGCCTAATAACAGTGGAAAACTTCCTTCTTCTTGAATTTTTTCGACTTCCTTTTGAAGCTCCTCACTCACTCGTATGACTTCATGTAAGTTCGTCAAGTTCACAGGAACCGATTCTTTGACTCGTGACCTGTCAATCTGTAAATCTCCATAATCTCTTACTTCATAGCCAATCTCTTCAACTTCTTCTATTAATCCAGCATATCTTAATGCGCTTGGCCCCATATCAACGCCGCGACGCTTTTGTCCTAAATCCATGGGTACTCCAATAATAGATACTTTTTTAAATGTTGTGTTCATAAAAAGTTCACCTCTCCTAGCTTTTTGGCTCTTTTTATTTTATTAGTGCAAAAATTGTGCCAGATGATTCTAATGTTCAGATTATGCATAAAACTTTGAATATAGAATAAACTTTGGTTTATACATAATATACATCAATGTATATTTTTGCGCATTGCAAAAAAACTGATCATTAATGAGCAAAAATAATTTGCACTAAAGGATATTAAGGTTCCCTTACAAAGTGTTCAAATTCTAGAAAAAAAGCAGATGCATTTTTCGTCGATGCAGCTGCTTCTTCAAGTTATTCATTTTATTTACTTACTAGTACTGTCAATTGTTATTCCACGTAAGCTCAGTCGGAAGTACTTTTTTAATTTCTTCAAAATGAGATTGTCTTTGGTCCTCAGTCATCCATAGGTGTATGTTACCATGGTCTTCACGACTACGAATGAGACGTCCCATTCCTTGTCGAAGGCGGAGTAACATATAAGGTGTATCAATATCTGTCATTGGATCTTCTACATGCTTTCGTTTCGCTTGAAAAACAGGGTCATGTGGCGGGAACGGTAATGATGAAATAATGACCTGTGTTAAAGACTCCCCTGGAACGTCTAAACCTTCCCATAAGTGATACGCACAAAGAACAGTTGACGGATTTTGCTGAAAATGACGTACAGATACGCTTATTTCCTGGTCTCCTTCATAAACGATATCAAAACTCCATGATTGTTGGTCAGACCATTTGCGGAAACGGTTCATTTCTTCTACCGATGTAAATAGTATGAGTGAGTGGCCTTCATTATTAGTTAAAGCTGCCCCGATTCTTTCCCACTTTATCTTTTCACTTTCTTCGATATGACCCGTTAGTTTCATTTGACTTTCATAATCGAATGGAGACGCAACTGTAAAGGAAGAGTAGTTCGTTATCCCTAAGCTATTGGCGATGTAGGAAAAGTCACCGTTCTTCGATAATGTAGCCGATGAAAAGATAAATGGGATACCTTGAGAAAATACTTCTTTCTCTAAGATATCTTCTACAAGTCGTGGCATAATAACAAATGACGTTTCAAACTCAGTTTCTTCCAACCAAAAAATACCTTCGCCTTCTTTTAATAAAGTTGTTAATCCGTAAGAGAAAAACTCTAAATATTCTTCAATGATCTTAACGTGATAGTCTTCGAGGGTGAATAATTCAGAGTCAAACACAAGTTGTTCTAACAATTCTTGGACAGATTGATCCATTTTTGCGGCCAAGTTGAGCATCACTTTTGAGCGCGGTACATCAAGTCGATTAGAACCCTCTACTGTTTTTGCCGAATCCCGTAAAACGTCAAACCATTCGTCGTGTAATACTAAAATCTCTTCAATCAGTACGAGTGACTCCTCACGAACATTTTGGTTCATATAGGCGGTTAATACCGTCGTTAATGTTTCCGAGTGAAAGCGATAGGTGAGAGCTTTCTGCGCAGAAAATTCAAGCAAGTGTCCCTCATCAAATACGACGCAACTTGCTTCAGGTAACAGTGGAAGTTGCCCTTCACGCTTTCGTGAATCCTTTGTCCATACGTGCTCCATATAAAAGTCATGAGAACAGATAATTAAGTCAGTCGACTCACGGTAATAGTTTCGGTGAAGGGTTTGGCCGCATCGGTGACGCCACTCACAGGTTGAACATTGCTGCAAAGGATCCCAGCCTACTTGCTCCCACTTCGGATTCGAAAGCCAAGGGTAATCTTTTCGATCGCCATAACGATCAAATAAAGCCATTGAAGAATTTGAATCATAAACGAAGCTTGGGATTTCCTCATGAACACGCAAAATATCTTCATCTTCTGTACGGTTTGCAAGAGGATCTAACTTTTTCATACAAACGTATTGTTCGCGTGACTTCGCCAAACGAACATCAATCTTTAAACCTAGTGCCTTTTCTAACTTTTCAATGTCCCCACCCTTTTTAACAAGCTGTTCAATAAGAGTTTCATCGGCACAGGAAATAATTGCAGGTCTCCTCATATATCTTGCGTAACAGATCGAATATAACAAATAAACAAAGGTTTTCCCTGTTCCTACACCTGCTTCAGCAAAGCTGACACTTTTATTTTTGAAAGCTTGTTCAATTTGGAAAGCCATATAAATTTGTTCATCTCGTAATTCATATCCTTGTTCAGGTAAGATATCATAAAAAACATCACCGACATAGTCACCAAGGCGATCGAAAAATAGTTCAGTTTTTGAAATTGTAAAAGGAAGCTTTTGTGTCATGCTAAATCTCCGTTCTAAATAATAAATAGTATGTATGATTTAAATTGCATTGTTCTTTTGTTGATAAATTTTGTTCATAATGCAATTGTCTTTACAATATGAACAAGTCTACCGGAGATAGACCCTATTTATAAAAGAAGACCAACATCTATCATACCGAAACGTCTAATCACTTGTAAATGAGTAAAGGAAAATCCCTTAAAATAAATGGATTAAATATATTAACAAAAGACATCGCATCACTTCCCTTAAGAAATGGATACGATGTCTAAAAATTGGCACGGTTATTTATAATGAATTTGTAATATTGGTTAGTTTATCAGAAGCAACAGCAACTTGTTCAGCTGCTCCATTGATGTCTTTGAATATAGTTGCTAAATGTTTCATTTCATCAGCAATTAAAAGATTTTGTTTTTTCATATGAACCATCGATTGTACTATTTCATCAAAAAATTGGTTGGTCATACTGGACTCCGTTGTTCCCTTATTAATTTGCTTTGTGTTTTTAGTAATGGATTTGGACATATTGGATGTATATTGATTTATTTCACTTACTAGGACAGTAACGCCAGATACTGCATTCTTCGTATCTTCCGCTAATTTTCGAACTTCATTGGCAACGACGGCAAAACCTTTACCTTGCTCACCTGCACGAGCTGCTTCAA
Organism: Alkalihalobacterium sp. TH-98; assembly: GCF_057473385.1. Taxonomy (NCBI): domain Bacteria; kingdom Bacillati; phylum Bacillota; class Bacilli; order Caryophanales; family Bacillaceae; genus Alkalihalobacterium; species Alkalihalobacterium sp. TH-98. Next base: position 3,489 of record NZ_JBYCKM010000005.1, on the reverse strand, counting down.
TCGCGGCATTTAAGGCGAGCAGATTGGTCTGATCAGCAATGGATGTGACCATTCTTGAGATTTCCTCAATTTTTTTTGAGGCTGTCATTAAGTCATTCATTTCAACGGCGATATTTTTCATATTTTCTTCGGTTTCAATAATAACTTTTACGAGATACTCCAATCGATTTTTTCCATCTTTAGATTTCTCTTCTGTTGAGATTGCAATTTGTGAACTTGCTTTAGTGAGATCATTAATCCCATTTGTTTTAGCGGTCATTTCCTGTAAAGAGGAGCTCGTTTCTTCGCTTATGGCAGCTAATTCTTGTGCGCTCGTACTAACTTGAATTTCCATTTCTTTCTTTTGGTTGGCTGCCTCGTTCCGAATTCGCTCATTTTCTAATTCATAAGCTTCTAACACAATTTGTTGCTCTAAATTGAGGATCTTTGTAATCGCCATTATAACTTCGCTGTTTTCTTTTATATCATTCACTTGACCACTAACGATATTGACTAAGGATTGTAAAAGATCTTGAAAGGCGCACATATACCACTTAGGATCTAAACCGATCCGAACATGAACGTGTGCAATTATATTTCTTTGCTGGATAAAAGAGTCATCAATTTGCCCACTGAACATCTCATAAATATGTTTATGAAGCGTCTTTTTTAACCGATCGACATGACTATGGTCGTTAATAATACGCATGAGGGATTGTTCTTTTCCTAAATTGTTATAGAATTGTCCAACAATGTGATCCAAATGTTCCTTAATCACAGGTTGTAATGCACGAATAATTGTTAAGTCCTTTATTGTTAGATTGATCATCTCAACTTGTTTTAATATGTCTTTATTTCGATCGATCCTAATATATACTTCAGATTGATGTTGTGTTAACGTTTCAAATATACTCTTTGGCTTTTCTATTTTTTTGACTGTAAAAATACTTCTCATAAATCCCCCAAGTTTATATAATTTTTTTCAGAGTCGTGGATCAGTCCACAACTTAGACTCTTAATTTCTAGATAGGTACCATCAAGTATTAACGTATGTGATTACCCCTTTAACATCATTAACCACTAAGATCGATGATTTATCAAGAGCATATTTTATATCTGATAGCTCTTTGCGAATTTCATGTTGAGTTGGTAAAAGCATACTCTCCAGAAAGACCTCCCACTAGTTGGTATCTATATGTACATTGGTAACGTCACCTAACTATTTGTCTATTTTTAAAACTTATGTATTTTTTTGTCGATAGTTTAGTATATTAGTATGATAGCAATATTGTTTTTAAGGAACAATCTTTTTTCTTCGATATAATATTGATTTTAAATTAACAAAAAAATATTTTCATCTCTTTGTTCATAATTTTTCAGTCTTTTTTCCTATATAGGTATCAAATTATGATTATTTTTCTTTCTAACATATGCCTTTTTCTATTTACTTTTCTCCAACACTCTTATTTTTAGGTATTTTGATCTATTTTAAGAATTTTTTAGTAATAGTTAGAACTTCGTCGTTTACATGCTGGTTTTTAAGCACTAGTAACTAAAGAAGAGAAAGATCATGGTATCTTTCTCTTCTTATAATGGCCTATAGTAAAAAGTTGAGTTTATTTTACGATCTTAGTTCCATAAATTCACTATGATACTAACTGATCACAAATGATAAACTCTTCCCCTCCATATCTAGTAAAGGTTATATTATCATTATCATATTTTTTAAGAATTGAAGATAATTCAACTAATATAGCATCACCTGCAAGATGTCCGTATGTATCATTCAACTGTTTAAAATGATCAATATCGACCATAGCTATATAAAGTTCGGATGAGGACGCACTAGCCTTTCCTTCCACTAGGTTGAAAAACTTATTTTTATTTAACAGCTGGGTCAATTGATCGTGTGTTGCTAAAAACTCTAACTGTTGTTTCAAAATTTCTCTTTTATGTTCTAATAAAATAAAAGAAGCCTCCATAAATTAGCCATAGCGAATAAAGGAAATGCTTTTGAAAACCTCTAACCCATATGGCATGATGAATACGATGGGAAAATCAGAAATGAACCAACAAACTGTAACAATTAGTACTTTTGGTAGGATAGAAGTATGTACATTACTCCTCTTATAGAAAGCTAGTGAAAAAGAGTCGATAAGACCAACCAAAGATAATTCCAGGCATGGCCCCGTCACCTCCCATAAAAAATCGCCACGTAGAAACAATGATTAATACAGGAAGTGTTACTTTCCAACCCCTCAGTAGAGCTAAAAAGATAAGTGGTATCAGCCTTAAATCTAGGCGATATTCCCCAAATTGGATAGGTAAATAAAACATGGTAATAACGGCAATAGAAAATATCATAACGATACATATAGACAATAGATGTGGTCTTAACCGGTCTTTATAATTCATTAAAGTACTCACGAGATGAGTTAATAAAATAATAGCTAAATTGGATAAGATCGATTAAACATAATTTTCTCCTTTTTAATCCCTTGATCACATGTATTCATTTTTATCTGATGAAAGCACACTAGTTAAATAGATAAAGAGGAGCAATCATAGTTAATTTTACCTATATCATATTATTCTATTTACCAAAATTTTTCAATAAACACACGGTATAATAAAAAAACTGAACCAAAGATTTGCTTTGGCCCAGTTTGATATTCATTACTTTTATTTCAAGCGGATCACAACACTAGATGATCCTTTATTGTTTGTGGAGACTCCAATACCTCCACCGCCGCCTTCCTGAACGATTTCAAAAATAATTTTGTTTCTAACATTAGAAGTGTCAATCTTATAGAGTTGCTCTGCTCCTGGTGCAAGTTTATCTGTTTTTAATAGTTTTTCACCGGCGTAAACAGGTAATGATTGGTTTGTTTCACTGTCTTTGTCATACGCATTGACCCCAAATTTGCGACTAGTTCCTTCATTGCTGTTAACTACTTTTACTAATACTTCATCTCTTTTAGCAGAAATAGCACAGCGCGAGACGTTTCTTTTTGGCATAAAATGACCTCCAACTTTATTGATTATTATTGTTATTGTTGTTATTGAGAGAATTAATAGCTTCCATAATAGCTCTACGAGTACTTTCATCATTTTGTGAAGCCATTAAATTCATCGTATTCGTTAGTGTAGCCATAAGGTTTTCGGTATTTTGACTTCCTCTCAATGCTTCAAATAAAGTAAGTGTAGATAGAGCCATTGCAAGAGACCCTAATGCTCCAGTCTCACTACCACCACCAACATTAATGATGATATTATCTCCCGTTCTAATCTCATTGTTATCAAATCTAGCATCGGCTTCCGCAACAGCATCTGCTTCGGCTTCGGCATCTGCATCGGCATCGGCATCGGCTTCGGCGTCAGCGTCGGCTTCGGCTTCGGCTGTCGCATCGGCTTCGGCTTCCGCTTCGGCGTCCGCATCGGCTTCGGCGTCAGCGTCGGCATCGGCTTCCGCTTCGGCATTGGCGTCGGCTTCCGCTTCGGCATCTGCAT